>JBBJMD010000276.1:0-4054 GCA_037719925.1 Ferruginibacter sp.
GCCAAATAATCCATCTATCATTTTGCCCAATAAATGTTTTTGAGTTTTCTCTTTACTTACGGCTGCCTGGTAGATATGGGTTTTAACGGAGGCATCTCTTTTTACCAGTCCCTTTTCGTTCATGATCTGCATGAGTTTCAGGGTGGTGGTGTAACCTACATCTTTGTTGCTGGCTAATTCTTCATGTACTTCCCGAACACTTGCCAAACCCTTTTGCCAAAGGACCCCTAAAATTTCCAGTTCGCTTTCTGTTGGTTTAATATATTTTGTTGTAGACATGTAAGAAAAAATTATGACACTAATATACGATTACTTTCGTAATTGCAAATTAATTGAGTTTAATTTTTTAGATTAGATATGACACGAAGTCTTTTGGGCCACAAAGGCAAGGAGGCACGAAGTAAAGGGAAAAAATTTAATAGAAAATATATACATAATTCTTTTCTTTATTTTTTTAGTGCCTTCAAGCCTTTGTGGTCCAAAATACTCCATATCTCCCTGTGCCACCCTGCCTCCGTGGTTCAATCAATCTTTCAAAATTTCTTTGTTCCAAACTTTCCCTTATTTTCGCAAATATGATCGCGTATGTGAAGGGATCCTTTGTTTACAAGACGCCTGCCGTAGTACATGTTGACGTAAATGGTGTTGGGTATGAAGTGAATATAAGTCTTAATACCTATTCTGATATTCAGGCGCTTGACCAGGGATTATTGTATACATTTTTGCATATTAAAGAAGATGCGCATACTTTGTACGGTTTCTTTGCAGTAGCGGAAAAAGATATGTTTCTTAAATTGATCGGCATCAGCGGAGTTGGTGCCTCTACTGCAAGAATGATGTTATCATCAATGAAACCTGATGAAATAGCCCGCGCTATTGTTCAGGGGAATGCTAGGTTATTAGAATCCATAAAAGGAATTGGAAAAAAATCAGCCGAACGTATTATTCTGGAACTAAGAGATAAACTGAGCAAGCAGTCAACGGAATCAAATATTTCTACCATTGTTAACAATACAACAGAGCAGGATGCGTTAAATGCTTTAATATCATTAGGCATAGCCAGGCCTGCTGCAGAGCAGGCGGTAAGAAAAGTTCTTTCTGCCGGATCAGGAACCGATAAAGTGGAAGACATTATCAAAAAAGCATTAAAAATATTATAGGCCTATTGACCCTTTATTTCTACCTAACTAATTACAGGGAAAAAAGACTTGATCCAATCGCTCACCAATATTTTTCGTGCAACAACCTTGTGTGTAGCAGCACTATTGTTTCTTGTTACTGCTAAGGCTAACAATAAGTTTCAGGATACTACAAAACCGGTTAAAAGCACCGATACTTTAAAATTTCCCATCCTTGACAGGAGAGGGGATAAAGTTTCCAATACCGGAAGAAATGCTTTTGATCTTAATGATCCTTCCAACATCATCGATTCCATTGAATACGACCCGGTAACAAAGCATTATAATATCGTTGAAAAAATTGGAAATTTTTATTACCGCAAACCTTCCTATTTAACCTTCGACGAATATATGCGCATTATGGCGGCGAAGCAGGATGCCGATTATTTTAAAAAACGTTCCAACATATTAAGCGGCTTGAATAAAAAATTGCTTAAACCAAAATTGTCTGTTACGGATAATTTGTTCAACCGCATCTTTGGCAACGGTAAAGTGGAAATCAGGCCACAGGGCAATGTAGATATTACGGCGGGTTACGAAGGGCAGAATATTAAAAACCCTACATTACCGGAAAGAGCAAGGAAGAACGGAAATTTTGATTTTAACCCCGATGCTAACCTTAGCGTTATCGCTAACATCGGTGATAAACTTAGACTCCCTATAAACTACAACACGGCAGCAACTTTTGATTTTGAAAACCAACTGAAACTTGATTATTCAGGAACTGATGATGAAATCATCAAACGCATAGAAGCAGGAAACGTCTCGTTTACTTCAAAAGGTTCACTGATCCCCGGAGCACAATCACTTTTTGGTTTAAAAACCCAGTTACAGTTTGGTAAACTATTCGTTACAGGAGTGCTGGCCAACCAACGTGCCCAGCGTCAATCTCTAGGATTACAGGGCGGTTCAGCCACCTCCATCTTTGAGTTAAAAGCTGATGATTACGAGGAGAACCGGCATTTTTTATTATCGCAATATTTCAGGCAGAATTATAATACTGCCATGGGAAATTTGCCGGCAGTGAATTCGCGCATACAGATTTTACGGTTAGAAGTATGGGTAACCAATAGAAACGGTTCTACCACCGATACCAGGGATATTGTGGCATTGATGGACCTGGGTGAAAAAACTCCCTATCAGCAACCACCGGTTATCAATCCGCAAACAAATCTTGAATATCCTTTCAACGATGCCAATGACCTGTACCGGAAAATTATTAATGATCCTAACAGCCGTAATTCTTCTTTTGTAACCACGAAACTCAATTCATTAGGACTAAGGCCGGTTCAGGATTTTGAAAAAACCTTCGCCCGGAAATTATATCCCTCTGATTATTTTTTTAACGCACAGATCGGCTTTGTTTCTTTGAACCAGCCTCTGCAATCAGATGAAATATTAGGTGTTGCCTACCAGTATAGCTATAACGGTAAGATTTACCAGGTGGGAGAATTTTCCCAGGATGTGTCACCTGATACCACCAATGTGCAGTCGGGTAACCAGAAAGTTATCTTCCTGAAATTACTAAAAGCAACTTCACAAAGGCCCAACCTGCCAATATGGGATTTGATGATGAAAAACGTGTATGCACTGAAGACTACGGATAACAGTTACCTCTCCAGTATTCAGCCTGCCGATTTCAAACTAAATGTGCTGTATGAAGAACCAAGCCTGGGAGAAAAAAGATATTTACCCGAAGGGCCTAAGAACGGAGTACCACTGATTTCTGTATTAAACCTGGACTGACTCAATAACCAGCGGATCCCCAGCCGGATGGGGTCTTTGATTATATTGAAGGATTTACAGTGATATCAAGCAGGCAAGAATAATTTTTCCATTGCTGGAACCTTTTGAAAAAGACCTTGAAAACATCGCATTCTCCGGTGCTACTACCGACATTAAAAACAAGTATGTTTATTACCCGTTGTACGATACAATTAAAGAGATAGCAAAGACCTATGCCAATCTTGACCGTTTTATAATTAGCGGAACGGCCAAGGGACAATCTACATCGGATATTTCTTTAGGCGCCTTCAATGTTCCGCAAGGTTCCGTAACGGTTACTGCCGGTGGCAGGCCTTTGGTGGAAGGTGTTGATTATACGGTAGATTATAATCTGGGAACTGTAAAGGTGATCAACCAGGCAATAACCAATTCCGGGGTGCCTGTTAATGTACAATTTGAAAACAATGCTGGCATTGGCATTCAGCAAAGAAACTTCTTAGGATTACGGCTCGACTATCTGGCTAAGAATACCGCCAAAGAATCTCTTTCTTTTGGTGGATCAATAGTTAAGCTCGGCGAAAGGCCCTACTTTACCAAAATGAATTATAATGAAGATCCCATCCGTAATACTATGTACGGTGCCGACTTTAGTTACCGTTCCGAATTTCCTACACTCACCAGGTTGCTGGATAAATTACCCTTTTACAATACCAACGAAATGAGCACTATCACTGCGTATGGTGAAGCTGCCTTATTGAAACCAGGACATCCGCCGCAGATAGGTAAAGGAAGTAACGGACTGGTATATATTGATGATTTCGAGGGAACACGTAACAGCATTGATGTTCGCTTTCCATTGATAAGCTGGTCACTGGCTTCTACCCCGCAAAATAATGGATTGTTTCCTGAAGGCGGTTACTCTGATTCCCTGCCCTATGGTTACAACCGTTCAAAAATTGCCTGGTATAATATTGAACCTAATTTGCAGGACTACCGTGGTACTAATAATCCGGTCAGGGATTTAGGTGTTCCTTATTTTACCGACCCGCGCATACACGCGCTGTATCAGCAGAAATTGTTTCCGGCCAAAACTTCCGAATTCGGACAGGCACAGCTGGTAACTTTCGATCTTGCCTATTATCCAACAGATA
>JBBJMD010000013.1:0-42836 GCA_037719925.1 Ferruginibacter sp.
ACATGGGTAGTTTTTACCGGGTTCCGGCAGACACACGAGATCTAAATTATGAAAGTTATTTTTCCGAGGGTAATGATGTCGTTGCAACAGCAGACGATTACCATTCTCATAATACCGAAAGATTAGACGTAGAGGGCACGAAGAAATTATTGCTAAAATTGAAGCTTATCCGTAAGGACCTTAAGCTGTAAAGAATTAAAGATTATTCTATCAATCATTAAATCAGTCACGGGTAATTTTACCCGGGGCTATGCAACACCTCAATACCACAATTATGTTCAGAAACAAAAAAGTGCTTATAACAGGCGGCGCGGGTTTTATCGGCTCTAACCTCGCACTAAGCCTGATAAAAAAAGGATACGACATTACAGTATTAGACAACCTGTCTGTGCAGATTCATGGGGAAAATGCAGGCGAATCTTTTTTATACCGGTCCATTGCTGATAAAGTAACGTTTATAAATGGTGATGTAAGAAACAGGGCGGATTGGGAAAAAGCACTTGAAGGGCAGGAGGCAGTAGTTCACCTCGCAGCTGAAACAGGCACAGGTCAATCCATGTACCAGATCTATAAATATTCAGAAGTTAATATTAGCGGAACGGCAATATTACTTGATATCCTTGCAAATACCCGGCACGACATAAAGAAAATTATAGTGGCATCATCCCGCGCAATATATGGGGAAGGCAGGTACCGTTGTTCTACTCACGGTGAAGTGTATCCGTTGACAAGAAATGAAGAGGACCTCTTGAATGGATTATTCGAATGCAAGTGTCCTTCATGCGGGGCGGAAGTTGAACTGATGTCTACGCACGAGGATTCAAAGATTCAGCCGCAGTCGGTGTATGGTATAACAAAGTATAACCAGGAGCAGCTTTTCTTAGTTGCTGGAAAATCTTTAAATATACCCGCTGTCGCTTTCAGGTACCAGAATGTTTACGGGCCAGGTCAGTCCCTTTCAAATCCTTATACCGGTATATTATCAATTTTTTCAACACAGATCAAGAATAATAAACCCATCAATATTTTTGAAGATGGAAAAGAAAGCAGGGATTTTGTTTACATCGACGACGTTGTAAAGGCCACGATCTTGGGGTTAGAGAGCGACAATGCGGCTTACAATGTTTATAATGTAGGCACCGGCCGCCAGGTGAGTGTTATTGAGATCGTTGATAAATTAATAGCGCTTTACCAGTCGGAAGTTCCGGTAAATCTTTCAGGAAATTTCAGGCTAGGCGATATCCGGCACAATTATGCAGACCTCACGAAGATCAGCAATGATCTCGGTTTTACCCCCGACTTTCAATTTGAAGAAGGCATATCCCGGTTTATCAAATGGGTAAACTCCCAGGAAATAAAGGAAAGCAATTACTCGAACAGCATACAGGAACTTAAGGAGAGGGGCCTTTACAAATAGGCAAATGAATTACGGTTCAGTCCCTGAGAATAACTAATACAAAACGGATGAAAGAAATTGACCTGCGAAAAAAGAAGATTGTATACATCGGCCCCGTGTCGTTCCATTATGATAAATTCATAATAAACAAAATGGCGGACCGCGGTGCTATAATTACGTCTTATGACCTGATGGGGCTTATACCGGATAGCCTGGGTGCACGGATCATAAATAAATTACAGCCACAAAATAAAGAAAAAAAAATACAGGATTTTTATCACCGTGTGTTGTTGAAAGGCGGTCATGATTATGTTTTGATAAGGCACGGTTATTTTTTCGATGAAAGTTTTCTAGTCAAACTGAAAGAAATTAACCCTGCTGCCCGATTCATATTTTTTCATTGGGATTCACTCAGGGCAGAATACAATTACCTGCCTTTGATAAAATATTTCGATAAGATATTTTCATTTGATGTAAAGGATGCACAAAACAATGAGTTGATCAATTACTTACCCTTGTTTTATTTAGACATTTACGCTGATTTCAGAAAGAAGGATACAGAGGGCTTTAACCAAAAGAAATACGACCTGTTATTCATTGGCGCATGGCGAAATACCGAGCGATTAAATTTGATCACGTTAACCGAAACGCTTTGTGAAAAGGCACAATTACGTTTCTATCATTATTTATACCATCCTTTAGCACGCCAGATAGCTTCGATAAGAAAAGGTGTTATTCCAAGAAAGGCCAGGAGCAAATCCTTGTCACACGAAGAGATATTAAGGCTTTTTTCCACCACCAATACTGTTATTGATTTCCCTAGTTCTTTTCAAACCGGGTTAACCATCAGGACCTTTGAAACACTGGCCGCAGGAAAAAAACTGATCACTACCAATAAGAATATCATCAATGAACCCTTTTTTAATCCCGAATATATCAACATCATTGATATCGATAATTTTAAGCTCGACATCGACTTTATAAAGAAAGTGCCTGTCAGCTCAATGGAAGAAACAATGAAAAATTACTCGATAGGAAATTATATCAATAAGCTTTTTCAATAAATATTATTAACGCGAGGGATTTTTTCGATTTTTTATTTTTAAGATAATTATTATAAACCATGTTAGATAAAAAGACGCTCCTGATTACCGGTGGTACAGGATCATTTGGGAATGCGGTTTTAACCCGTTTTCTCAATACGGATATTAAAGAGATCCGCATATTCAGCCGCGATGAGAAGAAGCAGGATGATATGCGCAAACTGATCAATAACCCGAAAGTAAAATTTTACATAGGCGATGTGCGCAATTACAGGAGCGTGGAAAATGCAGTGGCTGGTGTAGATTTTATATTTCATGCCGCCGCCCTCAAACAAGTACCTTCCTGCGAATTTTTTCCAATTGAGGCTGTGAAAACAAATATTTTGGGTACGGAGAACGTTATGGAAGCAGCTATCAAGGCAAAAGTAAACAGGGTAGTGATTTTAAGTACGGATAAAGCAGTGTACCCGATCAACGCAATGGGAATAAGCAAGGCTATGATGGAAAAGGTAATGGTTGCGCAATCGAGAAATATCCCTGATGATGCCACTTTATTGTGTGGCACACGGTACGGTAATGTAATGGCTAGCCGCGGTTCTGTAATTCCTTTGCTTGTACAGCAAATAAAAGATGGCAAACCGCTTACCATTACCGACCCCAATATGACAAGGTTCATGATGACCCTTGAAGACGCCGTGGACCTGGTGCTTTTTGCATTTAACAATGGAAACCAGGGCGACATCTTCGTACAGAAATCCCCTGCTTCTACTATTGGAACGCTGGCCATTGCTTTAAAGGAGTTATATAACGCACCAAACCCGGTAAAGATCATTGGTACCCGCCATGGTGAAAAATTATATGAAGTTTTGGTAAATCGCGAGGATATGGTGAAGGCCGATGACATGGGTAGTTTTTACCGGGTTCCGGCAGACACACGCGACCTTAATTATGAAAGTTATTTTTCCGAGGGTAATGATGTCGTTGCAAAAGCAGATGATTACCATTCACATAATACCGAAAGATTAGACGTAGAGGGCACGAAGAAATTATTGCTCAAATTGAAGCTTATCCGCAAGGACTTAAACCTGCAATAATGGAAATAGCATTGGTACAGGGAGGGGTATTTACCGATCATCGGGGAACACTTCAGTTTGTAAATGAAACCGACCCCGGTAATTACCGGCGCTTTTATTTGATCACGCATCCTGATATCTCCGTAATAAGAGCATGGCAGGGACACCTGGTTGAAGAAAAAGGCTTTTATGTTATTGGAGGTTCTTTTACCATTGCCGTAGTTAGACCGGAGGACTTTTTAAATCCGTCCGATGATGAATTACCTGAATTTTTTGAACTGGCAGCACAGGCCAATAAATTTTTACGTGTGCCCGGTGGCAGTTATACTGGCATAAAAGCCAATACACCAGGAGCAACGTTATTGGTGCTTTCAGGGCTGGATGTAGCGGCATCGAAAAATGATGATTACCGGCAGCCGGCCGGGCGATGGGTGCAATGGGAAACGATCGGCGAATTTCAAAAAACCGGGATTCAGGAATAGCGCAGAGAGGCACACAAAATAATAAATCGTTGTTGGAAAATTCAACGTGTACCGTGCAGTTATTTTAACCTTCATTTACAATTATAATAATATCATTAAGCAGGCAACCATGTTAAAAATAGGCATCACCGGGCAGGCTGGATTCGTGGGTTCACATCTTTACAATTTTTTAAACCTGCAGGATGACATTGCACTGGTTAAATTTGAAAAGAGTTTTTTTAGTGACCAGGAGCAGTTGCGCAATTTCGTGAAATCATGTGATGTAATTGTACACCTTGCTGCAATGAACCGCCACAATGATCCCGAAGTAATATTTAAAACCAATACCGGCCTGGTGCAGCAGTTGATAGATGTTATGGAAATTGAAGGAGTATCACCTCATATTGTTTTTTCTTCCTCCACCCAGGAAGAAAGGGATAATCTATATGGACGTTCCAAAAAAGAAGGCCGCGGGCTGTTTGTAGAATGGGCCAAAAAAAACAATGCCCTGTTTACGGGGCTTGTAATACCCAATGTATTTGGCCCGTTTGGTAATCCTTATTACAATTCAGTTATTGCCACCTTCTCGCATCAGCTTACCCATAATGAAACGCCGAAGATAGAAACGGATGGCACAATCAATCTTATCTATGTTGCCGAATTAGTAGAGGTGATCTGGCAAAAAATCAGGGAGAAATCCAATGAAGTCTCTTGCCAGGTAAATCATACCGCCACTATCCGGGTTACTGAATTATTGTCCCTGCTACAACGGTTTAAAACGGAATATTTTGACAAGGGGATTTTTACTGCACTAAACAACGCCTTCGAGGTTAATCTTTTTAATACATTCCGAAGCTATATCGACCAAAAGACTTTTTTTCCTTTTCATCTAAAGAAAAATACCGACGAACGGGGATCATTTGTTGAAACCGTAAAATTGGAAATGGGCGGACAGGTTTCTTTTTCTACCACACGCCCGGGGATTACAAGGGGCAATCATTTTCATACGCGTAAAATAGAACGTTTTGCAGTCATTAAAGGAAAAGCCAGGATCGATCTCAGAAGAATTGGTACAGACGAAGTGTTGTCTTTTGAGCTGGATGGTAACGAGCCTTCTTTCGTGGATATGCCTGTCTGGTACACGCACAATATCACAAATATCGGAGAGGAAGAATTGTATACCATCTTTTGGATAAATGAATTTTTCAATCCCGCTGATCCCGATACTTATTTTGTAGCAGTGTAAGGCGGAAGATGTCTGCATACTGCTGCAGAAAAAATTGCGAATAGGCATGAGGGTAAGTTAGAAAGCAAATTATTTTTAAATGAATAAAAGGAATAAAAAGAAAATTGAATGATAAATACAAGTACTCAAAAGCTTAAAATAATGACCATCGTTGGTACCCGGCCTGAAATAATCCGGCTTTCACGAACAATGGCATTGCTTGATAAATATACTAACCAGGTTATTGTCCATACAGGCCAAAATTATGATTACGAGCTCAATGAAGTATTCTGGTCGGATCTTGAGTTGCGTAAACCTGATCATTTCCTGAATGTGGATGTAAGTTCACTGGGAGCAACTATTGGCGATATCATGCGCAAGTCAGAAGAAGTAATGCGCGCCGAGCAGCCCGATGCAGTGGTGGTTTTGGGCGATACCAATTCCTGCCTGACTGCCTATATCGCTAAGCGCCTTCGCATACCCGTTTTTCATATGGAAGCCGGCAACCGGAGTTTTGATTTTAATGTGCCGGAAGAGATCAACCGCCGAATAATAGACCACATAGCGGATTTTAACCTGGTGTACACCGAGCATGCCCGCCGTCATTTAATCAGTGAAGGGTTACTCCACCGCAGAATCTACCTGACAGGCTCACCCATGAAAGAAGTACTCGATTATTATAAAAATAAGATCGACGCTTCTACCATTCTCAATACACTGAAGCTTACAAAAAAAGGCTTTTTCGTAGTATCTACCCACCGGGAAGAGAATGTGGATTCGCCGGAAAATTTGCGGAAGATCATAACGGTATTGAACCAATTAGCGGAACAGTATAAAATGCCGGTTATAGTGTCTACCCATCCGCGAACGCGGAAAAGAATGGAACAATTGACAGACCAGCCGCTCGATGAACGGGTGCAATACCTGAAGCCCTTTGGTTTCCTGGATTATGTAAACCTGCAAATGAATGCCATATGCACGCTGTCAGACAGTGGTACGATCAGCGAAGAAAGCGCGATGCTGTCTTTTCCTGCGATCAGTTTGCGCCAGTCAATGGAGCGCCCCGAAGCACAGGATGCAGGCACAATCATTTTAACGGGTTTTCAACCTGACATTGTGCTCAACGCCATTGGCACGGTTATAGATGAATTCACGCAATCCGATAAATATTCACGTATAGCCGATGATTACACGATCACCAATACCTCCTGGCGTGTGTTAAAACTCATTTTAGGCAATACGAAACTTAGTAATAAATGGTGGGGGATAAATTAAACATGCAATTCGTATTAATTACCTCATCTAATTTTCCTGTTGGCGGTGCCGGGGCAAACTACCTGAATCTTTTTTGCAAAGGGTTAAAACTTAATGGGGATAAGATAAAGGTGTTATTGCTGAAAGGCTTCAACTTTGGTGATTTCAACACCACCTACAAAAAGCACAATCTAACCGTTGACGGTGTGCCTTTCAGTTACCTGGGTTTTGTAAGTCGCCCCAAAAATAGATTTTCCCGCATATTCGATGAAATGTTGAGTTTTCTCAACGTTCATGTACAGCTGGTTTCAATGTTGCCCCAACGTAAAAGCACCACGCTGCTGATATACAATAATGAGTTTCATTCAAATATTGTTATCTATTTATTTGCGAAGTTGTTTGGTATCAGGATTGTTACTTTCGTGCCGGAATATTACGGTAAATACATATTCGAGGGTTCTTTTTTACGCAGAATGAAATGGTATGGTTTCTTATTCAATTTCTCTTTCATTAACAAGTTGTCGAACAAGCTCATTGTTTTCAGTTATTATTTAAAAGAACAATATTTAAAGAAGGGATTTCCTGAGAAGGATATTATTGTTCAGCCAAATGTTACGGATTTCGATTATTGGGAGATCAAAGACGCGAAGATCAATTATGTGCTGGGTTATAGCGGTTCACCTTCTATCAAAGATGGACTACATGACCTGTTTAAAGCCGTAAGTGCACTTAAAAAGGATGGAGTTAAGATTTCATTGATCGTGGTAGGGGACACCCCGCATGGTTCAAGTCTATTGCCTGGTCTTAAACAGGAATGCGAAAAGCTGGATATAGCGGATAACGTTTTTTTCAGTGGGCTGGTTGAGCTGGCCGAAGTGAAAAAATTATTATCTGAATGCAGGATACTTACACTTACCCGGCAATTTACTGTTCAGAGCCAGGCAGGTTTCCCTACGAAATTAGGAGAGTACTTTGCATCCAGAAAAAAAGTACTGGTGACCAATTTCGGGGATATAGAAAAATACTTTACCGACGGAAAAGACCTGGTCATTGCTGAAAGCGGTAACATAGCTGATATCGCCAAAAAGATCAGGTGGATGCTTGAAAACGATGCCGATGCGGAGCTGATCGCCAGGGCGGGCTACGAACGCGCGAAGCAATTGCTTGAATATAAAAGCAGCATCAGAAGAATATCGCAGCTGATTCGTTAACCCAGGCCTAACCTGCATATCCCATTACTGGTATTATGGAACATTTCAAGGGAGATTTGCCAGGATAGGCACATAAAAACTAATAATTTATAAAATACATTTTCGAACTATACGTTGACTAGTTACAAAAGCAGCAGAATAGGTAACGTAATATTACTCTTAAGCTTTTTAAAATAATTTCATTGAAAATAATTATTGTAAATTATCGCTTCTTTGTATCCGGAGGCCCTGAGAGATACCTTTTTAATATCATAAACCTTTTGCAGAAAAAAGGTCATACGGTAATCCCCTTTAGTATTAAACACAATCAAAACGAACCATCCGAGTATTCTGATTATTTTTTAGACGCGATCGGGGAGGGCAATGAGGTATATGCCAACGAGTACAAGAAAACCAATATTGATACCGTTGTAAAATCGCTGAGCAGGATGTTATATTCCTTTGAGGCCAAAAAAAAACTGGAAGTACTGATAGAAGCTGTGCAGCCCGACCTGATCTATGTATTACACTACCAGAACAAGATTTCCGCAAGTATTTTTGATGCAGCGCTTAAATTCCGCATTCCCGTAGTACACCGTATCTCGGATTTCGGGCAGATATGCGCCAATTCATTATTATTCCGGCCACGCCAAAAGGATATCTGTGAAAGATGCATCAACGGCAGTAAATGGCACGCGGTTTCCAACAAATGTGTACACGATTCTTACTTTTATTCTGCTATGAAAGCGGGTTCCCTCTTCCTTGCGGAACAGGTTGTCAATGTACAATCAAAGATCAAAGCTTACGTTGTGCCATCCTCCTTTACGCTGCAAAAACTAGCCCAGTATGGCCTGGATGCTAAACGGCTTCACCATATCCCTACTTTCTTTTCTAATAATGAGATCAATGAGGCTACACAAAAAGTGGAGTACAAGCCTTTTGCATTATTCATAGGCAGGATCGTACAGGAAAAGGGATTATTTACACTTCTCAAAAGTTTCGTGGATACTGATTTTAACCTGAAGATAATCGGCTTTTCAAATTACGGCTACCAGCTTGAACTTGAACAATTTCTCGAAGGAAAGCAGCATAATATTGAATTTTTAGGCAGAAAAAGTTTTAAGGAAATCATCCCTTACCTGGAAACATGTGCTTTTACCATTGTGCCCTCCGAAACATACGATAATTTTCCTAATTCCGTTCTGGAAAGCTATGCATACCGCAAAGCAGTCATCGCTACCAATTTAGGTAGTTTGAAAGAAATGGTAATCGATGCGCATACAGGGTTGCTGTTCAACGTACAGGATGAGCAGGATCTACGGCAAAAAGCAACGTTCCTCCTCGATAACCCTGATCTCTGTGAAACCTATGGCAACAATGGATATGATAAGCTGCAGGAAGAGTATGGTCCTGAAAAACATTATCAAAAGCTGATAACCGTTTTCAATAGCGTTTTACCGGCCCGGGTGCCCGAGTTAAACGTTATCTGAATAAATTTTTAACGTATACCGATTTAAAACAATTAACCTAAATAAATTCCAATGAACAAGAAAAAGATTTACATCGCAGGCTCCGGCGGCATGCTGGGCGAAGCATTTTATCACCAGTTTAAAGAAGAATATGATATAAAATGCACTGATAAAGATGTAAATGAAACATGGCTGTCGTTTTTAGATTTCCGTGACCTTGAAGCTTACAAAAAAGATGTATTTGATTTTAAGCCGGATTATCTTTTTCACCTGGGTGCTTACACGAACCTGGAGTATTGTGAACAACATGCAGAGGATACATATGCCACCAACACTATGGCCGCTGAAAATGCAGTATACCTTGCCAACGAGTTGGACATCCCTTTGCTTTACATTAGCACAGCCGGTATTTTCGATGGGGCAAAAGAATTATACGATGATTGGGATATGCCTAACCCCTTAGGCGTTTATGCCAGGTCTAAATATATGGGAGAAAGGTATGTTGCTGAAAATGCACGCCGCTTCCTGATCTGCCGCGCCGGATGGATGATGGGTGCCGGTCCTAAAAAAGACAAGAAGTTTATACAGAAACTCATGCAGCAATTGAAAGATGGCAAGAAAGAATTATTCATTGTTGACGATAAAGACGGCACGCCCACTTTTACACACGACTTTGCAAAGAATGTAAAAACCCTTATTCAGAAAGAATACTGGGGATTGTACAACATGGTTTGCGGCGGCCAAACGAGCAGGCTGGAAGTAGCCGGGGAGCTGTTGGTTTTACTGGGTTTATCCGGTGAAGTAAAGATCACCATGTAAAATCTGATTATTTTAAAGACATTTATTTTGCTGAAAGGCCGCCCTGTGAGCGTTTGGTAAACCGCAAGCGAATTAAGAAATGTTAACCTGATGCAGGATTGGAAAGTGGCGCTAAAACAATACATTGACAATATTACGGGCTACTTAGATTAATTAAATGAAACCATTAAGAATAGCCGCATTTGGGGGCTTCAGGTCAATTCCACCAAAGGCAGGCGCGGCGGGGTCCGACAAGTTTGCACTCGAATTATACCCGCGGATAGTAAGCAGGGGCCACAGCCTGCTACTTACACAGCAGGATTTATCGGATGACATCGACGCCTTACACTATGAATTCGAAGGCGTGAGGATCAAGTATTTTAAGACCGTAAAAGGCGGGTTTTGATACACTGGTGCATTCCGCCAAAGCTACCTTTGACGTCATATTTCGCAATACTGCCGATGTAGTGCATTTGCACAGTGGCGCCAATAGTATATGGGCTGTTCCTGCGTATTGCCGGAAAACGCGTGGTGGTGAGCCAGTTCGCCATGGATTGGAAAAGAGATAAATGGCCCTGGTATGGTAAACTTTTTTATATCGTTTCCAATTACCTCACGGCTTACTGTCCCAATGCAGTTGCATTCGACAATGTATTTACGAAGGAATTTTTCGAGAAAAAATTTAACCGAAAGTACCAGTTCATTCCTTATGGCTCGGAAGTAAAGACACCTCCTCCGAATGTGGATATTCTTAACCGCTTAGGGATAGAAAAAGGGGGCTACTTTTTATTTGTCGGGCGTTTTATCCCGGATAAAGGTTTGCATTTGCTGGTGGCCGCATTCTCAAAACTTACTACTCATAAAAAACTTGTATTGATTGGCGGCTCCCCAAATCCCGGGGAATACGAAGCCGGCATAAAAGATACCAGTGACAATAGGATTATTTTCCCAGGGTATGTTTATGGCGATGATACCAATATATTGATGAAGAATGCCTACGCGTATGTACAGCCGTCGCTTATTGAAGGGCTTTCGCCCGTGATACTTACGGTAATGGGATTAGGCACGCCGTTAATATGTTCGGATATTGTTGAAAATAATTTTATCTGCGGCGACAATGCAGTCACGTTTACCTCGGGCGATGCTGGTGATCTTGCGCAGAAGTTGCAGTATGCCTTAGACAACGAAGAATCAATCCAACGTAAAGCGCAGGCTGGTTCAATTGATATCAGCCGCAGGTTTAACTGGGACAGGATTACGGATGAATATATAGAATTGCTTAAAAATAAAAATTAAAATGATGCTTAAAATTGCTTTGATAGGAGCAGGTAAAATGGGTATATCTCACCTGTCTATTTTGGGGGGCTATGCCAATGCTGAAATAGTGGGCGTTTGCGATACCTCAAAAATGGTAACGGATTTTTTGACCAAACACGGTAAATTCAATTGCTTTGCCGACTATAATAAAATGATTAATGAAGTAAAACCGGATGCCGTTGTGGTGGCGGTTCCAACAAAATATCATTACAGTATTATCAAGGACCTGTTGGAAAAAAAGATTCATGTATTTGCCGAAAAACCTTTTTGTTTAAATTACGAGGAAAGCCAGGAGCTTGTTCAACTGGCTGCAAAAAACAAACTGGTAAACCAGGTAGGGTACCACAATAAATTCATTGGAACATTTAAAGAAGTAAAACGCATAGCCAATAGTGGCGCCCTTGGGGATATTTATCATTTTACCGGTGAATCGTATGGCCCGGTGGTGATTAAAAAGAAAGCCGAGACCTGGCGGTCTGACCCTGCGGAAGGCGGCGGGTGTTTGCTCGATTACGCATCTCATGTCATCGACCTCCTGAATGATATCTTATCCCCGGTACAGGCAGCAAAAGGCACCGTGCTTAAATCGATCTATTCCGGGAAAGTGGAAGATGCTGTTTACTCTTTGCTTGAACTGCAAAGCGGCCAGACAGGGATCCTTTCTGTAAACTGGAGTGATGAAACTTACCGGAAAATGTCAACATCCGTTACCCTGGTGGGCACCAGGGGGAAATTGGTTTCCGATGCCAATGAACTGAAAGTATTTTTAAAAGAAGACAATGTTCTGCCAGGATATGAAAAGGGATGGAATGTAAAATATATAACTGAATTGGAAGATGGCGTTGATTTTTATCTAAGGGGCGAAGAGTATTCTGCCCAGCTGAATTACTTTGTAAAAGCAGCACAGGGCCTGGTACCAAATGACATCAATAATTTTGCAAGTGCTGCCAACACAGACAAAGCCATTTCAATTATCAGAAAAAACTCAAAATAACAGCAATGGAAAGAATTCTTTTTGGAGATAACCAATTTTTCGCGGTAAATCATATTTCAGACAGCAAATCCCGTGAACAGTCTATCCGCTTCAAAGACGATAGCGCGATCATAAAAGTATTGGATGATGCAATCAGTGCGGGTATTAATACTTTCATGTGTACTACCCACGACCGCATCGCCAATATCTGCGATATCATCCGGTCGAACCCCGACAAATACAGGGATTTCAAAATTTTTCCCTGTATGCCTTACGCTCACAAATATGCCAACGCGGTTACAGAACTCGGCATTGCAGGAACATTGAAACAATATGTGCCGGGAAATTTTTTCGGATCTTTATTTAAGGGAGGTATGGCTTACCTTTCAAAAGATTACGAATCGATCATGGAGCTTATGGTGGATGCGGAGATGAAAATGTTCAAAGGTATTGATACACCGGTGATATTTTTACAGAATGTCATTACCGACCTTTTGCTCGGTTTGCGGGCTTACGATATGTTAGCTGCTTTCCACGCGTATATTAAAAAGAAGCACAATGCGGAGGCAGGTTTTATCACGATGAACATGCCAAAATTATTGAGTGTTCTTGAACAGGCCGGTATAGAAAATCCTATCATTTGCAGTTCAATTAATAAAGCGGGTTTCAGGATGTCGGGCGGAAAGGAAATTTATGAACAGACGCTGCATACCAAAAAATTCAGGGCGGTGGCCATGCAGGTATTGGGAGGCGGAGCCATCCATCCAAAAGAAGCCATCGAGTATGTTTGTAACTTACCGAATATAGAATCAATACTTTTTGGTGCATCATCTAAATCAAATATCGAAAGTACCGCATCTTACATCAATAAGTTTGATACGGCAAATAAACTGGCACAGCCTATTTAAATTAACCAGCTCCTTGTTGTAAAGGTTAATTAACCAACGGTAACCCATGAGGCATCGTGAAAAACATGTACGATTTATCCTGGCTGCCCCCGCATTCACCGAATTCATCAGCCGCCAACAATAACAGTATTGGGTATAGCTAAGTCATGATCTTTATACTCGCTTATTGCATTTTTGAGATAGAGGGCCTGTATCGCGTTGCCTCTCTGGCTACCTGCCATGTACTTTTTCAAACGCTGCCGGGGAATTTTATGATGTATCAAAATAACACCTATACCCGAAGTATCAAATACCACACAGACAACCTCCTTCCAAAATGTACAGAAATAATAATTGCTCCTGGTAAGGCAGCAGTTTTAGTTGGAACTCTTACTTTGGGTACAAAAGCATTGACTGAAAAATTCGGGTTCGCAAATTCATCGTTTACCCGGTCTAATGGTTCGGCTTTGCACTTTAATTTACATTCCCGTTTATACGGGCAATCATTATTTTAAAATTAACCAATGAAAATTTTAGTTACGGGCTCTGCTGGTTTCATCGGCTATCATTTAACCAACCGGTTAACACAAGAAGGTTTTGAAGTAGTTGGGTTGGACAGTATCAATGATTATTACCAGGTTGGTCTTAAATACGACAGGCTCGCTTCTGCAGGTATTACCCGGGAAGATATCCGGTATAATCAGGTCGCCCAAAGCAGTATAGCTTCTTCCTATACTTTTGTACAACTTCAATTGGAAGACAAACAAAACCTGGACCAGTTATTTGCACAATTGAAATTTGATGTGGTGGTAAACCTGGCGGCACAGGCAGGTGTACGGTATAGTATTACTAATCCCGCCGCTTATATCGATAGCAATATTGTGGGTTTCGCAAACCTGATTGAATGTTGCAGGCATCACAAGGTAAAACATTTTGTATATGCCAGCAGCAGCAGCGTATATGGTTTAAATGAAGAGATTCCGTTTGATACAAAACATACGGTTGACCATCCGATAAGTTTGTACGCAGCAACAAAAAAGAGCAATGAACTTATCGCGCATGTGTACAGTCATTTGTATGGATTGCCTACCACTGGCTTGCGCTTTTTTACAGTGTACGGTCCCTGGGGAAGGCCGGATATGGCGATGTTCCTGTTCACCAAGGCGATTATAGATGGTGATCCGATCGAGGTATTCAACAACGGTGAAATGGAACGTGATTTTACCTACATTGATGATATCGTAGATGGGGTTTTCCGGGTGATAAAGAATCCGGCATGCAGTAATCCCGAATGGAGCGGGCTTAACCCTGACCCTTCGACTTCAATGGCCCCTTATCAATTATACAATATTGGTAATAGCAAGCCCGTGAAACTTACAGATTTTATTGAGGCAATTGAAACCAAAATCGGCAGGCAGGCGGAGAAAAAATTAATGGCCATGCAACCCGGTGATGTTCACCGGACATTTGCGGATGTAACCCCGCTAAAGGAAAATATGGGTTATCGGCCCACCACCCCTATACAGGAAGGCGTTAATAATTTTATAGATTGGTATCTTGATTATTTTAAGGTAAATAATTAAAGTGTCGCTTTTATAATTCCAATTATAATGTGTGTAAAAATGGGCAGGTTATTTCTTCCCCCTGATAATACAAACCGGGATCACTTTGCATTTTGAAACTGATTATGATTTCTATTAAAACCAGTTGAAATTAACTTCTGTGATGGCAATGGCTTTAGCGACAATAGCCCCGCAGGACTTATCGTACTACTCCCGGCAGCATTGCTTTCAAAACCTATGATCAATACATCAACGTCTTCTAACCGTACTTAAATTAAACATGGGACCAATGGTATACTGATCGACTTAAGCGATGAAAAGGCGCTTGCAAATGATATATCTTATTTATTATCTGACCGTAAAATACGCGAAAGGCTTTGCAATAGAATGTGTGAAACCGTTGAGGATTTTTCGCTCGAAAATTACTCCAGAACGCTGGAGAAAATTATATTGCAAATCAGGAATAAATGATAAGTACCGGGCGTTGGCCTAACATTAGTTTTCTTATTATCTTCAGTTTTTTTATTCGAAGGGTAATTTATAGATAACATTCCTCCAGAGGATATTAGCAGGATTACACCCGCGTGATGTAATATAATTCTACAAAACTTTCAACTTAATCCCGGTGCATTTCACACCGGGATTTTAATGCCCGTGTTTTAAGGAGACCGGCTTACTACTAATAAATCTTTACAAATAGGGAATAAAAATTCGACTGGGTGGAGGCACTCACTTTCATGCCATGAGCCGCCAGGTAGAATTACAACAATATTTCTAATAAAGTAAAGCTTCCTGGGGGTTTTGTTACCTGGAGCAAACCCAGTTTTCACTCTGATTGAATACTCCTGTTATTTAATATTACCAATCAATGTATGAACAAGTCCGGGGCCTTCACAGTAATGCTATTGATGTTGGATCTTACACGGGACGTTAAACATAGGGACATGAATTGAATGTGCCCTTTATTACTAGTATAGTGTTAAGCATGAAATGTCAACTAAAGCGATACCTTTCTATTAAAATTCACATAGTAAAGCGTCGCTTTAAACTTAACCTAATACTTGTACCAGCCCTTTTGATCGCATTAGCAGGGAGATCGCAAAAGGGGCATAAATATAATTGTAAGATGAGTAAGGAGTAAACGCCCGGTAGGTGCGGCTTTGGATGGAAACATAAAAAACCCCGGTACATTATACCGGGGTTTTTTATGATATTGCGGCAGTCTATAATCCCTTCACCGCTTTGATGGTTTGCATTGTTTTACCTTGTATTACCTGGATGATGTACATGCCGGAATTTAAAGTGTTACCGAATGTATATCTTTTATTGGAAGTGCCCTGTGCCTTGTAAACAACCCGGCCATCCATACTTAGGACAGAAACATTAACCAGTTCATTTGAACCTCCTGTCACCATCAGGCTAAATTCGGTGGTAGTAGGATTAGGAAAGCAATTAACCGACAGTGTTTTATTTTCATCAGTCACTTCTGAAACACGGCTGTTAATCGACCCAACACCGCTACCTGCAATTTTTGCACTACCTAAAGTTAATGTAAGCGAAGTAATTACCGAGCATCCCTTTGAGTCCCGGATGGTATAGGTATAAGTGCCAGTTCTTACATTACTAAAGCTGCCTGTGCCGGTGTACGGCGGGGTGCCTCCCGTTGCCGATACAACAACCGTGGTAACACCACCAATCCATGTTATCAGGCCTCCGGTGGCGTTTGCCACCAGGGCTGCAGCTGGCTGGGCAGTCTTAGCTGTGGCTGTTGAGATAGCACCATCAGCATCCTTTACAGAAAAGTAATGTGTGTTTGTGATCTTACTTGTTTGATCAACGGTAGCCTGGTGGTTACCATTGGGGCTCCATACTGTTATATCACCCAATCCGCTTTCAAATTGACCGTTACCATAAGTATTATAGCCGATAAGGCTGCCTGCTGAATTAGCTTCAAAAAATGCTATATTGTCGATGTAGGTAGTTCCTGAAGATTGAAGCACTTCAATCAAAAAGCTCGCATCAGGTTCATTGGCTGGAGCAGTAAATTTATATTCGTGATCAACCCTGCTGGTACTATAGGTCTTGGACTGCACTGCGGTAATAACGCTCCACGGCGTATTGGTTTTCCTTAAACTTGCTCTCAGGCTTCCGTTCGAGGTTGTTCCCAAGGTGCTGAACCGTAATATATAAGTTTTAGCGCTGCTTAATATCCCTATCGGCGCATAGAGCAATGTGTACACACTTTTAGAGCCGGAAGGCATTGCAAGCTTAAGTGTTGATTTGCCCGCATAGGCGGTATAAGCACCGGTTCCTGTGTAAGGCGCGGTACCACCGGAACCCGAAACAGCAACAGAAGTACCGCTTCCAAAACAACTGATCGCCGGAACGGATGCAGCTGCTAACAAAGTGGTGGGCGTGGTTGGCGGCTTGTAAACGGCACCGGCTTCTGTGATCAATACTTTAGAAGAAAAAGGTTGTAAGGTTATCGAACCATTGTACGCGGTGCCATCAATGGCCACATAATTGGCACCAAGACTAATGGTTTTTGCCGAAGCGCTGGCATTATATTCGAAACGAAGCTGTTCATCGATGCTGGCCGGTGAAGTAGTGGCTTCCATAAACTGCACATTATCAACATAGGTAGTGCCTGAATTTTGCTGGATCTCAAAAACTAGGCTTGCCCCGGCATCTGATGCGGATGGAGTAAAATGAAATTCATGGTCTTTTTTTGTTGTGCCAAAAGACCTTACTTGGGCAGTTGCCAGCACCGTATTAGGTGAAGCTGTTTTCCTTAAAAAGGCTCTTACCATCCCGAATTCTGAAGTTCCCAAGGTGCTGAAACGCACGATATATTTCTTGCTGCTGCTGATTGCACCAATTGATTTGATGCACATGGTGTACACATTTGGTGTTGAAACAGGAAAACTCAGCCTTAAGGAGCCACCGCTTATTTTTCCGGTACCATCCCATGCTGCGGAATGGTTCGAGTTCTGGCTCCAGAAGGTCATTCCAGAGATATTACTTGCATAGTCCCCGTTTGATAATAAATTACTTGTGAGCAGGCTGTTTATTTTATACAACAGCACGGATTTAGGAGATTTCTTTGACTTGGAGTCCTTCGCATATTTCGTTTTCCAGCCTTCAAGGGAATAGGAAGTCTTTAAAACAGATGAAAGAGCTCCAATGGCTATGCCATCATCAACGGGGCGCGAATAATAATTACTATCAGTAGGCCCTGTCTGGTTGATATCATCCTTTATGGTCCGCATGTTAAAACATAACTGTAATGCTGACTTGGCCACCATGGTGTTGTTTTTTAGGACAACGTTACGTATCGGATCGGTTGGCGTAATATTGTCGTGCACAAATAATACTTGCTCTGCGCAATTGTAGAGGGTATTGTTCGTAATACTTATTTCATGCGTATTGTGAATGTAGATACCCGCTAAGGCTGAATTTGCCACAGTATTGCCTGAAATAGTGACACCTACAACACCGTCATCCATATAAATGCCGGATGCTGTATTTTGAATGGAGGGCGTACCGTAAGCAGCGCCAATGGCATTCAGCAGGATATTGTTTTTTATTTCCCTGCCGTAATAAACCGGACCGCCTACAGGACCTGTCCAGGTATAAATACCTCCGCCATCATCTTTAACAAAAGAAAAGTTAGTGATATAGTTATTCCTGATCTTAGCATTGTTAAAGTAAAAGGAGATTGCAATATATCCTGTACTGTCAACGGTATTGTATTCAATAACAGCATCATTACAGTATGAAGTAATTGCCTGGTGTGAATGACCATAACTGGCGCCCATTCCCGGCTTGCTTCCTGAGTTGTTAATATTGTTATACCTGATCGAAGCAAAGGTACTTGTTCCGCCTTCATTTTCTATTTCGATCGAATTATTAAAACTGTTATCGATATTGCAATTGTTAACATTGGTGTAATCAGCATTGGTAGCGTATACAGCATCTTTCCCGGAATAATTGATATCGCAATAACTTACCGTAACATTTGAAGAAGTGGTAGTTGTGCTCCCGATATTTATGGCATAGGTGTTGGCACCTTCAAATGAAAGCTCAGAGACGCTTATAAAGCTGTACCTGGAGATATTCATTAATATATCTGTTGTACTGACTTTCACAGATGAAGATGACGGCCCGGCTGTCCCGAAATACATATTCATATCTTTTGTGGATGTATTATAAAACCATTCACCTACCTGGTCAAGGCACCTGATGTCCTTTTGAATAAAATATCCATATCCCGCGTAGGCAGTATGGTAAGCAGAGGTTCCGGGTTGATAGGTAATCTTTGTTCCTGAATGACCGGTTATGGGCCAGCGCTCCATCACGTGCTTTGCTTTTCTTACCACCAATTCTGCGCCGGTCCAGTTAGTGGTAGAAGTAAGTTCATTATCTGTAATAGTTGTGGTTCCGCTTGATTCGTAATTTAAATACCCGCCGTTTGAGGCATTTAAATTAGGATACCTTCCGAGGTGCTGGGGTAGCTTGTTTAAAGTAACCATGTTTAAAGAACTGCTGATTCCGGAAGCGGTTGCCTTATAAACACCGTTCCCCACGGAACTCCACGAAGAAAGTGTAGTAAAACCGGAAATTATTGGCCGGGCACCTGTACCGTAAGCAGTGATAGTAATCGGTTTACCGCTTGACCCGGACTTGTTTACAACGATGGAGCCATAAAAAGTATCGCCTCTTTTAAAATAAACTATATCTCCGGCAACTAATGTGCTGAAGATCGAGTTTAATTTTGAAATTGATTTCCACGGAGTGGCCTGGCTTTGCGCCTGTGTGGTGGAGTAAGAATCATTTCCGGTTGAACTGGAAAAATAATAGTTTTTGGCCTCGCTTGCCATACCAAAAGATAGTAAAGCAAAAAATAGAAAAACATTTTTTAAGAAGCCGATGCGGGTGGATTTGAAGTAGGAATTGGATTTGTGTGTCATGTTGTAAGTTTTTGAGGATACTACGTGATATTTATGGTTAAAAAAGATTGCCTGTTATTTAAACCTGTAAAATCTTATTTTGAGATTCCAGGAGCATATGATTGTCCTAATCACCTGATGATCCAGTCAGGTGACAGTAAGCTGATTTTTTATTACCTGTTTTGTACTATTACAAGGGAGATAACAATTATTTAAATAATGCTGGGAAAAGGATTCTGTAGTTGACGGTGGGGTTAGTTAAAGAATTTATAAATATTGGATTGAAATTTGTTTAATCATTTTCCAAATATTATGCCGAAGTGTTATAATGTGCAAAATAAATTCCGGAGTTTATTCACATTCCAAAGGAATTTTGGTGAGATATTACAATTGTCTCTTTTACTATTAAAAGTGGTACAAAGGTAATAAATGTAGTGAAGAACTACAATAATTGGTGCACCTTCCTAATAATCCGACAGCCCAGGTTCAATAAATTAATAATGAACTAATACGTAAAATGCTTACAATCCACGACTGCAAAGGCGATTAACCTTTCATACAAATGTCCGGAGTTTAAAATTCGAAATTTTTTCCAAAAAATACAATTTTAAATTTTATGCATGGCAAGGCTGTCATATTGGAACCTTAAAGGGTGAAAACGTATTAAACTATTAAGATATACAGTTTTTAACTGTGTTAAGATAAATCAAATTTTTTTTTTGTTATTCCTGGAATCTGGGTGGCCGTGTAGAAATATCCACGCCAGTTCAAAAAAAAACTCCCCAATACTAAGGGGAGTCTATTTTAAAAATAATTATAAAGAACCTTTTATAAGCCTCGACATACGGCTCACACTACCCTGGCTCACTTTAAGGATATACATCCCGGGAACAAAATTATTTCCAAACACATACTTCGTATTTGTGTTGCCTTTGTTTGTATAAATGACCCTTCCATCTGCCGTTGATACGGAAATATATACTGATTCAGCCGAACCCCCTTGTACCATCAGTGCAAACGAGTTGCTCGAAGGGTTAGGATACGTATTTATTTGAAGTTCGTTCCTTTCAATGAGCAAACTGTCTGACATGGTTCTGTCGGATAAGACGCCTGCAGTGGTTGCTCCTTTAGTTACAGCCGGTGTCGTAATGGAAGTAATGGCCCTTGTGGCTACATTATTTGTTACGGTTATTCTTGTTGTTGATGTACAACCACGGGCATCCGTTACGGTGTAATTATAAGTACCTGCGCGTACGTTGGCGAAATTACCTGTGCCGCTGTAGGGCGGTGTACCACCGGTAGCAGAAACGGTTACAATCGTGGTTCCACCCTGGCTGGTAATATTCCCGGCTGTAGAAGTCGCCTGCAGTGCTGCCGCTGGTTGGTTGGTCACGGCTGGTACCGTTATAACCGAGCCATCTGCATCACTCACTGGGTAATAATAAATATTGTTTATCCTGCTGGTCAGGTCGTGGGCAACCGTGTGGTTCCCCGTCTGGCTCCAGGTATAAATTCCATCTAACCCATTTTCAAAATGGCCGCTACCGTAGAGGTCCTCGCTAATCAGGTCACCATCCGAAGCAGCTTCAAAAACTGCGATATTATCTATATAAGTAACACCAGCCGTTTGAAGTATTTTAATTAAAAAGCTTCCATTGGCCGTATTTTCGGGCGTTCTGAAAAAGAACTGGTGATCCACACGCGATGTACCAAAACTGGCTGTTTGCGTTTCTACCAGGTTGCTCCAGGCTGGGTCGCTGCGCCTGAGTGCCGCCATTACTATACCGTTAGATGTTGTGCCGTCCGTGCTGAATCTTAACACATAGTTTTTGGAACTGCTTACAGGTCCAATAGGCGCATATAGGTATGTGTAGGTGAAAGGGACAGGGTTAGCTACCGATACCCTTGCCGATCCGCGCCCTGTACTTACCGTGTATGATCCTGTACCTGCATAAGGAGCTCTACCACCGGATGCAGTAACATTTACTGTGGTACTACCACCAAAACAATTTATGTTCGGAGCGTTTGCCGCGGCTATGAGCGAAGATGAACCGGATTGGTTAATAGTAATTGTCGTCACTGATACACAGCCTGCCGCATCTGTAACAGTATAAGTGTAGGTACCTGCTCTTACATTAGCAAAATTGCCGGTACCGGTATATGGAGCAGTTCCACCGGTTGCACTTACTACTACGGTAGTTGTTCCACCCGTAAATGGAATGCTCCCGGCTGTGGAAGTGGCACGCAGTTGCGAGGCGGGCTGGGTTACTTCCGCGGTAGCGACAGCAATTTTACCAGTGGCATCTCTTACAGGATAATAATAAGTATTGTTTATTTTACTGGTAAGGTCAAGGGCGGCACTGTGATTGTCATTTACGCTCCATACTTCAATATTGCTCAGGTCATTCTCGAAATCACCATCAAATAAATTTGCACTTACCGGCACTCCGGCGGAGGTACTTTCAAAAAATGCTATATTATCTATGTAAGTGACGCCGGAAGTTTGCAGGATCTCAATTAGAAAGCTTGCGTTGTCCGTAGTTCCGGGTGCATTGAATACAAATTCATGGTCCACCCTGGATGTTCCGTAAGTACTGGATTGTTGAAAGCCCACAATTGCCCATGGACTGCTGGTTTGCCGAAGGGCGGCCTGCAGGCTGCCATTGGGACCGGTGCCCAATGTGCTAAAGCGCAGTACGTAAGATCGGGAACTGCTGATAGCACCAATGGATCCATATATTAAAGTAACGGCATCTTCTTCAGGATTAGCTACGGAAATTCTTAACGATCCCCTTCCCGCATTGACCCCGTAAGAACCTGTGCCCGTGTATGGCGCCGTGCCTCCTCCCCCGGTAACGGTTACGGTTGTATTACCACCAAAACAATTGATATCCGGCGCTGTAGCCGCCGCAGTAAAGGTGGTTTGGGAAGATTGGGTTACATTGACCGTAGTTACAGACCTGCACCCGCGTGCGTCTGTTACCGTATAATTGTATGTACCAACCCTCACATTTGAAAAACTGCCGGTGCCTGAGTAGGGAGCTGTGCCGCCGGTGGCTGTTACGACAACCGTGGTTGTACCGCCAGTAAAGGTTACCGTTCCCGCAGTAGAAGTTGCTCTTAATGCTGCTGCCGGTTGTAATACCCTGGCAGTAGCTGTAGCTGTTACGCCAGCCGCATCCCGCACCGGGTAATAATAAGTGTTTGATATTTTGCTGGTTGTGTCCCAGGCTGCTGTATGATTGTTTTCAGCACTCCAGGTATCGATAGAACTGATATTGCTTTCAAGCTGGCCGGTATTGAATAAGTTATTACTGGTAAGAATACCGGCACTGTTAGCCTCAAAAACCGCGATATTATCAATATATGTGGTACCCGATGATTGAAGTACCTCAATGTAGAAACTGGCGTCGCTTTGACTGGGAGGAGCGCTGAACGTAAATTCGTGATCAACGCGTGAGGTACCAAATGTTCGTGATGGGGCAGTAGTGATAACGGACCATGGACTGTTTGTTTGCCGGAGGCTTGCCTGCAGGCTACCATTGGCAGTTGTCCCCAGGTACTGAACCTTAGCACATAGTTTTTTGAGCTGCTGATAGCGCCGATAGAAGAATAAAGTGAAGTAAATTCATTCGGAACGGGGCTGGCTGCACCAATCCGGATGGAGCCTTTGCCGGCGTTTACGGTAAAAGATCCGGTACCGGTATAAGGTGCTCTGCCTCCCGATGCATTAACTGTTACGGTAGTGGTGCCACCAAAACAACTGATATTAGGAGCAGTAGCATCGGCGTCAAGAGCCGCAGCAGTAACTTCGCCATCCCTGAACAATATTTTTGAAGTATATGGTTGCAGAGTACTCCCGTTATATTTGGTACCGTCTACGCCTATATATTTGGCATCCAGTGCAATAGTTTTAGGAGAAGTAGTAGGATTAAATTCAAACCTGATTTCGGCTTCAACATCGACCGGTGTAGTATTGGCTTCAACAAGTTCTATATTGTCAAGATAGGTTGTGCCGGAAGTTTGCTGCACTTCCAGAACGAGGCTTGCTGCTGAAACGGAGGCAGGCCCCGTAAACAGAAATTCGTGGGTTTTGGGAGATGCGTTAAAAGAACTGACCTGGATTGGAACAAGGGTATTCAACGGGGCAGCACCATTTCTTAAATATGCTCTTAAAACGCCGTCTGGAGTAGAACCCAGCGAGGTCACACGCAAAATATAATTTTTGCTGCTGGACAGTGCACCCACCGACTTGGTAAGGATGGTATAAATGTTAGGAACAGAGATGGGAAAGTTAATTCTCATGGAACCAATACCGGATAATTTACGTGAACCATCCCAGTTTATTTGTTGATTGCCATTCTGGCTCCACGCAGATATCCCGAGAAGTCCGGTGACGGCATTTAAAAAATCGCCATTGCTCACCTTATTGCTGCCGGATAAGCTGTTAATCTTATACGGAAGTATCTCTTTGGGAGATTTTTTGGACTGGGCGTCTTTTTTAAAATTAGCTTTCCACCTGTCTACGGAATAGGAAGTGCTTCTAACGGAAGTTAAAGCGGATATCACCATATCATCATCTGCCGGACGTGCATAATAGTTGCTGTCACTCGTCCCCATTTGACTAATATCATCTTTTATTGTCCTTATATTATAACAAAGCTGGCTGGCCGATTTGGCCACCATGATATTTTTCTTAAAGGTAACATTTCGGATCGGATCCGTAGGGGTGATATTATCATGCACAAAGAGTATCTGTTGCAATTCGGAATTGTAAACGGTATTATTTGAAACATTGATCTCGTGTGCATTATGGATATAAATGCCGTCTACAGAAGTATGGGCGATTGAATTTCCTGATATATCGACTCCAACCACACCATCATCCATGTAAATACCATGAGCCGTTTTCTGTCTGTTGGGCGTACCAAAACCGGCACCGATGGCATTCAATATAATGTTGTTTTTAACTTCGCGGCCTGAATAAACCGGGCCGCCTACTGGTCCGGTCCAAGTATAAATACCCCCACCATCATCCTTAATAAAAGAAAAATTAGTAATGAAATTATTCCTCACCTTTGCATTATTATAATAAAAAGCAATCCCAATATATCCGGTGGAATCAATATTATTATATTCTATCACGGCATCCGTACTCATTGCCGAAACAGCCTGGTAAGAATCGCCAAAAGCAGAACCCATACCTGCCTTAACACCAGAATTCCTGAGTGTATTATGATTGATATTTGTAAAAGTGCTGATGCCCCCCTCATTTTCTACTTCAATGGCCATGTTATAGCTATTGTTGATATTACAGTATTCAAAACGAGGGTAATCTGTGTTCGTAGCATAGATCCCATCTGTGCCCGAAAAATCTATATCACAATTGCGTACAGTAATGTTGGAGGTATTGGTGGTAGTGGAACCAATATTAACGGCATGAATATTAGCACCTTCAAATTGCAGTTCACTCACGGAAATGAAGCTGTACCTGGAGGTATTAAGCAGGTAATCTACTGTACTAACTCTCACAGAATGGGAGGAGGGGTTGCTCGAACCAAAGTACATTTGCAGGTACCTGGTGCCGGTATTATAATACCATTCACCCAGTTGGTCGAGGCATTTAATATCCTTTTGGAAAAAATACCCGTACCCGGATGCCTCCATGCGGTAATGTAAAGTGCCTGCAACGAAGTTGAGGACCGTTCCGGAATGGCTCGAGATCGGGGAGCGCTCAATCACATGCTTGGCCTTTCTTAAAACCAAATCTGCGCCCGTCCAGTTTGGAGTGCCGGAAAGTTGATTATCTGTTATTGAAGTATTGCCATTATAGGAGTCATAGTTCAGGTATCCCCCATTGGCTGCAGTGGCATTTGGGTAACGTCCGATGATCTGTGGCTGGTTATTAAAAGTTACCATATTCAACTGGTTACTGATGCCGGAAGCAGTTGCCTGGTAAATCCCATTCCCTGCTGAAGCCCACCCGGTAAGTGATGTAAAACCTGAAATGATGGGCCGTTCTCCGGTTCCATACGCACTTATAACGATAGGATTCCCGTTGGAGCCTGATTTATTGACGATAATGCCACCATAAAACACATCTCCTCTTTTGAAATATACGGCATCTCCTCCCACCAGGATACTGAAAACAGCATTAAGTTTAGTGATAGACCTCCATGGCGTAGCCTGGTTTTGCGCTTGGGTTGTAGAATAAGAATCGTTACCCGAGGAACTGGAAAAGTAAAAATTCCTGGCTTCTACACAATAAGCCGATAACAATAAGAAGACAAAAATGAAAGACTGTTTTAATAACTTAGTTCTTCCGGAGTTGGAAATGGATAATCTGTAGGAGTACATACTTCTTAGGTTTATTATACAATTTGATTACAATGGTTTGATTGCATAGCAATATCACATCGGAAAGAAATGATAGGACGATCGTCAAATAAATACCAGAGTTTTCTTGTTCAGATGAAAAATAAGCCTATGGTAATTCAGGTTGGGGATTACATGACACGACTTTTTTTAAAAATCACGTGGCAGATTTTTGACAAAAATTATGCCGTGTTAAAGATTTTAAAAAGAATGTTATCCCCAGAAATATTAACTTTTTGTGAACAAAATGCTGAACTATTTAGTGTAATAAGAATGGAATTTATTATTCATTGATTTTCATAAATTAATTGCCTTGATTTTTGAAATTATTATTTTAAAAATTTTCCTTTTAAAAAACTGTAAACTTGTTTAAAAACAAATCCTCCAAAAACTTAAAATTTGGCACAATAATTATTATATATTTTAAAAATTTATAATGTGTTAAGGTTTTATGTATTCCGGGGTTAATGTAACCAGCTCAGGGTGAAGGATTTATTAGGTGAGAACCGCCCGCTGGAATCATAGTTTTGGAAAATATGGCACTTTGCTAAATGGATATTATATTTGCCCCCACTTAAAAAGCTACTCTTAACACGTTTATCTGTTGCGGCATAGTAAATCTGTTTCCACTTGCCTGCATTTTGCGGCAAATATGAGTGGCCCAACTTTAATCCACAAATAATTTCCCTGGATTGACGTTTTCTTATCACTATTAAATCAGCAATAAACAATTGAGACAGATCAGATATGGAAACTTTTAATGCATTAAAAAAAAATTTAAAAAAAGACTTTGCAAATTTAAAACAGGTGAAGGTGGCCGTACTGGGGGACAGCGCAACACAATTTTTTATCCAGGCTTTACGGGGGGCAGGCTATAACCAGGGGTTCGACCTTCAGCTATGGGAGGCAGATTTCAACCAGATTGAAAGGCAGGTTTTTGATCCCTCATCAGAGATCTATCAATTCAGCCCGGATATTGTATTGCTATTTCATTCTTCTCATAAACTACTTTCAAAGTATAATAAATTACATCCTGATGCATACAGTACCCTGGCCGAATCCCAGTTACAACTGGTTACCAATATTACGGCTACTTTGAATAATCATTTAAAAGCCAGGATCATTTATTATAATTATACTGAAATAAATGATTCCGTATTCGGCAGTTATGCCAACAAAGTACCTGCTTCATTTTTGTTCCAGCTCCGCAAACTGAATTACGAATTGATGTTATTTTCTACGCGCGAATCCAATTTTTACATCTGTGATATTTCAGCAATTCAGAACCAATACGGTAAAAGCAATTTTTTCCAGCCCTCCGTGTATATCAATACTGAAATGGTCCTAAGCCTTCATCTTTTACCTGAGGTTTCCGTTAAAACCGTTGACCTGATAGCAGCCATGACCGGTATTTTTAAAAAGTGCCTCATCGTTGACCTGGACAATACGATGTGGGGTGGTATCATCGGGGATGATGGGTTGGAGAATATTCAACTGGGCACGCTCGGAATTGGCAAAGCTTTTTCCGAATTCCAATATTGGATCAAAAAATTAAAGAACCGGGGTATCATCGTAGCTGTTTGCAGCAAGAACACCGAATCGGTTGCAAAGGAACCTTTTGAGAAGCACCCGGATATGGTATTGCACCTGGAAGATATCGCAGTGTTTGTTGCCAACTGGGACAACAAAGCGGATAATATCCGGCATATACAAAGCATCCTTAATATCGGGTTCGATTCAATGGTGTTCCTCGATGACAACCCTTTTGAAAGAAACATGGTAAGAGAAAATATCCCTGGCATTACTGTGCCGGAATTACCGGAAGACCCTGCAGAATACCTCGAATATTTGTACCAGTTAAACCTGTTTGAAACAATTTCGTTTTCAAATGAAGATACCGAACGAACTAAACAATACCAGGTTGAGGCCAAGAGGAATGTTCTTCAGCAAAGTTTTGTAAACGAGGATGATTTCTTAAAGAGCCTCGATATGGTTTCCCTGGTAGAGCCCTTCACTAAATTTAATACCCCTCGGGTGGCACAGCTTTCCCAAAGATCAAACCAGTTCAACCTGCGCACTGTACGGTATACAGAACCTGATATTGAATTTTGTGCAGTGACGGAGGATACCTTTTCGTTTTCATTTACCCTGGAAGACAAATTTGGAGACAATGGAATCATCTGCGTGATCATTCTGAAAAAAGAGAACACCACTACGCTATTTATCGACACCTGGTTTATGAGTTGCCGCGTTCTAAAGCGGGGAATGGAAGATTTTGTATTAAATACAATAGCCACCCACGCCAGGAAAAACGGTTACTCATATCTTAAAGGGGAGTACATCCCCACCCCAAAGAATGAAATGGTAAAGGATCATTATAGCAAACTGGGGTTTAAAGAATCAGGAACCTACTGGATCCTGGATGTGCGAGACTATGAAGAAAAGAAGTGTTTTATTAAGATGAAATAACAACAGGCTGCGGTAAAAAAAGTGCAAAGATAAACCGACGCACGTATCAATGCTAACATGGATTGTAGTTTTGTGACATTTAAATTGCGTCATCTGTTGTAACATTATTATTCTGAGGCGAAAAGTTCAACGATACACAAATAGCCAATGCTGCAACATAGACTGTTAAGTAAATAAATAATACACTACATAATTTTAATTAACTATACACGTTTATGCTATTTAAAGGGGATTTTCTAATTTATCTTTCCATTTTATTCACCCCTCAGGAATACTTGAACTAACAAATAAGGTACATGATTTTTACCTCGCTCCCTTTTGGCCTGTTCTTTTTCGTAGTGGCATTATTATATTACGTTTTCCCCGGCAGGTTCAGGTGGATCTTATTGTTGATTTCGGGTGCTTTTTTTTATATGTACAGTAACCCCGCGTACATTTGGGTACCGGCTGCTATTATAATAGTGACGTGGATCGCAGGACTGCAAATGGAGAAAGTCTCATCGGCCAGGAAAGTGCGCACCATTTTTTTATGGGCAATTATCGCAAATATTGGTATACTGGTATTTTTTAAATACACCAATTTCTTTACCTCCTCAGCAGTTGACCTGCTCAATTTTTCCAGGCTTTCATTATTTAATTCCACCGAATCCATTAACAACAACCTATTGGTTAATGTCATCGTGCCCTTAGGAATATCATACATCACCTTCCAGGCAATAGGGTATTTGATTGAGATAAAAAGGGGCAACCATCCGGCGGAAAAAAACCTGGGATACTTTGCGACCTTCCTGTTGTTCTTTCCTAAGATTGTTGCAGGTCCGGTTGAACGCGCCCACCATTTTTTGCCACAACTTAAAACTACCAGGGCTTTCAAATACGACAATATTAGTATTGGCCTGAAATTGATCTTATGGGGTCTTTTCAAAAAGCTTGTTATTGCCGAACGGCTGTCCATTTATGTCAGCGCGGTGTTTGGAAATGCAGCGCACCATTCCGGGCCGTCCTTATTTATCGCTGCCGTGTTTTATGTATTTCAAACCTATGCGGATTTTTCCGGGTACACCGACATGGCGCTGGGTTTTGCAAAAATACTGGGGTTCGACCTCATGCCAAATTTCAACAGGCCTTTATGGGCTAAATCCATCACGGAGTTCTGGCGCAAGTGGCACATTTCTTTATCCACCTGGTTCGCGGACTATTTTTATACACCGCTTGCCATTTCAAACCGTGATCATGGAAACTTGGGCGTCATCTACGCTTTCTTCGTCACATTCATAGTCCTCGGATTCTGGCATGGCGCCAATTGGACCTTTATCATTTTCGGCGCATTGCAGGGCGTAATGCTTTCTATCGAATTTATAACCCGCAAAAAACGAAAGGACTTCCGTAAAAAAATACCCGTCTTTTTAAATAACCTGCTGGGTATCCTGTTCACTTTTTTCTATTATGCACTTTCGCTGATTTTCTTCCGGGCCGATTCTGTTAAAGATGCAGGGATCATACTTAAAAGGATGTTTATAAAAGGGCCCATCTTCCTTGAAAACCCGTCCATAATAATATTTTCGGCCCTGGGCATATTTTTCCTTTTTTTAGTAGAACTTAAAAAGGAATATTATAATGGCTTATTTCGTTTGGCCACTCATAAAAACTGGCTCGTGCGAAATGGCTACTATTGTTTTTTACTGGTGATTATTTTACTGGCAGGTGTTTTTGACGGTGGAGAGTTTATTTATTTTCAATTTTGATATCGAACAATATGATGGAAATGTTTAAAAAAATACCAGTTAAAAAAGGATACGTTTATTTATTCCTGAAAGTAGCTGCTTTTTTGATGATCGCCTTTATTGCTGATTTCCTTATTGGGAGCCTTTTTGAGCATTTTTATTTCAAACAAACCTCCGGATGGGATTACCGCACCAAATATTCAATAGAAGATACAAAGGCGGATATTCTTATTTTCGGTGCCTCCAGGGCCCAGCAGCAATATAACCCTGCTTTTTTCGAAAAAAGGTTGCAACAAACCGCTTATAACGTGGGGCGCGATGGCGAACCATTTTTTTATTATTACGCCGTATTTAAAGGAGTACTGGGAAGATATACCCCAAAGATGATCATTTTAGATATTGAGAATAATGTATTTAAAAAAGACCAGAGCAGTTATGATAAGATAGCAGTTTTGCTGCCTTTTTATCAAAAGTATCCAGGGATGCGGTCCATTATTGAATTGCGCGGGCCATATGAAAAGTTCAAACTGCAATCCCGCATTTACCCCTACAATTCCCTTGCTTTTAAGGTAGCCCTGGGGAATACTAAATTCAGTGAAAAAAGAAACACCGATATCAAAGGATATGTGCCGCTAACGAGAACCTGGAATGAACCCATCAGGACCATTGATTTTACCGCAGGCTATGAGATTGATAGTACCAAAGTAAAGTTTTATCGTTCAATGATTGACGAATGTAAACGTGCAAAAATCGAGTTGTATATCGTTTGTGCCCCTTACTTTAACAATTCTATCGGTACTGATACTTCCATGGTGCTGGCAAAAAAAATTGCCGCTGAGAAAAATATCGACTTTATTGACTTTTCAAAAGATCCAGAATTCTTAAATAACTCCCGCCTGTTCGACGACACGATACATGTTAACATGGCCGGGTCTGAAATATTTTCGAACAGGCTGATTGATACCCTGGTTGCCAAAAAGAGCCGGTATCATTGATCGCATTTGGCTAACTTAAAAAAATGATTTATAATTAATAAAAATAGCAGGAATGGAAAGGGATGAAATATTAAAACAGGTAAATGATATTTTTACCGACACACTTGATAACGAGGACATAATTGTTACTGAAACAACTACTGCCAACGAGGTGGAAGAATGGGATTCACTAACCCACATCCTGCTGGTGGTGGCTGTTGAGAAACATTTCAAGATTCGGTTTACTTCAAAGGAGATCCAAAGCTGGAACAATGTCGGGGAGATGATAACCTCTATTCAAGGGAAGGTCGTATGATGTTTAAATTAAGAGACCGGTTTTCACAAAAATTCCTGGTTTCAAATGAAATTTATCAGGGATTCCTTTTCGTGTTCAATGATAGCAACCCATTGCATACAATTGATGAATTTGCTACCGGAAAAGGCTTTAAAGGAAAGGTAATTCAGGTAATATAGTAAGTGGGTTTCTTTCCTAATTCATTGGTGAATGTTTACCATCAAAGGATGTCATCATCCATTCACAGGAGATACAATTTAAAAATGCGGTCTATATAAATGATGAGTTGTATCTGAGCGCTATCGTAACAGGCTATTATGAATCTGTAAACGCGATTGAATTTAAATATGATTTCAAGAATGCGGAAGCAAAGACGGTGGCAAAAGGTAAATTTCAAATTGGTTTATTAAAATGAACATATTAATAACAGGCGGAGCTTCCGGGTTGGGAGAAGCCATAACCAGGCGGCTGGCTAAAGAATCGGATACGAGTATATATTTTACTTATAACGGCTCACTGCCAAATGCCAAAATCCTGGAAAATGAATTCCCTAATACAACAGCCATTAAATGCGACTTCAAAAATTCCAGTGAAGTTAATTCTCTGAAAGATAAGATCAGCACACTGGACCTTGATGTATTAATCAACAATGCCTATACCGGCGAACCTATCAAAACCTACTTTCATAGGATACCTCCAGAAGATTTCTCCGCTGAATTTAGCGACAATATAATACCGGCTGTCATCCTTACACAGGCGGTGATTAATAATTTCAGAAAAAAAAAGAGAGGAAAAATAATAACGATACTTACGTCGTTCTTACTGAATACACCGCCCGCGGGATCGGCAGTTTATGTAGCTAACAAAGCCTATTTAAAATCGCTGGTTAAATCATGGGCTACAGAAAATGTAAAATTTAATATTACTTCAAATTCAGTATCCCCTGCATTTATGTTATCAAATTTTACAAAAGACGTTGACGAGCGGGTAATAGAACAAATGATAGAAAGTCATCCGTTGAAAAGGATACTAACGACCGGGGAAGTAGCAGAAAGTGTTTTGTTTCTTGTTAATGCTTCGGCTCAAATTAACGCAATAGACATAATTTTAAATGCCGGAACCAACATTAAATGATGTGGTTCATTTTCAACGGTACTGTTTACCTGTTCAATATGTGTAGAACATTATAAACATGGCTTTGATGTTACTGGCCAAAGTTTTAAACAAGTATAAAATGCTGCCATTAAAAACACGCCACTCCAAAACTGCGATGCAAAATGATTTTTAATTCTTTTCACTTTTTGTTTTTTTTTATCATCGTTACTTTTTTGTATTTCGTAATGCCGTATAATAAAAGATGGCAGTTACTGTTAATAAGCAGCTGTTACTTTTATATGGCCTTTGTGCCGATTTATATATTGATTTTGGGATTCACAATCGTTGTTGATTATATTGCCGGGATCTATATCGAGAAAGCGAAGGGCAAACGACGAAAGACTTTCCTGGTGTTTAGCCTGATTGCCAATATCGGAATTCTATGCATTTTCAAATACTACAATTTTATCAATACCAATTTATCGTTTTTATTGCACGGCTTTGCGCTTAATAATCCCATCCCTTATCTTTCGATACTATTGCCGATAGGCCTGTCTTTCCACACTTTCCAGGCTATGAGTTACACTATAGAAGTATATCGTGGTAACCAAAAAGCAGAGCAGCATTTTGGTATATACTCTTTGTATGTGATGTTTTATCCCCAACTTGTTGCCGGCCCTATTGAACGGCCCCAAAATTTATTGCAGCAGTTCAGGGAAAAACATCGCTTTGTAAGTGACCGGGTATTTGAAGGACTTAAAATAATGGTCTGGGGTTTTTTTAAAACTGGTGGTGGCAGACAGGCTGGGCATCTACGTAAGTGGCGCCTATAACAACGTTGAGCAACAGGACGGCATGACCTTAATACTTGCCACGATATTTTTCGTTCCAGGTATATTGTGACTTTTCAGGTTACTCGGATATTGCAATTGGTGCGGCAAAAGTTATGGGTTTCGACCTGATGGCTAATTTTAAACGGCCCATCTTTGCAAAATCCACAGGCGAATTCTGGAAACGCTGGCATATTTCATTGTCTACTGGTTCAAAGATTATTTGTATTTCCCTTTGTGGCAGCAAGGGTACGCGCAACCGTACCTTTATTAATATTATGGTGGTATTTACGATCAGTGGTTTATGGCACGGAGCCAACTGGACCTATATTATCTGGGGAGGGATTAACGGATTTTACCTGGTATTTGCCATGTTAACGAAAACGATCCGTGACAGGTTCAACCAGTTTATCGGGCTCACCAGGTTTCCACGGGTGCAGTTGTTTTGGCAAATTTTTATAACTTTCATGTTGATCACTTTCTCAAGGGTCTTCTTCAGGGCAAGAACATTTGACGACGCAATACTGGTTATAAAAAAGATGATGACTTTCAAAGGTTCTATTTTTAATGATGGCGTAGCAATCCTTATATATTCCTTTTTTGCAATAGGGTTTTTACTGGCAGTGGAATTTAAAAAGGAGTTTTATAAAGGGTCATTTACTTTGTCGCAACATAAAAATTTTTGGGTGCGTAATTCTTATTATTCCCTGCTGGTGATCTTAATTATATTACTGGGCGTTTTCGATGGAGGGCAGTTTATATATTTTCAATTTTAGAAGAGACAACGATGATGATAACAAGTAGCGATAATTTCATTAAAAACTTTATTTTAAAATTACTTGCATTTTTTGCGGTAACCTTTATTGCAGACCGGGCTATTGGTCAACTTTTGAAAAGGTACTATTTCAAGCAGGAGTCAGGTTATGATTATTTAACTACCTATTCGATCAAAAAAGCATCCGCTGATATTATGGTATTTGGCTCATCAAGGGCTGTAAATATATTTAACACTGAAATTTTTGAGGAGAAATTGGGGGTCACCTGTTATAATGCTGGCAGGTACGGGGAACCGGTCTTTTATCATTACGCCGTCCTCAAAACTGTGTTGAAAAGAGGTACTCCGAAATTGGCCATATTAAGCATGGATGCTGGCAATTTCAGCAACAACCCGGAAGCTTACGACCGAATAACCGCGTTGTTACCCTATTACCAGGAACATCCCGAGATCCGCCCTGTGGTAGAACTGAAAGGGCCGTATGAAAAACTTAAAATGCTTTCAAATATCTATCCATATAACTCACTTATTTTACCCATCATTACCGGAAATTCCGAGTACAGCAAAAAGAAATATCTTCACATCAAGGGGTTTATCCCGCTCAAAAGAATTTTCGACGGGCCATTAAGGACTTTTGATTATTCAAAGGAGAAAGACCTGGATACTGTAAAAATAAATGCTTACCGGTCGTTCATAACAGATTGTATCCATGCTAAGGTTCAGCTGTTTATTATATGCTCGCCGTATATGATCAATGCCATAGGTACCGATCGGTCGATCCGGGAAGCAAAAAAAATCGCGCAGGAGTATAATATAAAATTCCTGGATTACTCACAGGATAGTTCTTACACAACAAGACCGGAACTATTTGCAGATTACCGGCATTTAAATGAAGACGGCGTTAAAGCGTTTAACAATACGATCATTGATCAAATTTCTATTGAAAAATAATCAGTGATAAAACTATAACCCTGGCGGCGAACTATGTACCGCTCTAGCTATCCTATCCCAAATATCTACGGACGGTCACCCTCTGGATTAACCTCCTGTACCTGATTTCCTTCATCATAACCTATAATAATATGTAGGCTCATCAACCGATTCTGCCTGGCTCCATCGATCCATGTACAAATGCTGGCAATGAAGGTTTTAAGTTTTTGCGGGTAAACCCGAAAGAATATACAACGAGGCTACTTTTTTTTCCACATCAGCCAGGGGAGAAGCGTACTTTATCATCCATTTCCGGGTTAGAACAAAGAAATTCAGTATTTTTCATTGTAATTCATCCCGGCAGTGCCAAACCATTACCAGGATTATATTATCGATCATTAAAATTTGCACTATGAGAAATAACTGGCTTTTTGTAATTATCTTTTTGTTGGTTACAAAAATATCTGTTGCGCAATCTTATATTTGGAATGGCGCTGTGTCCACGGACTTCCAGGTTGCCGCAAACTGGACGCCGGCAAGAACAGCCGTTACCATCACCGATACTTTGTTGTTCAATGCCGTTTTACCCATCAATATTATTAATGTTGCCAACCAAACCATTGGCGCACTTCGCATTGCCAGTGGTACCAATACCGTTACCCTTTCGAGTAACCTTCCCACTAACACATTAATACTTAACAATACCGTGCCCCTTATCTTTACCACGGCTGGAAGGATAGAGGCTGGAGATTTCCTCACCATTCAACTTGGTGTTGCCAGTTCTTTTACGATCACTTCAGGCGTATTTGGTATCGCCCCGGGACGTGGTGGTAAATTACGAATTAACGGCGCACTAACCATAGCCGGGGGTACGCTTGATATCGATGTACCAGGAACGGGTGGGGCGGTTATTAACGGTCCGGCTGGAAGCATTACTTATAATTCCGGAACTTTCTTGTGTAATAGAGCTGCTTCCATTATATGGGCGGCCAATTCAAATTACTACCATGGCATAAACGGGTCGGCTCCTTCGATGATCCCTGCTGCCACCTGGCAGGCCGGTTCCACCTGCAGTATAACAGGAATGGGTTCCGGAACCTTTGCCCCCACCGGATTTGCAAACATCAATTTTTCAAATCTTACCTGGAATTGCCCTGCACAAAGCGGTACGGTAAATTTGTTGCCTGCAGGTTCATTAATAAATATTAATGGGACATTCACCATTGCGGCCACGGGCGTTAGCAACCGGGAACTCCGGCTTTCAACAGGGAAAACAACTGTACGAACCGCTTCCTACCTCCAGACCGGCGGCATACTCACTTTAGAAGCAGGGGCAGATACCGCCACCTTAACGGTAGCAGGCGATTTTTCCCATACGGGTGGTGTTTTCAACGGTGTAGCTGGTGCTGCGGCAGGAACCGCCCTTATCGATTTAAGGGGAAATGTTTCCAGGGGCGCCAATGCAACCTGGCAATCCAGCGGCACCAATATAGCGGCCCAGGTTATATACCAGTTTTCAGGCACCGGTGTGCAATCAGTTAATGTAGCACAGGGTACATGGAGCGCTCCGGTTGGGGGAGGTCAAGTATACTGAACAACAACAGGGATGTTATCAATGGTATCAATTTAACAGGAATATTAAGGATATTTAATACCAGTAGCACAACTGTTCCCGCTACCTTAACGATGAACGGGGTTTTAACGGGTGGTGGAAGTGTTTCCTATTCAGGTAACGGAACCGGTCGAACGGCTTTGATATACAACAGCAGTTTTTTTCAGATGGCATCGGCTATTGAATTCCCTGCCGCAAACGGGCCATTAAATTTAACCATCAATAACACACTCGGTGTAAGCTTTCCTGCAAGTTTCAGCCGGTCCATACCGGGAACATTAACCATGTTGAGCGGCGCCCTCGCCATTGGTGAGGGTAATTCACTTTCATTGACTAATACAAGCCTGGCAACACAGTTGAGTTATACAGGTGGATATATTACTACCGGCTCCCTGGGCAGGTATTTTCCTACTACAGGTTTGCCTACTGCGGCGGGGCCAAATGCGCTCTTCCCCTTTGGATCAGGGGTAAATAACCGGTCCATGAATGTATTTTTTTCTTCTGCCAATCTGGTTGGCGCCACGGCGGGATTGATCATTGTTACACATTCCCCGAACGTAGGGGTAACACCAATCTCATTGGCGGATAATAATCCGGTACCAATAATGCTGAATAAAAGAACCAATACCAACTGGACCATCAGCACCAGCGGATTTAACATGGGCGGGGCAGGAGTCAGTGCTTCGCTGCGCGCTGTAGGGGCGAATATCGGATCGGTAAATAATTTTTCTTCCCTCCGCCTGACCGATGGTACTACACCTAATTTTGGAACCCTGATAGCCACAACCGGGAGTAATGCTATTCCCACCGTTGGTAAATCGGGTTTATCACAAGCGGGCCTCAATAAAAGTCTTTATATAGGAAGTGATGGCCAGAACCCGCTCATCATCATAACTTTTACCTGGACAGGGTTAGGTGGTAATACCAACTGGATCACACCCGCAAATTGGACCGGTGGGGTGGGGTACCCAAGCGCTTCCACGGAAATAGCTATCATATCGTCAACCTCCGGAACCCAGCCTACTATTAATACGGGCACCGGCATAAATGTTTACCAGCTAACAGTGGGAGCGGGCATGACTTTGACCATGACTGCGTCCTCGGGGCTAAATGTACACGATGCCGTGGCCAGTTTTGCCGGCACAGCAGTCTTTGCAGCGTCCAGTACGTTTGGTTATGCGAGTTCAAATAATCCGCAAACCATCCTTTCACTGCCTTATGGTAACCTCGCAGTTTCCGGTACCGCTCCCAAAACCCTGGCTGCTGCGATTACTGTTACAGGGGATTATATAATTTCCGGCGTTACGCCAACATTTGTAAACAATACTTTTACTTATGCCGGCTCCGGGCCACAAAGAATAACGAGTACCCTCTATGACAACCTTACGATCACCGGCAACAGGGGAAATGCCTTGCTGACGCTCGGTAATGGGTTTTCCAACAATATTATAGACATAAGAAATGTATTTAATGTAAGTGGTTTGTCAAATTACGGGACCAAAATTGATTTTAATACAATACGGTTTAGTTCGACCGGAGCGCAAACCATTCCCGGCTTTTTGTATGGTCAAATAATAAACTCCGGTGGCGGCACAAGGATACTGGATCCGCTTGGGTCTACTGACCCCACTCATATAATTTCCTGCAGGAGCCTTAGCCGTACGGGATCCACTACTCCCTATACGGTAATCAATTCAAAAGTTAAGTTTAATGTTTCAGGGACCACGAATGTTACGTATTTAGGTGGAAACTATCATGATTTTGAAATAAGCGGAAACCTGAATGGTTTTACACTGGATTTTTTTAACGGTATCCGGTTGTCCTTAACTGGCAGATTCACTTTGCCGCTAACCAATTTCAAACAGGGTTCAAACATTTACCAATTTGATTTTAATGGGACCACGGATCAAACGATAACCGCCTTCAGCAGCAATAATGTTACCAATACGCCTGTTTTCAAGTATTCCAATATAGTTATAACAGGCGGTAACCGTAATGTCATATTAGGAGGAAGTGGAACGGATACCATTTCAATAACAGGCAACCTTTTACCGGAAACTGATCCCGTTAATAATAATGCCCCCTCCGTATTTGCAGCTGGTAAAGGTTTTATTGTTACGGGAAGTACAGTGGAGTTTGGACCAAACGGATCGGTAATACCTGTTTTAAAACCCCTTGTAGCAGGGGGCAATAGTTATAATAATATTGTACTGAGCAGCGGTAGCAGGATCTTAGGCGGCAGTATGACGGTTGGTGGAAGTGTACGGGTATTGGGAACGGGATCGTTAGCAACGAACTTAACTGTGGGCACAGGCACGGTACTAACCATTCTCGGAACGCAGTAAAATTCCGGCCAGGTTCCATTTCCTTTGCACGCAAACATAGGTACATACGCAGGCATGGAATCAGTAGAAAGTTTGGATTACTGTAAGACATTTATACAGTAGATTTTTACCGGCATTGTAAGCGTATACTCCAATTACATCAAAAGCGGCTCCCTTTTAATGGTTAGGAATATTGTTTTATTATGTTTTGTCGGTCTATAACAGCTTATAGTATTGAACATTGCAGGCATAACAAATCCCTGATTTTAAGTACTTTCACCACCCCTAACTTTTAGCCGGCCAATACTTATTGGATATCAGTTTGATTCCCTATACTAAGAGATTTACCCACCTCAAGAAAAATCTAATTGCGGAAATCCCCCAGCAGAATAGAGAAGTGTAATACCATTATAATGAAACATTTAATAATGGATGGCTGCAGAAGCCCCGATATTATTTTTTAAGCCTGTAAAAAAATATTTTTTAAAGGGCACCAGAAAAAAAATACTTTAATTTGAAATAATTTGTGTAGTTTTACACCGCTTACTTACTACCATCTCCGCCTTCCTATTAAATCACCACTTTTTTTTAAATCTCCCTATTCAAGAAATTCCTCTTTTAAGAGTTATTTTTTTGACTCTTTATATCTACCCGAAAATTATAAAGAAAACAATATGAGGAAGATTTACATTTTAATCTTTAGCTTTTTAGCCTTTACAAAAATTTCCATAGGCCAAACTTACACGTGGAATGGTTCTTCCTCAACTGATTTTCAAATTGCTGTTAACTGGACTCCCTTAAGGACTACACCGGGTACCACAGATATCTTATCTTTTAATGTTGCATCGGCGGTAGTCGTTACCAATGTACCCAACCAGACCATTGGAGCTATCCAGGTTGCTGGCGGAACGGGATCGGTAACTTTTACAACAAATAATCCGCTTAATATTTTAAATCTTACTGCTGCAGTACCACTCATATTTACATCAGCAGGCAGCATCCTTTCCGGAGATATTCTTACCATACAGTTAAATAATGCTGCCCCTTTTACAATTTCTTCCGGCACCTTTGGCATTTCACCCAGTACGGGCGGCAAAATTGCTATTAGCGGCTCTTTAATAATAGCTGGTGGTAAACTCGACCTGGATGTTACAGGAACAGGCGGTACTACGATAAATGGCACGGGAAGCATTACCTATACTTCTGGCATTTTTACCTGCCTGACCGCGGCTGCTATTACCTGGACCGCAAATTCAAATTATTATCACAACGTTGCAGGCTCAGGTGCAAATGCAATCCCTGCCGCAAGCTGGCAAACGGGTTCAAGTTGCAACATAACGGGGATGAATGCCGGGACGACGGCCCCAACAGGTTTTACCGGAATTGATTTTGCTAATTTTAGCTGGAACTGTACAGCGCAAATAAATAATGTTGATTTGTTACCCGCAGGATCAGTTGTTAATGTTAATGGAACCTTAACTATTGCAAATACCAATGCGAAGGAACTCAGGTTAGCCGCTGCCGGTAAAGCCACTGTTAAAGCAGGCAATTTTATGCAAACAGGAGGTACACTTACCTTGCAAGCTTCCGCTTCACCTGACACTACAACATTGGGTGTAACTGGTAGCTTTTCACATACTGCCGGAATTTTAAACGGCGTGGGTGGCACTTCCCCGGGAACTGCCCTGATTGATCTGCAGGGACCGGTATCAAGGGGTGCGGGTGCAACTTGGCAAACAAACAATAATGCCCTATCAAATATGGTTTTCCAGTTTTCGGGTATTGCCAGCCAAACAGTGAATGTTGCGGCAGGTTCCTGGAATACCAGCCAGGGAAGGTGCAGCATCATTAATAATAATGGCGATATTACTACCGGCATTATTTTAACTGGCATGCTAAGGGTGTATAATAATACAAGTGCGCTTCCGGCTACCTTTACCATGAATGGCGTGGTTACAGGGTCCGGAGGAGTTTCTTATACAGGCGCTGGTTCAGGTGGTACTACCCTCATTTACTCGGGAAGTTTTTTCCAGGTAGCCTCGGCGCTGGAATTTCCCTTAACGAACGGGCCATTAAATCTTACGCTCAATAATATCCTGGGTGTTAATTTTCCGGGCGGCTTTTCCCGTACGATCGACGGAAGGCTGACAATGTCGAGTGGTAACCTTGCAATCGGAGCCGGAAACATACTAACGCTAAACAATTCAGTCCTGGGCAGCCAGCTCACCTACACAGGTGGATTTATTACAACTGGTACCCTCGGCAGGACTTTTCCAATAACAGGCTTACCTACCGATACTTCCGATACCCGTTCTCTTTTTCCTTTCGGATCTGGCACCAATAACAGGGGTTTGAGAGTATTTTTTTCATCCAGTAACTTATCTTCCGGCACCAGCGGTATCATTTATGTGGCGCATTCACCTGTTGTTGGTGTATCGCCCATCTCACCAACGATTTTTGACAATGGTATCAACCTTGACAAGAAAACTGCTTCCAACTGGGATATCACAACGGGTGCTTTTAGCCTGGGCGGTGGAGGAGAAACAATTTCCTTAACGGTCGTTGCCGGCAATATCGGCTCCGTTGATGATTATACAAAACTCCGCCTTACGGATGGGGTAACAGGGTATGGTAACCTCATCAATACAAATACAGGTACTAATTCTGTGCCTGCTACCGGCAAGTCAGGTTTGCTTATGACGGATCTTAATAAACCACTTTATATCGGCAGTGACGGTACAACCCTTTACAATCCCCTGGTCATAATTACATTTAACTGGACCGGCCTTGGTGGAAATACTGCCTGGGCAAATCCCGGTAACTGGACAGGTGTAGGCGCAGTTGGCTATCCGAGTGCATCCACAGAAATCGCGATTATTACTTCCACTTCAGGCACACAGCCAACAATCAATGCAAGTGATAATATTAGTGTATTTCAATTAACGGTGGGAGGTGGTATGACTGTAACCATGGTTGGAAATGCGGTTATCAATGTTTATGACAATGCTAACTTCTCGGGCGGCTCGGCCTCCTTCGCCACTTCCAGCACTTTTGGTTACGCCAGTTCAAACAATCCCCAAAACCTGCTCACACTTCCGTATGGTAACCTGTCTGTTTCAGGAACAGCAGCAAAAAACCTTCCAGCGGCTATAACTGTTACCGGTAACTATACCATCAGCGGTTCAACACCGGTTTTCACCAACAATGTATTCACTTATGCCGGTACTGGTGCACAAAGGATAGCCGCTACCAACTATGATAACTTAACCATCACGGGTAATCGCGGTGGGGGATTAATCAGCCTTGGAAATGGAACTTCTGCTAATATAATTGATATAAAAAGTGTTTTTAACATCAGCTCACTTTCAAATTTTACCAGTAAGGTTGATTTTAATACCATCAATTTCAGTTCAACCGGAAGTCAAAACATTCCAGGGTTTACTTATGGAATAATCACACAATCTAACCTGGGTCCAAGAGTATTCGATCCCCTTGGATCTGCAGACCCGGCACATGTAATTATTTGCCGTGCACTTACGCAGCCTGGTGCATCTACCCTTTATACCGTTACAGGTTCTAAAGTTAGGTTCGTTGCTTCCGGAACGGTGAATACTAATTATGGTACTGCGATCTATAACGATATGGAGCTGAGTGGTGACCTGAAGCAATACATCCTTGATTTTACACCCACGGCTTCAATTACTATCCTGGGAACATTTTCTGTAACCGCCACTAACTTTAAACTGGCAACCAAACCTTTCAGGCTCAATTTTAATGGCACTACCGGCACACAGACCATACCTGCATTTAAATACAATAACGCTACCAACACACCA
>JBBJMD010000277.1:0-4020 GCA_037719925.1 Ferruginibacter sp.
TGAGTTTTATATTCTTGATTTTCTAAAAAAGTGGGTTTTTGGAACCACCCTTATATATTTTTATTTTATTTGACCCTGTACAAAATATTATATGCGGAGTTGCAACTGTTACAAGTTGCCCGAACCGTGGTCTTTATGAACGAAATTGCAGGCGTGCCGCAACGAAAACAAATTTTTTCCCGGGCGGCGCCGTCATTATTTATGGATTGTAAAGAATGCGGTATTGCTACCCGCCATGCCCTTGTCATTTATCCCTTGCACCACAACTGCGTACCTGCCGGGCCTGTCAGATGTAAAAAAAGCTAACCGGCTATTTCCATTAGCATCAGGTTTAATAACAGGAGCCCAAAACAACAAATTTCGGAAATCCGGCGTACGGCTTTCAACCTGCTCTGGTGTTTCATATTGGGGAGAATAAAATTCCCGCTGAAGTTGTACCCCGGGGTATTCAAGGACCAGGGCACCGGGCTCTAAGGGGAACCCGTCCAGGTCGCCCTTGTAAGTCCGGTAGCTCACGATCCCCTCAAAAGCATTGTTGCCAGAAAAATATTTTTTTGTAACAACTTCAACGCTTTTAATTTTTAAAGGATTAAAATCTATGATTTTATTCATATCAAACACCGGCAGGCCGTCAAGCAACACAAGCGGGTTATTATCAAAAAAAAATTTGCTGGCAGCATTCATTACCTGGTAGGTAAACGATTCCTGTTGTTTCCTTACCCTTACCTCAGTAACATATTCCCGCATTACTTCCTCCATTGTAATAAAGCGGGTATAATCATCGAGCCGGTAAGTTTTATCCGGTGTACTGTAAAATGCGGTGGTATCTTTTACACCTGGTAAATAGAAAGTTTGACTTTTATCCTGGACATACACATTTTCTACCTGTGTTTCTACACTATAAGATAACAATTGATCCTGCCATTTCCCAGGCAGTTTAAGTGAGGGATACCTGCGCGAGGAGAAATCAGTGGCAAAGGGTGTGAAAATATCAATATTGTATACTCCTTTCAATTTATCAAATGCCTGGACAATTACTTCATTGTTTCCATAAAACTTATTCAGGTTAAAAAGAATTTGGCCTTTTTGATCACTGGTACAACTTTTAAAAAGGAATTTTTGCGCGGGTACTGTAAGAAAGGTTTCGATCCCTTTAGCGGGTGCGCCGCTATTTCTTTCGCGTATCCTGCCCGAGATAACGGGGCCTTCATATTCGGGAAGAAATTTAAAGGGAGCTTTCCCCTGGCTTAAAACATCTTCCCATTTTATCCGGCTCCAGCCATGTACAAGCATAAGATTATCTGCAGCTTCTTGTGCAGTACTATCCATTGAGTTAAAGTAATAGGAAGGTGACTCGATCGTTCCTTTTAGTTCAGAGCCAAGCCACAGATAGCTTTGAATGTCATTTAGAGGCAGGCCTTCCAGGGAATCAATACGAAAAACGGATAGCGAGAGATCCGCATTTGCCGGTAAGCCGTCAATATCCCCCAAACTAATTTCAATACCTACTTTTTTTCGTGTCGCGTATTCCTGTTGATCGGTTGTAAGCCCGATGGCTAACTTTTCTATGGGAGCCTGAAAATATAAACGCTCGCACACCGGCTGGCCCAGGCTGTTGAAAATGGTAAAATGGGAAACGCCTTCAGCTAAATCTTTTATGTTAATAATAAATTCGGTAATACCTTTTGCGGTTATTTTCGTTTCTGGTTTGTTGCTTTGGAGGCGTGAATGCACCACCAGGGAGATAGCATCCGTGCTGCTCTCACCTGAAAACACCAAAACCTTTATATTTTCTTTATTAACAGGGCATACATGCATCACATAGCCATCGCTAAGGGCAGGCGGCAGATCACTAATAATTGTTTCTCCCGTTTCCATAGTAGTGACGGCTTTATAAGTTTCATCTTTTAACGGGGTAAATTTAAAATTGCCGATTCCAAACCGCTGTGATTTAAAAGAGCTGACTGAATCATTATGCTTGTTTACAATAATCCCGCTACACCGGATTCCCAGGCCATCCCGCCCTACAGCTTGAAACGCTACTTTGCTCTGAAGACCAATTACAAGGTTTCCTCCCTCCGGAAAAAACCGGATTCGATACGCGAAAGAATCTTTTTCCACCGGCGGCAATTTTTTTAGAGAATTAATAATGGTGAGTGGGGTTTCAAAAAAAAGCTCCGGGCTAAAATTTTTCATCCAGTTAGTATAGGCACGTAAAACATATACACCCGAACCCAGGGAAAACGGTAACATAAATGACCCGCTTCCCGATCCGCCGTTCAATTCAATATTTGATTGTAATAACGGCTTATGGTCGCGGCTCAAAAGCTCTACATACGATACCATGCTTATTGCAACAGGCCTGTTCCCGTAAGCATCAACATTGTATATTTTGAACCAGATATTTTCACCACATACATAAAAAGATTTACTGGTATGTACAAAGATTTTCTCCTGGAAATTTTGGCTATGATAAGTCTTTAACAACCCGGCAACATCCGCGTCTGCGTGCTGTTGAGCGCGGCTGATTAAAAAGGAGGCCGGTAATAACAGGAGGGTTAAAATAATATGCTGCTTAATTTTTTTAAGTCCGGGCATGTATGTCGTTATTTTTCAAGTTATATCTTTTCAGCCTTTTACCAGAATGAGGGTTTTACATTTGTTCCACCCTGTTCCGTACAATATAAACATGCCTTCCTGGTTAAGGCAATTCCCCCGCTGGTAAAATAATAAGGTGCAAACAATGGATCAGGATAGGTATAAATTCTATAGTCGGTAGGATCTTGCGCAATGAATATGATAGAAGTGCAATCGCTTACAGGCAAAGCGTAAATCCAATTTTTAAGCTGGCGGTTCCTGATAAATATTCTTTTGTCGGTTACAGCAGATGCTGAAATAAAACCTATCACTGGTTCGTTTGGGTCATCCACGCATTGAATGTTCCCTTTTAACTGGGAAGGTTGAGCATCAAAGAGTGAACCTAATTGCTGTGTATTTTTTTGAATCAGCTGTAGGTACCGGAAGGCCGCTTCGCTGATGGCATACTGCCTCACCAGTATACTATATCCTTTGCTGATCCTTTCGTCATGTTGCGAAACCACTGCAACCGGAACGTTACTGATCACATCTTCATTCAAGGCTAAGGAAGAGCCTGTTATGATATTAGTTGAAGTACCTGTGCGCCAGCAGGAATCAGTTTGGGTATTGGCATCCTTTACAAATATCAGCCCGTTATTTACGCCATAATCAGTTGAATAGATGGATGCATAGTTCCAGGTTTCGGTATAGTCCCAGCGATAGTAACGCGTATCATTTAACGGGTCATGTGTATGAACAGATACGGTAACATTTCCATCCTGCTTCCAGGTGAGGCTGTCAATTGCAGGCGTGGTTTTCCCGGCAACAAAACCCGATAAATATTCCCTGTTATCTGCTGTTTTTACTTTCAGCCTGTATTGCCTGCCGGGCGCAAGGTTTAATGGTTGGGAACGATACATCCCATTGCCTTGTTCGGAAACATTAAAGGTGCCACCCCCCTCCTGTTCAATGGTTAGAACAGCATTTAATTCCGGGTCAAATAAAATTGAATCACTGAGTGCTTTGGTTCTGCTTAAGGTTATCGTTGTAACCGAATTGTTTCCGCAAATGATACTTCCATCTATCACAAGGAAGTTGGTAATACCTTTTATTAACGGCGGTTCGTACGGCTTTTTACACACAATTAGGGTTGAACCCGCCAGCATGATAAAAACGAATATCTGCAATATTTTCTTCATGCCGTTAAAATCTAAAATTATAACTGATAAAGGGTATGGCGGTACCAAAAACAGATAACTGGTATCCTTTTATAACCCCTGCTTCCTGTACAAAATATATTGAATATGGATTTTGGCGCGCAAAAAGGTTATATACACCTAACGACCATGAATTATGTGTAAGCTGTTTAGTTTTATGATTGCCTTCCAGGTTAACAGAAAAGTCTGCCCTGTAATAGTCGGGGACCCGGTATTGATTTCTGTC
>JBBJMD010000278.1:0-4006 GCA_037719925.1 Ferruginibacter sp.
CCTGAGGACCGCATGGCCATAGCCTGGCACTACTTTTCCTTCTTTAATGGTGTCCTGGGCGTAGGTTGCAATTTCCTCCGGTGTAGGCATGTCTGTGCCTAATTTTTCCTGCATTTCATGGATCCATTTTATTACTTCCTGGTTAGCCAGCCCATGAAGAGGGCCGGCCAGGCCATTCATTCCTGCCGCGAATGCCAGGTAAGGGTCACTTAAGGCAGATCCTACCAGGTGAGTGGCATGTGCAGACACATTTCCTCCTTCGTGGTCCGCATGAATGGTCATATACAAACGCATGAGTTCTTTAAATTCATCGCTGTCGTAACCCATCATATGGGCAAAGTTTCCTGCCCAGTCCAGCAAGCCGTTTGGCTGTATGTGATCCGCGTGTTTATATTTTCGACGATAAATGTATGCGGCCACTCGGGGAAGGCGTGCGATCAGGTCGATAGAATCATCAAATGTGGCCTCCCAGTAATCTTTTTTGTTCATACCTGCTGCATAACGTTTCGCAAAACTGCTTTCAGTTTGCAGTGCCATTATCGCGATCACGAACTGCGTCATCGGGTGTGTACTGATTGGAGTAGCATCAATTGTAGCGAATACATGGCTGGGTACATGGCTCCTCCGCTGAAGTATGGAAGTAATGTGATTGGTGTTTTCTTCTGTAGGTAATTCGCCTAACAACATTAAGTGGAATAAGCCCTCCGGCAACGGCTCATTCCCTTTGGGTGCTTTAGGTAATTTTTCCTGTAATTCCGGGATTGTATAGCCGCGAAAACGTATCCCTTCCTGTGCATCCAGCAGCGATGTTTCTGTTACAAGCCCGGTAATACCCCTCATACCCTGGTATACCTGGCTAAGTGTTACTTCACCAATCTTTTTATTACCATGCTCTTTCAGAATTCCCTTTATTTCCGTACTAATTTCATCAGCTTTTAATTTAAAACTGCTTTTGATTAAATCCATATATCGGCTTTAGGTATTATTTGTTGGTGAAATGGAAAGATGCATGAAATTACGATGCAACGAACTTTTAAACAAAAGTTTTTAATATATATTTTTTGCGTTTAATAAAACTATAATTATCCCCATTTTCGTTTATTGTTGCGGACCTGAAGTAATCATTCAGGATACAATTTGCGCCTATGAATGTTTATAAACATTCCGAAATCACCTGGCACTTGTTGTGTAATTTTTAATTTTTCCACAATTGATAACCTAAATTTCATGCTCCGGATTATTACCTGTAAATTTGCATGACCTCACGGATTTTTTCTTGTTAGTTCCAAAAGTTCTGAAAGCCGCAGGTCACTTTTTGGATAGTCGTTTTATCACCTTACATTTTGCCGTATGTTGTAGCATTTTTCACTTACCCTGGTAAACGTGGAGTGCGCCTGCTTTGTTTAAGGTTCCAACTATTAAATCGTTTTCAACAAGATATTTAAACTAATAAAAGCAAACAATGACCAAGTATATTTTTGTAACCGGCGGCGTTACTTCCTCTTTGGGCAAAGGCATTATCGCAGCCTCACTTGCCAAATTATTACAATCGAGAGGTTTAAAAGTTACGATCCAAAAATTTGATCCATATATTAATGTTGACCCCGGCACTTTAAACCCCTACGAACATGGCGAATGTTTTGTAACAGAGGATGGGGCTGAAACAGATCTTGACCTTGGCCATTACGAACGTTTTTTGAACATTTTTACTTCCCAGGCAAACAATGTAACAACCGGCAGGATCTATCAAACAGTTATCAACCAGGAAAGGGAAGGGGCATACCTTGGTAAAACCGTACAGGTAATCCCGCACATAACTGATGAAATTAAACGAAGAATGTTGCTCATCGGGGACACGGGGCAATATGATATCGTAATTACTGAGATCGGAGGAACCGTTGGCGACATTGAAAGCCTTCCCTTTGTGGAGGCAGTCCGCCAGCTGCAATGGGAGATGGAAAAGGAGGATTGCCTCGTAATTCATTTAACACTAATCCCATACCTTAAAGCCGCCAAAGAACTTAAAACAAAACCCACACAGCACAGTGTCAAGTTATTGAGTGAAAATGGTGTGCACCCGGATATAATTGTATGCAGAACGGAGCGGCCGCTTAATCTGGAACTTAGAAAAAAGATCGCTTTATTTTGTAATGTAAAAACAGACGCCGTTATCGAAGCAATGGATGCCAATTCCATTTATGAAGTACCACTTAAAATGTTGCAGGAAGGATTAGATGTAACCGTGTTGAAAAAATTACATATCAATGGTTATTCCGCACCGGACCTTGTTAAATGGAAAGAGTTCCTCGACAAACTTAAATATCCGTCCGGTAAGGTAACCATTGGCCTGATCGGTAAATATATAGAACTGCAGGATGCTTATAAATCTATCCTGGAATCGTTTGTTCACGCAGGTGCTATGAATGAATGCAAGGTTCAGATCGTAAATGTACACAGCGAATTTATCTCTGATGAGAATGTAGGGGAAAAATTGGGGAGCCTTGATGGATTGCTGGTGGCACCTGGTTTTGGTAAAAGGGGAGTAGAAGGAAAGATCATTGCCGTACAATATGCCCGTGAAAATAAATTGCCTTTTTTTGGAATTTGCCTCGGAATGCAAATGGCAGCAATTGAGTTTGCAAGAAACGTTTTGAACCTGAAGGATGCGCATTCAACTGAAATGGACGTGCATACGCGCAATCCCGTTATTGACCTGATGGAAGAACAGAAGAAAGTAACTTCCAAGGGCGGTACGATGCGGTTGGGAGCTTATCCATGTGAATTAAAACCCGGCACGATCGCTTATAATATTTATGGCCATTCACCTATCAGTGAGCGGCACAGGCACCGTTGGGAATTTAATAATGCCTACATTGATCAGTTTGAGCAGGCGGGTATGGTAGCCAGCGGCAAAAATCCGGGTACAGGCTTGGTGGAAATTATTGAATTGCAGGACCATCCCTTCTTTGTTGGGGTACAGTATCATCCCGAACTAAAAAGCACTGTTGAAAATCCCCAGCCAATCTTTGTAAATTTTATCAAAGCCGCCAAAGAATTTTCCGATAAAAAAGTGGCAGTAAAAAATCCATTGCTCCAGAGTGAGATGATCTAACTTCACTTTTCACAATTGCAAATATCAGTATAACTATTTGTGTTAAGGTGGGCAACGGTATTTGCCGAACCATTCATGGTAAGATTGTCAACCGCATCGCTGAAATTTAAAATTTAACAAAGTTTATTTAAGCCTTTATCAATGCATTTATTTTGATATGCTGGCATTGCTCCGGCATGCATAATCGAATAATTGATCGCGCATAGGTAATAAACAAATAGGATAAAAAGAAAGTTGCGCAGGTTGCACGGATGCTGGTGGATATGAAAGCTGCTGAAAATTGTGAGTTTTCATCTCAATGGCAAGTGTTCACACCGGAATATTAACCAGGCGACATCCAGGGTAATTAAATAATTAATTTTCTTGTTTTGTCAAAATTTCCTTTTTCATCTTCTCCCACAACCCGTCAAAAGTTTGCCGCTTATCTTCTTTCCAGCTTTTGCTAAATGCTGTGATCTTTTCAGTCCGATCCTGCTTTGTTAGATCAAAAAAGGCAGTGATGGCCTCCTTATCATTTTGCCCGGCAAGCGTATTATACAATTCTTTCAATTCTTTTTCTTTTCGGATGTTATCGTGTGCGATCTCTTTTTCCAGGTCCTCGCGTAACAAAACCTTTTCATCGTAAGTGCCTGCGGGCAAAAGTGTTTTGGCGATTACCGGCATTAATTCTATCAGCAACAGGATAATTACCAATAAATAATAGCGGTACCTGAGCGCACTATTATTACTGATCAGGTTGTTGAGCGCTTGTATTTGTGTTAAAAAGCCATCATTGAAATAATTGGTAAAAACTTGTTCCTCAGCTTTAATTTTTTCTGATATTGTCTTTAATTCATCATCAAGGCTTGTAATTTTTATGTTATTAACCGCCTGGATCTGCTGGTACCCGGCATC
>JBBJMD010000279.1:0-4004 GCA_037719925.1 Ferruginibacter sp.
TAGTCGGACAATAGTGTTATTTAATGGTTTTTTTCCAGCAAACCATCACGTAAAAAGGCACTCCTGACATCAGTAATATAAATCCATAGTACACTATTTCATGGCCGGAACCTGCAACCGCCCATAATGAAAATAAAAAAGCAAGGGATGTCAGTATGATAGATGGTAACCAGCCCTTGCCCTGGCGGGAATTTTTATTTTCCATCCGGATAATAATATAGGCGGCCGAGGAAAACAGATAAGGCACCAGCGTCGTCAAAGTTGAAAGCAATATTAAAAATTTAAACTGCTCTACCAGTCCTTTTGTGTAATTCATTGTCATAAGAAGTGAGACGAGCACGCTGGAAATGATAATCCCCCTTGCAGGTACACCTTTTTTATTTTCTTGACTGAATACATGAGGGAATAATTTATCTTTTGCAATGGCGTAAGGTATTTGTCCCTGGATAAGAATCCAGCCATTTAATGCGCCAAATGCAGCAATAGCAACACCAGCGCTTACCCAATAACGGGCATTGCTGCCCCAGATGATAGCGGCCGCATCGGCAAAGGGTGTAACAGACAGTTGCAGGTCCTTTGCCGGGATCATTCCCATTACACTGACACTGCTAAGAATATAAATTACCGTTGCAACAAGTGTTCCCAGCATAGTTGCACGTGGTATGATTTTGCCTGGATTCAACACGCTCCCGGAGGGTATGGTAGCACATTCCAAACCAAGGAATGCAAAAATGTTAATGCGGCGGTAGCAGTTACCGCGGCAAAATCATTGTTGCCGGTTGAATTAAAGGGAATGAAATTTCCCGGCTTTAAGAAAAACAAACCTGCCAGTGTTACAAGCAACAGGGGTATGATTTTTAAAATAGTGGTAACGAGCTGCAGCTTACCAGACGTTACAATGCCGAGCGTATTTATCCAGGTCAGCAGCCAGATCGCGCCAGCCCGGTGACAACTGCAACAACGGGGCTGGCTGCAAGTACCGGAAAGAAGGTACTCAATGCACTTACCAGCGATACCGCAATCGCGGCGTTGGTGCACCAGATTGATATCCAGTAACCCCAGGCTACAAGAAAACCTGCAAAATCGCCGAGCCCCTGGCGGGAATAAGCATATGGGCCACCGTCTGCATTTGGCATCAACCTGCTTAAATTACTAAAAACCTTCGCCAGTAAAAAGGCGCCTATTGAAGCCAGTAGCCAGCCAAACACACTAATGCCACCATATGCTGCCAGCGCCGCCGGCATTAAGAAAACACCGGACCCTATCATATTACCAACAACGAGAGAAGTACTTGTCCATAAACCGAGTTTATCTTTTTTTTCGGGCGCTCCGGGCATCTGGTATTGCAATTAAATGTGTTGGGAAGATACAATATTAAAATCATCGGGGACTACCTGATCATAACTAACTTAAGGCTCACAGGCCCGGAAATTACTGAAGGCAAGTGAAGCGCAAATAGCCTGCATGTTGCCTTATCAGGATAAAAATTACCATGGCCTCGTAAGCTATCTTATTGCATACTATGCTGCATGGTGTGAACCTGTAATAAATGTTCGTTCAAATAATGCAGGATAGTTTTTTACAAGCCCCAGCTTATCCACTGATATAATTGCTTCAAAGTCATTTGTTACGTTCTCGTATTGATAATCCGAGAAGGAAAGCCGTTTATATTTTTGATCAAGAGCGGTTATTTTTCCCGCCAGTATATCAAAGTACAAAACCTTAATTACCTTTTCGTTTTGCGGGGATAGTTTTAGCCTGTTGACAGGTAGGCTATTTGTAAAGGGTGTTAGCGGTATATCAATATCGATGCAACCCTTATAAGCCGCAACTGTTTGTCCACCTTCTAACCAGTTACCTGGCCATCGCTTTTAAAAATTATATTTTTCATCGTATCATTAAGCCCGGCATCAATTTTTACATACATCGTTTCCCAATTTTTATTCAATATGATTTGATAATTTACTTTATAAATGATATCAGTGTGAACGCCGATAATGGTTGAATTTGCTTCTGTTTGATCTGCAGTAATTGATAACCCGCAGTTTTCAATAGAATGTTAACCGGTGCCTGTCCATACTATATTTAACTGCCTTTCCACTTTGTATTAAGATTTTGAAAGATGGCAACAAAAGTTACTAGTTCTTCTGCGGTTATCCCCTTTATTTTTTTGCCCGGCGGGACTTCCTGCGAAGCGTTTTATCCATCAATCTTCCCTGGCGCACTATAATTTCAATGATCTCCATGATATCTGTTTTTGAAGTCCGGAAATTTACGATGCAGGCACGCAGGCAATACTTTTCATTGATTATGGCATTTGATAAAAATACTTCGCCTCCTTTTTGCAGTTCATTCAATAACGACTCATTTAAAGCATTTAAATAGGTTTCGCTCTTTTTACCGGCATGATCATGATATAACGGGACATAGCGGAATGTGGCAATGCTCAGGTTCTGGGTGAGGGCCTCGAGCTCCGGATGAGCTTTAGCCTTGCTGAATAACAATTTTGACAACTGAATGTCGTCACCAATCATTTTGATATAACCGGATCGCCCGACCTGTTGCAGGATTAACCATACTTTCAAAGCCCGGAAACCTCGGGAATTCTGGAATCCGTATTCGTAATAATTCTGGACCTGGCCTTCACTGTTATCAAAATTATAATATACCGGGTGGGAACTGTAAGAATCTCTTAAATGATTGGGATCTTTCACTAAAGTACACCCTGCTTCGAGGGGGCTGTATAACCATTTATGAGGATCAAGGGCAATGGAATCTGCTTCTTCCGTACCTTGAAACATTTTTTTTAGTGCGGGAATAACGGCGGCGGGCATACCATAAGCCCCATCAATGTGAAACCAAAGATCGTACGTTTTGCATACCAAGGCAATTGCTTTCAGGTTATCAACTGCACCGGTACTAACGTCTCCTGCATTGGCAATTGCCATAATGGGCTTGAAGCCGTTTGCTACATCCTTCTTAACGGTAGCTGCCAGATTTTTAGTATCCATTTTATTAGCGGCATTTGTTGGTATCCACCGGATTGACTTAGTGCCGAGGCCGAATAGTACTACTGCCTTTTCAATCCACGTATGCGTTGCTTTTGAGCAATAAATCACCAGTTTTTGGGACGCAGTGGAGATACCATCTTCTTTTATGCTTTTAGGGGCTTTTGCTGTACGCGCCGCTAAGAAGGCAGTAAAATTTGCCATATTGCCGCCGCTTACCAAAATGCCCCCATAACCAGGGGGCAGGCCTATAAATTCTGCAAGCCAATTTACCGTTTGTTTTTCGATCTCTGTTGCAACAGGACTTAAAATCTGTGCCCCGACATTGGCATTGACTGTAGCCGACAAAAGATCCGCTAATGCGCCAAGGGGCGCTGCGGAGGAGGTGATATAACCGAGAAATTTCGGATGACCATTCAGCAAAGAATGATTGAGCAGCAACCCGGCAGCTTTGGAAACGAGCCCAGCAATGGGTGCCGCATTTTCCGGTAAAGTTTGGGTGCCAATAATTTTTTGTAAAGCTGCTTGCCGACTCCCCGGTAGTTACCTGTCGTTCCCGGATGGTATCGATAAAATCAGCAAGCGTATCAATCAGCTCATAGCCAATTTTTTTAAAGTCGGCTTTACCGATTTCTATGGGTGCGAAGCGGTTGTTTTTCATCAAGTGATTTTTAATAACGGTTAGGCTTAAACGCTATTGACAGGCAACGTATTACTACCGGCCTTTTGGCCAAATGATAATTAAATTTGGATACAAGTATAATCAAATATTTAGAATTATCCATTTAGATCGCGATCGTACCATAGGCGTAGAAGTGGGAGTTTTTTTGAAGTTAGCAATGCCTCATTGGAACGACAATTTTTTGTCTGTTTTCATTTTAAATGTCGCCTTTACAGGGATTTATGAATTTCACTACTATTTTTACCAAAATATCGCCCCTACAGGGCTCAATTCATTGTCACTATTTTTATTTACCAAAATGTCGCCCATACTGG
>JBBJMD010000280.1:0-3995 GCA_037719925.1 Ferruginibacter sp.
ATATTGCCCGATAATTCTTTTAGACAAACTTAGCCCCAATCCCCATCCACGCTTTTTCGTAGTAAATCCGGGGTTAAAGATGTTAGGAATATTTTGTTTGCTGATACCTTTACCCGAGTCTGTTACGTCTATTATTATAGAAGCAGCCTCATTCCTTATCCGCACTTGTATAGTACCTTTTCCTTCCATGGCATCAAGGGCATTCTTTAATAAGTTTTCTATCACCCAGTCGAAGAGGGGGCCATTGATCATCGCATAGATTTCCTTTTGATCATAAGTTATGCTGAAACCCACGTTTTCGGATGCCCTGCGTTTGATATATGCAACCATGTTTTCTATCTGTTCAATGATATTGATTGGTTCCAGTTGCGGCGTACTTCCGATCTTGCCAAAGCGATCACTTACGAGTTTTAAACGGTCTACGTCCTTGGTCATTTCCAGGGCGATCTTTTCGCTGCCAGCCTTTTCTTTAAGCAGCTCCACCCATCCCTGCAGGGAGGAGAGGGGGGTTCCTAACTGGTGGGCTGTTTCTTTCGCCATCCCTGCCCATACCTGGTTTTGGGTGGATTTGTTCCTGAGTGTAATGGCGATCAATATTACGATGATAAAAAGCGCAACGATCAGCAATTGTATCAACGGGTAGTACCGCACTTCTTTTAATAAGCTGGAATCACCAAAATAATATTTATTGATGATCAGCGGGTCTTTATTTACTTCTACGATGATGGCATTGTTTTGCCGCTTAAATTCCTTTACTTTTTTGCGTAGATAGCCGGTGTCTTGTTTCAGGGCGGTTGTATCCAGGTTTAATCCCTGCCCTGAGGGATTATCATACTCGTCTGTTTCGATAATGGGTATGGATGTGTTGCGTGAAGTGATGGCATTGGTAAGATCCAGGGCTACCTGCTCTGTGGCCTCCGCCCTTGTTTTTAGCGATTGCACCCACACATCCACTTTATCCCGCTCATCTTGCGCAATTTTTTTTGCCAGGTAATTGGAATAAAAAATAGTGCCCGTAACAATTGCTATTGCAACGATCGCCAGCGCTGTTCGCCAATTAAAAAATTGAGTGATCATTTTATCAAATGTAAATTAAGAATTTGGAACAGGTAGTTAAAATTGAGCCGGTGATTCGTTGTTTTATACGCGATTGTTCATCATCTTTCCCTTGAAGAATATGAAGCAAAGTCGTGGTGGGGCGAGTGACTAATGACAACTGGCTTCGGGTGAAATGATAATTTATCAAGAGGTGTTGTGTGACCAGTAGATATTCAAATGGAGCAACCGCCCCATATACGCACCCTTAGGTAATAAGAAATATATATAAAAAAAAGAAATCGAGTATGTTTGTATAAGCACTTACCTGTAATTTCCCTTTTGCAGTACATCCGTTTACAGGACTACGGCAAGGCACTGTGCAAAACGTAATAAAAGCTAAATAGTAGTACTACCGATGAACGGATTGCGACGCAACGATGCTGAAGCGCACGATAAAGCCGGTATCCAAAATACGCCTTTGGTATCTATCGTTATTTTAAACTGGAACGGTAAAGCATTCCTGCAAAAATTCCTTCCTTCCGTACTTGCTTCTGATTATCGTAATAAGCGCGTGATCGTTGCTGATAACGCATCTACTGATGACTCAGTACTTTTTTTACAACGGCATTTTCCCGACGTTGAAATCCTTATTAATACGAGCAATGAAGGCTTTGCCAAAGGGTACAATTCCGCTTTGCGGCAGGTTAAAAGCGATTATTATGTTTTATTGAATAGTGATGTGGAAGTTGTTCCCGGCTGGATAGAACCGATCATTGAGCTTATGGAAAATGATCGAAGCATAGCCGCTTGTCAGCCGAAGATACTGAGCTTTCAAAACCGGTCCTGCTTTGAGTATGCAGGTGCCTGTGGGGGCTGGCTCGACTGGCTTGGGTATCCCTTTGCAAGAGGACGAATATTTGATATACTGGAAACTGATCATGGGCAGTACAACGAGGCAGCGCCTTGTTTTTGGGCAAGTGGTGCGGCGATGTTTGTGAAGGCAGCTGTTTATCATAAAACAGGCGGTCTGGATGAATATTTTTTTGCCCACCAGGAAGAGATTGATTTTTGCTGGAGGCTTCAATTAGCGGGATATAAAGTATTTGTGCAACCCGCGTCGGTCGTATATCATATTGGCGGCGCCACGTTGTCTAAAGGGCACCAGTTGAAGACCTTTTTAAATTTCAGGAACAACCTGGTGATGCTGGTGAAGAACCTGCCTGTTTGGAGGGCTATCCTGACTATCGCGGCCAGGATGGTATTAGATGCATTGGCAGGTTTGAAAGGGCTATTGAATGGGGACGGCCGTTTTTGCTGGTCCATAGTAAAGGCGTATGTATATTTTTTTAAATGGCTGGTGGCTGATCAAAAAAAATCAGTTTTTCCTTTATCCCGTAAAGGGCGCCTGGCGGGGTGGTACCCTTCATCAGTGGTTTGGCAACATTTTATAAAAAAGAAAAAAGTGTTTTCCGAAATTGTGAAGAACAAATAATTTTTTTTGAAGCACTTTACTTAATTTTGACCTCGCAAAAAGGTTATTATGGAATACGAAGTAATAGACAATAAGGATAAGGACTTTAGACATAACTGGGTATCTTCTTCCCGCTTTCTCTGGTATTGCCAGGTGTTTTTAGTGGTAGCATTTATCCTGGGTGGTTGTATAAGCATGTATCAACATCGTTACCGGGGTCAACCCAAGGTGACGGTGCCTGCAAATACGCAGTACAATCCCGAGTACAAATAAAAATTTTGTGGTATAGATACAAACCTTATTTTTGCAATCCAAAAAACAACAGTTCTTTATTAATAATGCGAAAGTAGCTCATTTGGTAGAGCGCGACCTTGCCAAGGTCGAGGTGGCCGGTTCGAGCCCGGTCTTTCGCTCTTAGAGGTTGAAGCAGATAGCTTTTGTTATCTGCTTTTTTTTTCTACCGCCGGCAAGGTTTGGATGCCGGTAAGTTACACTCGGGTGGTGGAACTGGTAGACACGCAGGACTTAAAATCCAGCGATTTATTTTATATTTAATAAATATTTTTAATTCAGAATCAATCGGTTACACACAAAACATTTATCATCTTTTTTATTCCTCTACATAAATACTACATAATTCAATTTTAACATTAAAGTTTTAAGCTTAGTTCTATATGAGCCTTAGATAGCTCTGCGGCAGATTCGATTTATTTAGGATTGCTGAATTACTCCTAAATAATTGGTTACCAGTAATTTAGGCATATTTCTTTCTGTATATGGCGCATGTTTTCGTGACATAATTTTACAAAAGCCTTGCACCTGCTATGATAAAATACACATCTCCCAATCAATTATTATTATTTAAAACACCTTTCGATCAACAGTTGGATACTACTAATCGTTGGGTAAAACTTTCCAATATTCTTCCGTGGGATCAGTTGGTAAAGATTTATATTAAGAAACTACGTGCCGATTTTGGTGCACCTAGTATCGATGCGCATATGGTAATTGGCGTATTGATTATTAAACATCAGCTTACGCTGAGCGACAGGGAAACCATAGAGATGATACGGGAAAATATGTATATGCAATATTTTGTTGGGTGATCTTCCTTTACTACTGATGCAATGTTTCATCATACCGAATTTGTACATATTCGTAAACGATTGAGTGAAGTGGATTTCAATAGCATGACAGAAGAATTAATGCAGGCTGCCGGGATCATTGAAAAGTAGCCTGAACAATGTATGACCGGCCTGGCAATGAAAATAATCAAAGTCAGGATAGCGATAAAAGTAGTGATGCTGACAGAACATTTAGCCCTACCGAAGAAAAACAAATACAAGAAAAAGAGTTTATTGTTGAGCCAAAAGCAACCGATAAAATTGAACCAGTATCCAATAAAGGAGATATGCTTCTGGATGCTACTGGAAAACCCACTCAAATTGTCAACAGCTTCGAGCATTCGCAACATAAAAGCTACCAA
>JBBJMD010000281.1:0-3991 GCA_037719925.1 Ferruginibacter sp.
GTACTACCAGACCCACAACTTCCACATGCCATTTTTATTTTGATTAAATGTTAATAATTAATGTCCTGCACAGAAAAAGATGCACGTGGAGGGAGTTATACCCGAAACACCCGGCATTCCAATGATGGGATATTACCGCTAATGTTTCTGTTAATATTTGTGAAAGCCTGTTCCATGCTACTTTTCAAAAACCCCAAAAAGGGAGCTGGTTGAAGAAGTTGCTTTCAGTTTTGAAACTGAACGGGAGTATTTATATTTATACAACTTTAGCAGACAAATAGCAAACAGTTTAATAAAGCTTTCGTATAAATAAATCCGGCGTAAACCGGGCCAGACTACACAATTAATATTTTGGAGGAGATAGACGTTCATTAAAGCAAACACCGGCTCCCAACTCAATTCCAGACCTTTTTCCTCAATTCATCAAAATTAGCGAATTGTTGGTAATAATATGGTACAACTTGATTGAAAGGGCATGAAACAGCATTTTGCCATTCGCATTGCGTTCAATGTAGTAACTGGCCTTGTCCAACTCCTGAACAATGGCTTCCTGCTGGCTGATACTGCAAAGGTTATTTAACCTCAGTGCAAAATCACGCTCATTGGAAGCAATTGACAAGGCCGCGGAAGAATGGCTGTCAACGATGCCAAGTCTCACAGCCTGTTCCAGCAGGTGCGTAAAATATTTAAGAAACTGTTTTTGCTTTTCCCGCCCCTGGCGGCTCATATCCTCTATCCATTTTAACTGTCCGGGCAGGTTCCTCTTTGATATTAAATTGAGCCAGTCCCTTAATATTGCCTGCCAGTCATCTTCCGCATGTTGCAACAATTGCAAGGCTTCCCGGTAATTGCCTTCGCTTACAGCAGCTATTTGTTGTGCCTTTTCAATTGGCACCCCTGAACGAAGTGCCAGGGTAGATTCTACCTCCAGATTCGTGAGCGAGGGAATTTTCACCAATTGCGTCCTCGATAAAATAGTGGGCAGTATAAGTTCCTCATTTTCTGCCACCAACAGGAACAAGGTATTTGGCGGAGGTTCTTCAATCAATTTTAAAAGTTTGTTGCCGTTTTTAGTCAGGTATTCCGGCATCCATATTATCAAAATTTTGTATTCGCTTTCAAAACTTTTTAAACTGATCTTGCGTGTGATATCATTACATTCCTCCGAAGTAATATTGCCCTGCTTGTTTTCGGCGCCAATAAATTGCAGCCAGTCATACACATTGCCATAGCTCTGGCTGGTAATAAATTCCCTCCATTCGGTGGCGTAATCTGTGCTTACCGGTTTATCACCGGCTTTTCGTGGAATTACAGGATATGAAAAATGAATATCCGGGTGTACGAGCTGGCTTGATTTGATACAGGCACTGCACAGGCCGCAGGAATCGGTATAGGGTGATTGTTGCTGGCTTTCAGGCACCGCTTCCCCAAAAAGGGATCCTTCGGCCGCTTTTGTTTGCTTCTGGTTTACTTTATCACAAACAATGTACTGGGCAAATGCCAATGCCAGCGACAGCGCACCGCTGCCTTCTTTACCTAAAAACAATAAGGCATGGCTTAAACGGTTTTGCCGCACCATGTGCACCAATTGTTCTTTAGTCTCTTTTTGTCCTATAACTTTTTCAAACTGCACTGCTATAAATAAAATAAAAAAGGCATACAGTGTTTTATAACATGTATGCCTTTGGTTCTTTCTTTGATTATAATTTACTGGTAAGCTCTTCACTCATCGGGCTTACTTTACTATCGAATTTTGTAACCAGCTTTCCTTTTTCATCCAACAGAAATTTATTAAAATTCCAGGTAATGTTTGCATCCATTACACCATTTTCGTTTTTATTGCAAAGCCATTTGTAAATGGGCGCTGCATCCGCATCCTTAACCGAAATCTTTGCTGCCATCGGGAAAGTGACGCCGTAGTTCTTTTTACAAAATTCCTGGATTTCAATATTGGAGCCTGGTTCCTGCCCGCCAAAATTGTTAGCAGGAAATCCTACTATAACCAGCTTTTCTTTGTATTTTTCGTACAACTCTTCCAATTCTTTATATTGAGTGGTATACCCACATTTGGAAGCCGTATTTACGATCAGAATTTTTTTTCCTTTAAAACCGGCAAAATCTATGGTGCCCCCTTCAAGGCTTTCCACCTTAAAATCATAGATCGATTTTGTAGCAACCACAGGAGTCAACGCATCTTCCTTGTTCCCTTCGTGATTATGCGTTTGAGCTACTGAACCAATAATTGCTGTAGCCATAATAATTAGTTTTAACATGAGTATGTTTTTTAATAAGAAAATATGATGAACTTATTCATTAAACCCGTTAAAAATCAAACTTTTTTTGACTTATTTTTCAAAGAAAACTGTGGTGAGATTGGCTTTTAACGGGTTCCGGGGCCACCTGGTTTCCCTAAGATAAGTATAACTTGCCTGGTGTACCCGATTGCAAATGTAAGTCGTTTTGAACCTATCCTGTACTCTTTAACCTTTTATATTAGAAATGGTACCTGGTAACTTCTATTGTTCATAACACCCCAGGTCGGGTAAGCCATTATTACGATCCTTATCATCAAGATCTTTTAAATACTGGGTGATGACGCCTTTGTTTATTCCGGGTGCCAGGGCATCACTTATATGAAAATCATAGTATCCTTTGGCTACATCGATACTGTCAAAGCGCGGGTGCTCGTTTTTGACAGGTGCGGTCAACAGACTGTTTGCAGGGTCATTTTTTGATCTGTAAAGGCATGCGTTAAAAAGCACATTAAAATTATTGGAACCTTGTTTAGCCACAGTTATTTCGTCTTCTACCACTCCCTCTTCGCCCCAGAAAATACAATTGCGAAAGCGGGCATTAAGATCGGTGCTGAGGGTACTACCGTTTTGCAAAGCGAAATTGGTTACCGTAAGCACCGGGTTCTTATGATTAATGTAATCAGAATAAGCAGCAACGGTACAATGGGTAAAACTGTAATCGCCCCCATAAATAATATTGATATTTTTATTACAATTACTGATCAAACAATTATCGGCAGCCAGGCTGCTGTTCACGCAAAGTATGCCGGCATCAAAGGCATTTTGTACAATGCATTGGTGCAATACCACTTTCGGATTTGCATTGACGGATGGCTGTTCGGTTACCAAGGCCTGGTAGGCATTTTTTATTATTGCGTGGGTTAACACATTGTTTTTGCTTGTTTCCCGGAAATATATTCCCGGCCAGCCTGCAGGGAGGTCCCTGTAATCTTCATCGAGCCGGTCGCCGGAAAAAACTACTTTTTCTGCCCTGGTGCCTTTCGCTTCAAGGGTGCCATCCACAATTATGGGGGCATCGGCATGCGCATATATTTTACAACCGGGGGCGATGGTCAGCGAAGCATCTTTATCAATTAGCAAGCTTCCCAAAATAACATAGGGCAGGTTGTTGGCCCAGGCTAAATTTCCTTTAATAATGCGGTTACGTAAAAAATTCGCATTTTGGCCAAATGCTTCCAGTTGTACGAAATGCGTATTGCCATTGAAAAGTATCTGGATGCTATCTTGAACGATAAAGGGCAGGTTAGCGGTGTTGGGATTAATGTTCGCAGTTACAAAAATATAGATACTGTCCTCTGCCGCTATCTCCACGTCGCTTATTTCGGAACCAGGCCTCCCGTTGACGTTCAATTTAAATGCGGAAGCGGGGCCACCCATTAATTTTATCTTGCTTAAGAGAAGTTTCTGATTGTTGAGATTATTGATCTTAAAGGATCTTGTGATGGAGCCAACATTGGTGAAAACGGTATCATATTTCAGGCTGTCCACACTGGTTGCGATCCTTGCATCACTGCTTGTTATAAAAGTATCTTTTTTGCACGACGAAATTAAAAGAACGAAAAGAGCCGGTAGCAGGTAATTTACGGGATGGCGTCTGCAAAAATTAAAGCCGGTTTTCATCATAAATCAAAATTAGCGTTATTCCTTTGAATGATTAAAAGTTCACCAGGAGGTAA
>JBBJMD010000096.1:0-14882 GCA_037719925.1 Ferruginibacter sp.
TCAATTAAAAGAGGGTTGCAGGAAATAAGTATATTTTATAAAATAGCTAACTAGAATCGCATACCATGTTTTTTACAATTTTCCAAAGCCCAGCAGAGGCGTAATATTAACAGCAACCTATTGTCAATACATTGGTAAAGCCCCGTAAAGGTGACATTTGGTTTTCTAAAGCACAACAGATAAATTTTCGCCTGCGGTAGGCTTTCCTAACTTTAAAAAATTCCCGCTTCTGCTAAAATACCGTGCCGTGAGACTGGCGCCCCCAATGAATAACCTTCCTTTAAATAGAATTAATTTCTTTTTCAGCTCATAAACTAAGTAAATTTTGATATTAATCACCTTCTGAAAAAATTTACCTGTTGTCAAAGTTCAGCGGTATTTAAATATGCACCTATTTTATTTTATCATTATGTTCCGGCTAAATAACCCGTTGCATAATGCAACCATATCTTCGTGGATAAATTGAAATGCTCATGAAAAAAATCATCCTGCTTATCAGTAGCGCCGGAATAATATTTACGGCATCCGCGCAGGCAGGGCAAAAAAAGGCGTTGTTTATAATCGCCGACGGGATACCATTAGATGTAATTAAAAAATTACCTACTCCCACCCTCCGCGCCATTGCAAAGAAAGGTGCCTTCCTTCCTGCATTTGTGGGGGGCGAAAAAGGAAGCTATTCGCAAACGCCTACTATTTCCGCCGTAGGTTACAATAGTTTGCTTACAGGTACCTGGGTAAATAAACATAATGTATGGGACAACGACATTGTTGCGCCAAACTATCATTACCCGACAATTTTCCGTTTTTTTAAAGAGCAGTACCCGGAAAAGAAAATAGCGGTATTTTCCAGCTGGCTGGATAACCGGACAAAGCTGGTAGGAGATGAAATCCCTCAAACGGGTTCAATCAAAGTGGATTATCATGTTGACGGGATGGAACTGGATACGATTAAATTTCCGCATGATACCGGGTCGCGGTATATTCATTTGATTGATGAAATGGTAACCACGGAAGCCGAGACCGCGATACGAAACGAAGCACCTGATCTTTCCTGGGTCTACCTCGAATATACAGATGACATGGGCCACCGCTACGGAGATAGTAAAAAAATGTATGACGCAGTAAACGTAATGGATGAACAGGTAAAGCGACTGTGGGATGCGATTAATTACCGCCGGAAAAATTTTGAGGAAGACTGGGTGATCTATATCACTACGGATCATGGCCGGGATTCCATTACGGGTAAAGATCATGGCGGTCAATCGGCCAGGGAAAGAAACACCTGGATCATTACCAATGCGAAAGTGGACCCATGGTTTTTGAAAAATAAACCGGGTATCGTGGATATAATGCCTTCTCTTGCCTCACATTTAAATATTACCATACCCCGGGAGCATTTAATGGAAATTGATGGGATTTCCCTGGCCGAAAAAGTTTTTGCAAGCGATTTAAATTTGACCCATAATGATAAAGAACTGGTTGTAAGCTGGAAGGCTGTAGATAAAAAAGGGAAAGCAAAAATTTGGCTCACCACTACCAATAACTTTAAAACAGGCGGGAAAGACGATTACCAATTGTTACGGGAAACGGACCTGGTATCTGGAAAACTTATCATCGACAAGAGCAAGATCCCTCCTTCATCTTTTTATAAGATTGTTTTGGAAACGCCCGGAAATTTTTTGAACAGGTGGATTATTCTAAAATAATGCTTGCTTAACTACCAGTTTTGTTTGCAAGCAGTTAGGTGTGAACCCAGGGAAGACCAAACACCCCCCAATGCCACCAGGATGCTGCAGTCAGTTTACCCATAAATTCAGGCTAGTCAGTCCGACATAATTACCGGACAAAAATTCTATGATTAATAATTACGGGCGGTCCAATAATGTATTTTGAGGGTGCAGGGCCTGGCATCAAGGCTTTACTATTAACTTTTTAGTTGTTATCTTCATGCAGGTTACAGTTAATAACTAACATCACCCTTTTATCTTAAGAAAAGGGAATTAGCATGTTAAAAAACAAATTCCATGAAGAAAAACATCATCGTTTTTTTAGTTTTTTTTAGCACCTATGCGCATGCTCAGACCGTGCCTAATTTCGACCTGATTAAACTTGAAAAAACATCGGATTATAAACCCGCTGAGCCTTTCGTTTTACAAACAGCTACCTATTTATTGACCACTCCTATCAGGAAAGGCAGTGACGACCGCTTTAATTCGCTGCGTTTCATTAGTAAATGGATGCACGGCACGCCCGATTATTCATTTGTATTTAACGACATTGCCGACAAAGTAGGTAAGGATAATAATGACCTTTTTGGGCTCTACCTCGCGGCTATGGCAAAATATACCCTGGAGAATAAAATTGCATCCAAAGATCCCAAATTGATCAAACTTAAAGCGATGACCGCATTGCTAAATTATTGTGAGAATAAAGACAATAATATCAGGATGTCAAAGCAATTAAAAAAATTATCAGAAGCAAAGGAAAAAGGACAATTAGAACAGTCATTATTGTAATCGGGCAACGATCTTAGTAAATTATCTGCCCGGAATCTTCGGCAATACGATAAAATCGTACATATAGTCATCCTGTTAAACGAACCCAATGAATGCACGATTGACCGTTTATGCAAAGCCAGGTAACAAATCAAAATTAATACCCGAACTAAAATCTTTTACCGGTACCCGGAATCATATAGAATTCTACCCGGAAGATTCTAAATTCCTTTCCTGGATAGGTGAAGCTGATGTAACCGTGTCTTCCCAAAAAGAAGCTTTTGAATTAGAAAGAGAAATCAGGAAAACCCCCGGGCTTGAAGATGCTGAAGTGATCGCCGAAGATACTCCTGAAGAAGAAGCTATCAATGAGCGTTTCGAGCTATTCAATAATGTCATTAATTTATCCAAAACTGACCTGCCTGATCCTTTTTGGTATCACCATAATATAGGAATGCCGGAAGCACTTGAATTTGCTGATAAAGAATTTAAAGCTGGCCGGGGATTCTTTAACAGGTCTTCCGGCAAGTTCTCGATTGCCCTGGCGGATACCGGTTATACAAATCATCCTGAAACCTCCTCTATTGATAAGCAGCATGGGAAAAATTTCATGCGAAAAGAAAATTTTGATGATCCGGTTGACACGCTGGAAAGTACCAGGCCACTGCCGCTCAGGTGGGGAGGCCATGGTACCTCCTGTGCTTCTTTGATTATTGGCAGCAATTCGATCGTTGCCCCCGAAAACAGGATCGCCAGGGACAACACTTTTTTCGACGACCTTGTAAACGGCCTGATGCCCGGCAATATAAAGGTGGTCCCCTACAGGTTGTCCCGCAACATCCTGTCATTTGGGAGCAATATGGCCAGGGCTATTAATTATATTTCGCGTGAAACCGAGATCAGCGTTGTTTCCATGAGCCATGCGTCCTTGCTCAACAGGCGCATTTACCGCGCTGCGATCAGGGAGGCTTATGAGAAAGGGATCATATTTATAGCGGCACCCGGATCCCATGTTTTTGCATCACGCAAGGTGGTTACCTATCCCGCAAAGTACCCTGAAACAATTGCCCCGGCCGCCAGTACCAATTATAATGAGCCATGGAAACTGACTCATGGCGGACCGGAAGTTGCGCTATGCGCGCCTGGTTTTGAAATATACATCCCCTTCCCGTTTAAAACCAAAGACGGGCGGCTGGGTTATGTTTTCAAATGGAGCGAAGGTTCCAGCTTTGCCGTACCCATTGTGGCTACGGCAGCAGCCTTGTGGAAAATGCATCATGGTGAAAACTTAAAAGCCTTTTCAGGTACGGAGCAAATTGAAATGTTTCGTCATACCATTAAACAAACAGCTACGCCATTCGCGAACCCCGATCATAAAAAATTATTTGGAGCCGGTATCATTCATTTTAAACGGATGTTACAATATCCCCTGGAATCCGCGATAGTGCGCCGTCAAATCTTTAAGGCTGTGATGCCGGAAGAGTTATTTAAAGACAATAAAAAAGAAGCCAGCTTTATCAGGGAACTTTCTTATTTACGCGTAAAACAATTAGCCTTTAATCCGTCGATGAATACCGATGAAGTTGATTTTTATTATGCCTCCGGCACGGATTCTTTTAAAAGATGGTTAACCCGTAAGCTAAAAAACGAACCCCACAAAGGGAACACGTTAAAAGGTATCATTGAATCAAATTTATGAGTCATCTTGCCCATATACTGCAATGAGGATCGATGCTATGACTATGCAGGGAATATAAAATCGAATAATAAGAAAACGTGAATACAATTTTACGGAGACATATAAAGGACTTTATACTTATAACCCTTGGTATTTTTTCGGCCGCCTTCGGTTTTAAAGGATTCCTGCTGACGAATCATTTTATAGATGGTGGCGCCACAGGCATTTCGCTATTGATCTCTGCGCTCACTTCCATTCCCCTTTATGTATTATTGATTGGCGTAAACTTCCCCTTTATTATATTGGGATACAAATTGATCGGCAGGGCCTTTGCCATTAAAACGATGCTGGCAATTTCAGGTTTAGCCTTAGTAGTAGCGACTGTTTCTTTCCCCGATGTAACCAAAGATAATTTACTGGTGGCGGTTTTTGGAGGTTTCTTTCTTGGAGCAGGTATAGGCTTGTCAATGAGAGGTGGCGCCGTGATTGATGGAACCGAAGTACTGGCCATTTACCTAAGCAGGAAATTTGGAACAACCATCGGGGATATAATTATCATGATTAACGTCATGATATTTTCAGCGGCCGCTTATTTTTTGACTATCGAAGTGGCGCTTTATTCCATGATCACGTATTTATCGGCTTCTAAAACACTCGATTTTATTATTGAGGGTATCGAGGAATACACAGGAGTAACGATCATATCCTATCGCAGCGAAGCCGTGAAAAACATGATCATTGAAAATTTGGGACATGGTGCAACTATTTACAAAGGTGAGGGTGACAACAAAGAAGGTGAAACTACTGATATTAAGATTATTTACACCGTTGTGACCAGGCTGGAATTGAACCGGCTAAAAAATGAGATTGAAAAAATAGATAAAAATGCCTTCGTGATCATGAGCAGTATCCGGGATACAAAAGGCGGAATGGTTAAGAAACGAGGTTTGAAACATTAATTCGAAATGGCCCTGAAACGCTTTTGATTTCCGGAACGGTGCGCCACATGGGTAAATATGCAGGTGGTGTTCGTTACCTCAATACGGCTACCGGCGCGGGGTCCATGTCGGTATAATCAGCATTTTCGCCGGCCATTCCCCAGATGAATGAATAATTGGTAGTTCCACAACCAGCATGAATTGACCAGGGCGGAGAGATTATCGCATCCTGGTTGGCAACTACAAGGTGCCTTGTTTCGGTAGGTTCGCCCATAAAATGCATCACACGTTGATCCGTTGCCAGGTCAAAATAGAAATAGGTTTCCATCCGGCGGCTATGTGTATGCGTAATGGTGTTCCAGACACTTCCTTCGCTTAATACGGTTAGCCCCATCACCAACTGGCAACTGGCAATTCCTTCCGCATGAATGTATTTATAAATTGTTCTCAGGTTTGAAGTTTTTAAGTCGCCTAAAGTTGATGAAATGGCTTCATCTTTTTTAATAACCGGTTGGGATAGCTATGATGTGCAGGTGCAGATAACAAGTAAAATAACCCAGGCTGCGAAGGATCGCCCGTTCGAAAATTTACCTCTTTAACACCCTTACCGAGATAAAGGCAATCTAATTTATCAAGGCTATATGCTATACCATCTGCGTTTACGATTCCTTGTCCGCCCACGTTTATAATGCCTAACTCCCGTCGTTCTAAAAAATAACCGGACCGCAGTTCGGGCTCCTGGATTAATGGAAGAACGGTATCAATGGGTTTTACCCCTCCTACAATCACACGGTCATAATGGGAATAGACAAGGTGAATTTGACCTTGCTGCATCAGCGATCCGCATATAAAGTTTTTCCTCAATTCGCTGCTATTCATTGAGGCCGTTTCTTTGGGACTATGTTGAAATCGAACTTCCATAATTATTGATTATCATTACAAGCAGGTTATCTTTTTACATTTTTACCTGTTATTGCCTCCTATAATATTAAAGGTAAGTGTAAGTATATCCATTGATTACAATTAATCGTATTTATTTCCAACCTTGCGTTTATTTTTTATGCAGAAATAATTTGTATCTTATCCATATTCCATCATTTGATCAAAAAGAGAGACCAACAATAAATGATATTGAAACGAAGCCTGTTAATAGTAAGCGCTTAAACCATACTTTGACAGGCCATAATTCAGGGATGATTAGAACTGGTTAAATTGTTGTTGTGTAGGCTTACATTTTTCCAATCAAATTATGAAGCATTATAAAAGAATTGCGTAATCTAAATTTTGAATCACTAAGTTTAGTAAATATGAAAAATAAAATAATCCTCGTTCTAACGATGCAGGTACTTTGCCTGCTAACGGTAAAGGCGCAACTCCAGGTAAGCCAGGAACCCTTTCATCGCCCGGTGCTGCAAAATAAATATATCCGCCTGCTTGATGTATGGTTACAACCAAATGATACCACGCAATTCCATGTGCATTCAATTCCATCACTATTTATTTATCTGACAAAAAATAATACAGCATCGCAGGTAAATGGAAAAGAATGGGTTAACCAATTATCTGAACCCGGCAAAGCCTGGTATCGATCTTTTTCTCCTGATACGCTGGTTCATCGTGTAGCAAACGTGGATACGGTGCCTTTTCACGTGAACGATATAGAAATTCTTTCTTCTTATAATCAAACTGGTGCCCCAGGTTTAAAACCCTTACCTTTTAACATATTGCTCCAAAATGACAAGGCGCTTGTGTATGAGCTTTCAAATGAATCTATTGAGCAAAAAATTACTGCCGGTCATGGACCTTTGATTGCAGAATTAATAAGCGGGGAAGGCATACGTTTTCATGATATAAAGTCTATGAAATCCAGGGAAATCAAAGCCGGGCAATATGTATATATTGAACCTGGTAAACCATTTTATTTTTCAAAAGTGAATAACAAAGCAATAAAAATGTTGTTGTTAGAGATCAAATGAAATATTTACGTGCTATGCAGGAAATATAATGAGCCGCAAAAAATATACGGGTATTTTTTCAGTTACTATAAGTCTTAAATGAAATTCGTCATAACAATACTGGTAATTTTCCTGGCCGATAATTTGGTTGGACAAGCCCTGGTTCAAAAACTTACCTCTATCAATACAACCAGGCAAGCGAAAAGATTTATAGCAGGTAATACCCAACTCGAGGGTAGTATTCTTCAAATTGACACTAAGCTGGATTCTTTAAAAATACCAGAACAGCTCTATCTACAAACTACTGGTGACATTGTTACAATTGGTACGAATATTTATAAAGTATTGGCGGACAAGGCGACGATCTTATCGAGAGTAAATTATATATTTTTAGATGGCGCACAGCTATCAATCAGTCAAATAGATACTGTAAAGAAGTTCATTCTGCAACAATATAAAAAAGGTGTACCATTTGACTCTCTCGCAGCAAAATTCACGATGGATGGTAATAAAAAATTTGGAGACACCGGTTGGTATGCCGATGGTCTGATGGCGAAGGAGTTCTCGGATGCTGTAAAAGCGCATACTCTTTCAGATGTATTCCTGGTAGACGTAACTTCCAGTAATTGGTATTTTGTGATCAAAAAAACCTTTGATGAAAAGCAATTCCGGCAAATGACCATACTGCAATTAAAAGATAAATAATTAATCCCAATCCCGGCTACTAAACAATACGGCAATACACAATTCAGGGAAAAAGATTATTTCGGAATCACCTTGCTTTCTAAAATTATCAGTGAAGTAGAAGCATATAACCATATATAGCAGTTAATATGTTTCGGCAACCACCAATTAATCGAAGGGGAACCATTTGCCCAATTTGGCATACATGCCAAATTAACTGATATAAAAATCGTTAACTGGTCAATGGCAAAGGATTTGTTCTATTGAGAAGATGTATTTTTATTTTGTCAGGCTCAATACAACAAAATTCCCACCGTTCCTTAAATTAAATTACTGTTTTAATTTACAACAACATGCAGAACAACCATGAAAATTCCGATCTGAACACAGCCGAGATTATTATCGAGAAACTTATATCCTGGAAAGTGGAATTTATTTTCTCTTTAGTGGGGGAAGGCATCAATCCAATTTTTGAATCCTTAAGAAAACGACAGGATAAGATCAGGTTAATTACGGTCCGCCATGAAGAAGCTGCGGCTTTCATGGCGAGCGGCTATGCGAAAAGTACCGGCAAAATGGGCGTATGCCTGGCCACCACTGGTCCGGGCGCTGTGCATTTAATGAACGGGCTGTATGATGCGGCCATGGAGGGTGCACCCGTACTGGCAATTACAGGTGCGGTTAACCATGATGTACTGGGTACCAAATTTTTGCAGGAAGTAGATACTGTTACTATGCTGAAAGATATTGCCGTATATAACCAGATGATCTCCGGCCCGGTCCATGCACAAACTATTGTGGACCTGGCTTGCAGGGCCGCCCTTAGCACCCCAGGGCTGGCCCATATTACGGTATCTACAGACATACAGGAACAACGGTTATCAGAAGATAAGCGGTCTCAAAAAGGCGGCATGCTTACCGGGTCCTCAACGTTCTCGCCGAGGACGTATACCACATCAGAAGAAGACATCAATAAAGCCGCAAGGATACTAAACAAAAGTAATAAAGTGATGATCCTAACGGGGAGAGGTGCGCTTGCTGCGACAAAAGAGGTAGAAGAGGTTGCTGAAAAACTGGGAGCACCTGTTGCAAAGGCTTTATTAGGAAAGGCGGTTCTACCGGATAATTCACCATATACAACAGGGGGAATAGGGAGGCTTGGTACGCTTCCCTCTAAACAAATGATGGACGAATGTGATACCCTGTTAATCCTTGGAAGCACTATGCCATACCTCGAATATTACCCTCAACCGGGAAAAGCAAGAGCCATCCAGGTAGACCGTGATCCGGAACGAATCGGTATTCGTTATCCGGTTGAACTTGGTCTTCACGGAGATGTAAAAGTTACCCTTGAAGCATTGATACCAAAATTGACTTTTGAAAACGACCGAAGCTTTCTCGAACTGGCCCAACAAAGAATGGTTGCATGGAATCAAACAATTACAAAGTTGGAAACCAACCAGGCCATGCCCATCCAACCCCATTTCCTTGTTGCGCAGGTATCGGCACTTGCTAAAGATGATGCGTTGTTAGCTATTGACACCGGGGCTCATACCGTATTTACAGCCAGGCATTTCAGGATAAAAGCCACACAGCAGGTAATCGCTTGTGGAAATCTCGCCAGCATGGCCCCTGCTCTTCCTTATGCCATTGCTGCGCAACTGGCCTACCCTGGCAGGCAATGTATAGCCATGATGGGTGATGGAGGTTTAACTATGCTGATGGGTGAAATTGCTACGGCTGTATTGTACGATCTGCCCATTAAGATTGTACTGTTTAAAAACAATAAACTGGTGATGGATAAGTTTGAACAGGAAGAGATCGGAGCGCAGGAATTCGGTATCGCCTTGCACCCGATTGATTTCGTAAAGGTCGCTGAGGCTTGTGGCGCAGAAGGATACAAATGCACCAATCCCGATGAAGTAGCGAAGGTGTTAACAAAGGCATTTGCCTCGGCAAGCGGCCCTTATCGAAGTGGATATAGATCCGGATGCGAGGCCTGATCCGCCTGAAAAATTAGAAGCTTAATGTAGTTTAAACCTTTACCGCTGCACTATATTGCGTGGTACCAGGGCAGATATTGACGCCTTTCCCTTGCGATTGTATGAATGATATCCGTAAATTCCAATAATTGTTTTACGCTCCTGCAGTGCTTATGTACGTTTAATTACGATTCAGCAGGTGCAAAATCGCCATTGGCAATGTGCCTGGTAATTAATAATGAACCCACAAGGGCAAGTTGGATCTTTTCATAATATTTAATGGGGTATTTGTGGGGAAGAATCTTAATCTACGTCCATATTTTTAAAGCTTTAACCGGAAAAATTGAAGTTCACCAGCATTTCCAATTTTTTCTCCCCTGGAGATTACGACTCCAAATTCCACGCTAGCTTCCGGCACTGTTGCAAAAGGTTACTCTCCATTACGCATCGGCACGCCAGTAGTATTATGTAAATAACCAGACAAACAATTTATAACTTAACCACGCCAGGGTTGCAACACAGATGAAGAGTACGAGCATCAAAGGTAAAATTAATTTCCAGGCACCACCTTTGTGTCGGCCTTCAATATAATGCTCCCGCATAAGTTTCATATTACGCTGATTTGCTTTGAAGGCAACATCAAATATATCTCCTAAAATAGGTATTGACCCAATTAGTGCATCAATTAAAATATTGAAGGTCATCCTGGCTAAAACAAAACCGCTTGCACCGTTTTTTGCTAAGATCATCACCATAAACCCGGATAGCAAAAAAGTTGCAAAATCTCCTGCCCCGGGTACCAGCCCTATTAGTGAATCCAAACCAAACCTGATATTTGTTCCGGGAATAATAAATCGCGAATCCATTAATTTGGATAAGGAATCTAAATTTGATAGTACGGAGCGTTGTTTTGATCTTACAGGCATTTTAAACACATTGATTGAGAAGATATTACTAATATAGTGCCACTTTAAATGTCAATTTTTGGTGAATTTGTAAATTCCAAACGCTTCTACCAACAATAGTTTGAATTGTCGCCTTCATTTGTATTTTTGTTTCAAATTAAGTAAAGCTACTGCCGGGTCGTACTGGGCCGGCAGTACAAATCCCTTTTATTCTAATAAATATATAATTGAATAACTCAAAGTAAATGCGAAAATTAATTTCATCCATCAACATCACCCTTGATGGTTATTGCAATCACGAAGCAGTAATTGCAGATGACGAATTACACCAAAATGCAATTGATTTTTTAAGCAATGCGGACAATTTATTGTTAGGGCGCGTAACTTATCAGCTTATGAAAAGCGGATGGGCACCACTTGTAAAAAATACATCAGGTAACAAGCCTATGGATGATTTTGCCCTTTTAATACACAACATACCAAAGATAGTCTTCTCCCGTAGTCTCACAACCGCAACCTGGAATAATTCAACGCTGGCTACAAGAGAATTATCAGAAGAAGTTGTAAAACTAAAAGAGCAACAAGGTAAAAACATTGGTGTTGGCGGCCCAACCATTTGAATAGAGTTAATGAAACTTGACATAATAGATGAATATCAACTCTGCGTGCAGCCTATTGTATCAGGCACTGGTTTGGCATTATTTAAAAACATAAGGGAGAGGATCGGCCTCAAGCTATTACAAACAAAGGCACATGGATCTGGCGCTGTAACACTGACGTATGAGCGGCAAAAAAAAGTTGTTTTTGATGAAAACCATTAAGATAAAAAGCTAATACGTGTAACCGAAAAAAAACATTGGCCTCATTTCACAACTGGAATAATGAATAAAGCTTATCAGCAGGGTAAATAGTCCCCGGATAGCAAGTGCCTTAAAGATGGCGGATGAGTAAATTGATCATAATAATATTTTCATATGATTGAATCTAAATTTAAAACAGGGACATTAACGGGCATTATTATTTCCCTGGTTATGTTAGTAATATTAATAGTAGGGCTCATTATATTTATTGTAAAAAGCAATGATAATATACTAATGTTTGTAATAGCCCTTATCCCTTTCCTTGTTATTTTGATATGGCTTACCTGGGGAGAGATAAGAACTAAAGGGATAAGAGTTACTATCGGTCCAGAAAAACTGACAAGGAGCAATTTCTTTGGGATGGGAACCGTAAGAACCTTTGGCAATGCGGAAATTGATGGATATAAAATTTCAGTTTCACCATCCGAATATCAGGATTATGAATACTTATACCTAATGACGGGGAATCGTAAAACAATCAAAATTTCGGAGTTTTACCATAGCAATTATTTTGAATTGAAAAAAGAAATTTCGAAAAGATTTAAAAAACTGGGAGAAGAAAAATTTAGTTTTATCCGGGAATTTAAAGAGGCCTTTCATTAAAGGTTTAGTCATTACCCTATTATGATCATTAAAGATCATGCGCTTAAAAGGTGAGTGCGCTTAGGATTATCCGTCTACCCTTTATAGACACGCTAACAATCGTAAACGAGCTGCATGGTTTGGAAATGGAAAACCTTCTTCATTAGCGAACCGGCTAAAAGACCTGGGAAAGCCGACTTTCAAAAGAACTTTTATCAAAAATATTTGGCTAATACTAATTAACAAACAGGCTCAATGTCAAAAAAGAATTTAATCCTGATTGGCTTTATAATCTTAAAGTTCGCCATTCAGATTACCTTAATCAGTCCCGAATACGACTTGCAAAGAGACGAATACCTTCATATTGACCAGGCAAATCATTTGGCCTGGGGTTATTTATCTGTCCCGCCTGCTACATCATGGATTTCATTAATTATAAAATTATTGGGTAACTCGGTATTCTGGATTAAGTTTTTTCCTGCCTTATTCGGCACCCTCACTATGATTGTAGTTTGGAAAGCTATCGAAACGCTAAACGGCAATTTGTTTGCCCTGGTTTTGGGTGCCACCTGTATACTGTTTTCAGCAATTTTAAGGATAAACACTTTATATCAGCCTAACTCACTGGACATTCTAAGCTGGACCGCTTTTTATTTTACAATATTAATATATTTCAAGACCGCTAAACCAAAATGGCTTTATATTGGAGCTATTGTCTTTGCAGTTGGTTTTCTCAATAAATACAATATAGGATTCTTACTATTGGGTATGTTCCCCGCTATTTTATTGACCCGTGATCGGAGCATTTTTGGAAAACAAGCATTATACATAGCACTATTTATCGGGCTGTTTATCGTTTCACCTAACCTTCTTTGGCAATACAACAATAATTTTCCTGTAATACACCATCTGAAGGAACTAGCGGACACACAGCTGGTGAATGTTAACAGGTTAGATTTTTTAAAAAGCCAGTTGCTTTTCTTTATGGGCTCTTTGTTTGTAATTATTGCTGCTTTATACGGCCTCCTATTTTATAAGCCCTTTGAAAGATATACATCCTTCTTCTGGACATTCGTTTTTACGCTGATGGTCTTTGTTTATTTCAAAGCGAAAGACTATTACGCAATCGGGCTTTATCCCATTTATATTGCATTTGGTTCTGTTGTGATCGCTCATTTATGTAAAGAAGGCTGGAAAAGATATTTACAGCCTGTGATGGTGATATTACCCATAGTGGTTTTTATTCCGTTTTATTTTATTGGATTTCCAAATAAAAGCCCTGAATACATTATTCAACATTCAAAACCCTATAAAGATTTCGGGTTACTGCGCTGGGAAGACGGCAAGGACCATGCATTGCCCCAGGATTTTGCTGATATGATTGGCTGGAAAGAGCTCGCCACCTTAGTCGATAGCATCTGTGCAACCTTACCAAATCCTGATCAGACCCTGGTTCTATGCGACAATTATGGACAGGCCGGTGCAATAAATTATTATACAACAAATAAAAAAATAGTAGCGTCTTCATTTAATGCAGATTATGTAAACTGGTTCAACTATGACAAAAATATCGTTGATGTTGTTTTGGTAAAGGAAGCCAATGATGAAGACAAGGAAAGAAGAACAGAAGTTCCGCTCTTTGACACAGTTTATTTGGCGGGCAGCAGGATTAATACATATGCCCGGGAGGAAGAAATTTTAATTTTTGTTCTAAGAGGGGCAAGAGTTGACGTGAATAAAAGGGTCAAAGAAGAAGCGGACAGAAAGAGAAAATTTCGCTGATACTATATTTTTGCGCCCGTGGCCCGTTTCTTCCGGTTATTAGCTTTTGATCAATTTATTTTTCCTAAATGAATTTGTAAGCTTAACTGGATGCCTGGAATTTAGCCAGGCAACATATTTTAATAGCAGTTGCCAGGGCATAGCATATTTAAAATTATTATTGAAACCTCGTATACGTGTCCCTTTTACCTCATGAAACTCAACCAGCAAGACGCAGTTTCATTATCAGGTCTTATCAATTTATTTAAAGAAGCGTAAAATCCGAAAATAACGATATTTACTTTCCAATCGTTTATAGCGCGCATGCGCCTGTTAGTTTTAATTCCTGTCGTGCGATGGTAACAGGATAAGCTATGAGCTATATTCATTCCACCAAAATGTGTGAACCGTTTTTATTTGTCCACATTATAAAAACCCCTAACTTTCCGTTTCAAAATTCCTCTGACTAAAAACCTTGCTTTACTTTGAAAATAGAACCAGCTATTATCTTTTTTTATTTAAAAGATTTCATTGGCAATATCTTTCCCCAACACCCTCAGCATTACCTAAAATTCCTTGTATTCGCGTTTTTCTACTTTTTAATTACGTTGGCAGCTTCATCGCAGGATAGCGCTTTCTCCTCTACCTCTTTAAAAAGCCTGAGTCTCGTAGAATTGATGAATCTTGAGGTCATCTCAGTTTCAAAGCACCCGTGCGTTTCGGCATCCGCAATACAGGTAATCAAACAACAGGATATACGGCGTTCCGGCGCAAAAACAATTCCTGAAGCTCTGCAGCTTGCACCGAATCTGCAGGTAGCGCAGGTTAATTCGAGCCAGTGGGCGATCAGCGCACGCGTATTCAACAATGTATTGGCCAATAAATTACTTGTATTGATTGATGGCCGTACAGTTTATACACCTTTGTATGCCGGTGTTTTTTGGGACGTTCAGAACCTTTTGCTGGAAGATGTGGAACGGATTAAAGTAATCAGTGGCCCCGGGGGAGCGCCATGGGGCGCCAATGCAGTCAATGGTGTAAT
>JBBJMD010000282.1:0-3929 GCA_037719925.1 Ferruginibacter sp.
GGTCTTCTTACGGGCAAAATCTCCTCATGCACAGCCGAGAAACTGCCAATCTTTGTGGTATCATGGCGGCAGAACTGGGCATGAACCCCAAACTTGCCAAGCGGGCGGGTTTGTTACACGATATTGGGAAGGTTCCGGATGAAGAAACTGAATTAAGCCATGCGCTGCTTGGTGCTAAACTTGCTGAAAAATATGGAGAAAACCCGGCTGTAGTAAATGCCATAGGCGCCCACCACGACGAGATGGAAATGCAGTATGTAATCTCTCCGATCGTGCAGGCTTGTGATGCCATCAGTGGCGCTAGGCCTGGTGCAAGACGGGAGATTATGCAGCAATATATCCAGCGCATCAAAGACCTGGAAAACCTGGCACAGGCGTACCAGGGTGTAGAAAAAGCATATGCGATACAGGCTGGCCGGGAACTAAGGGTTATTGTAGAGGCCGATAAGGTAAGTGATGCTGACAGTGACCGGCTTAGTTTTGAAATTGCCCAGAAGATCCAGACGGAAATGACCTTTCCCGGACAAATTAAAGTAACCGTGATCAGGGAAAAACGTGCGGTAAATATTGCGCGTTAAAATTGTGGGAATGGTGGGCTGGTTGGTTAAACACGGGCAATTGGCGCGATTTAGTAAAATAACCGTTATTGATTTTACAATTATCAATTAAATTCCTACCTTCGCAGTCCGAAAAAATATAGATTATGAACGCAGTAGCTTTTGTGCATGAGCAATTAACAACAACACCGGCCCTTCCCAAGTTCAAGGCAGGTGATAATATTACTGTAAACTACAAGATTGTTGAAGGGAGTAAAGAACGTATCCAAAGCTTTAAAGGCGATGTGATCAAGCGCCAGGGAACTGGAGCAACGGCAACTTTTACTGTTCGTAAAATGAGTGATGGAGTGGGCGTAGAACGTTTATTTCCTTTTTTCTCCCCAAATATCGAAAGCGTAGTCCTAAACAAAGTTGGTAAGGTGCGCCGCGCTAAATTGTTCTATTTACGGGAAAGAAGTGGAAAAAGTGCCCGTATCCAGGAAAAGAGGATGGCAGTTGCCCTTAAAAAATAAGTGGTTAATTAAAATATTTGAAGCGAAATCCGATGGGTTTCGCTTTTTTTTATTTACGAATAACGCCTGCTAATGCTGTTAATTTGTCCTTCATAATCGAATTTCCGGCCACTTTTATAATGTTATTTATTATGGTTCCATTAACAGGTGTGCGGGAGAATTTTTGACGTAAAACGGTGTAATTAGTTAATATTTCATTTATCTTTGTTTTTCAATTTAATAATTATGGTAGTAGCAAATGTTTTATCCACAGTCTTTTTATTTAGTATGCCTGGTGGTTCTGAATGGATATTTATTGTCCTGGTAGTACTTATCTTCTTTGGTGGTAAAAAAATTCCCGAATTAATGAAGGGTATCGGCAAGGGTATGCGGGAATTTAAAGATGCGAAGGAAAATGTGAAAAGCGAGATTGAAGAGGGAATGAAGGAAAAGGATAAGGACCAGGAGTTAAGAGAATTAAAACAGCAGTTGCAGCAGGCAAAGCAAGCGCAGGAAATGCCTAAGTAAAATTTCTATTTACAAGGAAAATTGGCTGAAGTGAATGACGGGATCCCTGTTATTTACTTCAGCCAATTTTATAAATACACATTAATAATTATAACGAAATTGTTCAATAACATCCAACTATATCACCAGCAACTTCGTTCCGGAAATACGTCCTGTGTTGAAGTAGTAGAACATTACCTGAACAAAATATCCCAAAATAAACGCCTGAATGCTTTCACAGAAGTATATGCCGGGGAGGCATTACTAAAAGGCGCCCAGCTCGATGAAAAACAAAAAAGGGGCGAATCCTTTGGAAGGTTGCATGGGGTAATTATTGCTATAAAAGATGTTTTATGTTACCAGGACCACCTGGTTACCGCTGCTTCAAAAATCCTTGAAGGCTTTGTATCTGTTTACAATGCGACCGCGATTCAGCGCCTCTTGGATGAGGATGCGATCATCATCGGCGCCTGCAATTGTGATGAATTTGCCATGGGGAGCACTAATGAAAATTCGGCCTATGGAAATGTATTAAATGCGCTTGATGAAACCAGAGTGCCGGGAGGATCTTCGGGTGGCAGTGCCGTGGCGGTACAGGCAGGTATGTGTATGGTAAGCCTTGGTAGTGATACCGGGGGGTCGGTGCGCCAACCGGCAGATTTCTGCGGCGTTATAGGATTAAAACCAACTTATGGTAGAATATCGAGATATGGGTTGGTCGCTTATGCGTCTTCCTTTGACCAGATCGGAATCTTTAGCACGGATTTGGAAAATATTGCATTGACGCTCGATGTCATTGCAGGCGCTGATGACTATGATAGTACGGCTTTGCCCGGATCCTTTCATGAAAAAAAAGGCAGTGCGGAAAAAACGCTGGCAGGCCTGTTGCCTGGTAATGCTCAAAAAAAATACAGGATCGCTTATTTCAAAGAAGCACTGGATCATCCCTCCCTAGACAAAGAAATAAGCGAGCAGATTTTTACTCTAATCGGGCAGTTAATATCGGATGGACATAAGGTAGAGGCTGTGGAGTTTGACCTACTTGACCATATTGTACCGGCCTATTACGTTTTAACCACCGCAGAGGCCAGTAGTAATCTAAGCAGGTATGATGGCGTACGGTACGGTCACAGAACGAAGGAGCCCGTCTCTGACCTGGCTGCATTTTACAACCGCAGCAGGAGTGAAGGATTTGGTAAAGAGGTTAAACGGAGGATACTGCTCGGCACTTTTGTGTTAAGTGCAGGTTATTACGATGCCTATTTCGGAAAAGCCCAACAGGTAAGGCGTTTGCTGGTAGACAAAACAACAGCGATCTTTAATAATTATGACGCTATCCTGCTGCCCACCGCTCCTACAACCGCGATGGCTATAGGCGAAAACCAGGATGACCCTATCGCGGTTTACCTGGCTGATATTTATACTGTATTCGCTAACCTTACCGGGATTCCGGCAATATCGATTCCTTTATTCATGCATAGTAACGGCATGCCTTTCGGCGTGCAGATACTTACAAATAAAGAGGAAGAACTACCTTTGTTGCATTTATCAAACCTGCTGATGCAAGAACATAAAGTGAGGGGCACTAAATAAAATGAATAAAATATTTCTGATATTATTAATATGTTTACCGTTCCTGCAGGCATCGGCTGGTAACGAATTGAGGATTGAGGGCGCTGGATTACAACAGTTGGTTATTCAGGATACTATCGTAGAACAGGACACTGCCAGGTCAAACAAAATGATAGAGGAAGTCATTCAATCGAGGGTTGCTCCAAAAAAAGAGAAAGTTCAGTATTTTAACCAGGTCACAAAATATGGTTTTAAAAACCTGTTTTCCAATTACAGTTATAACAGCACGCTTCCGTATAATGTCCAGATAAATCCGAATGCCGAAATTTTTATCCAGGATTATATAAAAGGCCATGCACGCTATTTACAAAATATGAAGGGATGGGGCCAACCATATTTTAATTTGATAGAAAGCGTGTTACAGCAATATGGATTACCCCGGGAATTAAAATATATTGCAGTAATTGAGTCCAACCTTAGCACGGGTGCCACCAGCCGTGTGGGCGCAGGCGGGCCCTGGCAATTTATGCCTTACACTGCCAGGGATTTCGGACTTGTTGTAAATGGTTACCTGGATGAACGACGGGACTATTATAAAAGTACACATGCGGCTGCAAGATACTTGCTGGCACTTTACCGGCAGATGCATGACTGGCTGCTTGTAATGGCCGCCTATAACGGCGGTCCCGGCCGGGTGTATACCGCCATGAAAAAAAGTGGCAGTAAAAATTTCTGGGACCTTCAGCATTACCTGCCTGCTGAATCCCGGACTTATGTGAAACGTTTTATCGCCACGCATTAT
>JBBJMD010000097.1:0-14818 GCA_037719925.1 Ferruginibacter sp.
GTTTTTAGACGAAACCGCTATTTTAACTATCCATAGCTTTTGCCAGCGCATACTGACAGAATTTGCATTTGAAACCAGGCAAATATTTGGATCTGAAATATTGCTTGACATACAATCCCTCATTGCGGACCGTGTAAATGCATTCTGGAGAAAGTATATCACCACGCTGCATACCGGCATTTTAAAGGAACTGATCGGTGCAAAATTTAGCCGCGCAACCCTTGTGGAAGTAATGAAAAATGCACTTGCAGGTAAAGCTATGATTACCTTAGGTGACCTGCCCCCCGGTTTTTTATCGGTTGCCTACCAGGAAACATTGTACGAAACACTTACAGGATTCAACAGGGGCATAGAAGTGATCCGTGCCGGTATCATCAATTACATTGAATTAAATTCAGGAGCTATCAGTTTAGCTACGGAAAAAAATAACCACGCCAGAAGGAACATGGCGCATGTACTTGATGATCCTTCCGCTTTCCTGGCTGCTGTTATTGAAAATAAAGACAAGGTATATGTGCAAAAAACGTATGTGGAAATACTGCAGGAACATCTAAAGATCATCGCGCTTGAAAATGCAAAAACGCTTGAAGTAAGGGCAGTGATCCATCATGTTTACAACCGCGCCATTCAAATTATCCTGGTTGAAATTGAGCAGCTCAAGCAGCAAAATAATCAACTTGGTTTTGATGACATGATCACGAAATTGCATCGTGCGGTCGTAAAAGATAGCAATGAAAACCTGATCAGGTCGCTCCAGGCAAAATATCGCACCGCTTTTATTGATGAGTTCCAGGATACTGATAAGATGCAGTATGAAATATTTAACCGCTTATTTGCCGGCAGTACGGTGTTGTTTTATATCGGCGACCCCAAGCAATCAATTTATGCCTGGCGCAAGGCGGATATATTTACGTATTTCAAGGCTAAAGAAGCGGTGGATACCTGTTTTGGGATGAATGTAAATTACCGGTCGTCCCCGCGGTTTATTGAAGGAATGAATACTTTCTTTTTACCAAAGCCTGGGTTTGATACTTTCTATTTTTCCGGTGAAGCGGATGCTATCAATTATATCAATGTTGTTTCCCCTGAACAATCCGAAAAAGGTGAATTGTTTAAAAACAGCATCCCGGATGCGCCGGTAACCATCTTCGAAGATCCTAACAATGAATATATCAGCGAAACCGTAGTTGCCCGTATTATTCAATTGCTGGCAGGTAATGAATACCTCATTAAAGAAAAAGGTAAAGCCCGAAAGCCCCTGCCCAGTGATATCGGTATACTTGTAAGAAAAAATAAACAGGCTGCAGAGATCAAACGGTTGCTTTCAAAATTTTGCGTTCCTGCCGTCACGATCGACGATACCAAATTATTGCAATCCTCCGAAGCACGCGATATCCTCTACATCCTGGTAGCTGTGATCGATATTGATATGTCTGGTATTAACAAGGCTTTATTGTCTCCATTAACCGGATTTAAGGCAGGAGATATCCTGGCAATGAATGACGAAATTGCGCTTAACCGCTTCAAAAATTACCAGTATTTATGGGAACAGGAAGGCGTGTATGTAATGCTGACAAAATTCATTTCTGATTATAAGGTAAAGCAGGTATTGCTGGATGATGAGATGGAAAACGGCGAACGTGTGATCACCAACATACTCCAGTTAATGGAGCTTTTGCACAAGATGCAAACGCAAAAACAATTTTCCCCGCTTGAGCTGGCCAACTGGCTTAAACGTGGAATAGAAGGAATGGAAGTAGCGGGGGATGAATTCGAGCAGCGGGTCGAGAGCGACGAAGAAGCAGTAAAGATCGTGACCATTCACAAAAGCAAAGGACTGGAGTATAATATTGTTTTCGCACCCTTTCTTGACCTGCTTTCCAATACTGATTTTGATTTTGTAACCTTCCGTGATGAGGAATGCGGGGATTATTTATTTTCAGAGAGGTCCTTGTTAAACGACCAGCAATTGTTGCAAACCAAAAATCAACTGGAACAGGAAAATCGCCGGCTGGTTTACGTAGCCGTTACAAGAGCTGTTTACAAATGCTACATCAATAAAAATGCCTATCACAAATTTGCCGCCTCTGCGCTTACGCCTTTTGTAAATGCATTAAGGGAAATAAATTCTCCCCTGGTTGACTTTGAACCTTCGCCGGTATTGCCAGCAAAATTCAAGTATTCAACTACGAATGAACAATTGAAGGCTGAATACTTGCGGGCAACCAATTTCCAATTAACAGAAATCAACTGGCGCAAATTGAGTTATACTTATTTGGATGCCGGCCATGATCCTGTGTTCAGGGTAAGTGCTTTGAAAGGCCCGGATACGTACGATGAATTTATTTTTAACGGACTAAAACGCGGTGCACATACGGGAAATTTTTTGCATTATATATTTGAAAGGATCGATTTTACTGAACCCCTCTATTGGGAGAAGGTGGTCGCTGATGCTTTACATACATATCTTTCAGGTACCCCCGCGGGTGATGCGGGCCATTTGGCGGCGCTGTTGCAGCATGTAACCAAAACAACAATTAGTATCGGGGGAACATCTTTCAGGCTGGGAGAAGTCGCCAGGGATAAACGATTGAATGAACTGGAATTTGACTTTAGTGTAACGACTTTTAACCCCGAAACAATTAAAAACCTTTCAACACCATCGATGCCTGTGCAGCTCCGTTATGTCAAAGAACTGGAAGGCATTATGAATGGAAAAATCGACCTGTTTTTTGAGCATGCGGGTAAATATTTTATACTGGACTGGAAGTCTAATCATCTTGGCAACAAGCAGGAAGACTATTCTAAAGAAAACATTAGCGCAGCCATGGCGGAATCAAATTATCACCTGCAGTATTTGATCTATACGGTTGCGGTAAAAAAGTACCTCGCATTGCGGCTTCCCCATTTTAATTATGAAAAACATTTTGGCGGCGTGATCTATTTATTTGTAAGAGGGGTAAGGTCTGGGGGCACGCATGGCATATTCACCTGCAGGCCGGATGAGGAATTGATCAATAAACTGGATAAGATATTTTCGCAAAAGCTGGTGGTTCAAAACCTGGACTAAAAGATTTTCCAACGGATTGCTGTAAGGATGTTTGCGTTAGTTTTGTAGGCTATACAGCTACCGGGCTTACCCTTTGTTAAACTGCACCAGGTTCAGCTTTGGATCGAGCGTGTTGCTTGCCGAAACGATTTCATTCCAGGACGTTGATTTTTGTGAAGCAGCAGCTTCTCTTCCCAAAATGGCTGTTAGCGTTGATTCAGCTCCGGACTTCGCCTCATTTAAATAATTGCCTGTTTCGATACTGTTGATAAAAGCTTTTTCCTTGTTAGCATCCGCATCATAAAGAGAAGAAAGAAAAACTCCCGCCGCGCGTTGCGCTGGTGTGAGTTCACTGGTTCCCCTTGCAATTCCCGAATCCCATTCATTTTCGCCTTTGATAAAAACCCCCCCGCTGTAATGGGCTTCAGCAATGCCCTTTGTTCCGATAAATCTGCAACAAACATCACCAAAGGCGGGTCCTAGCTGTGTTGAATGGATGCTTACATTTATATCACCCGGGTATTGATATAATACCTCGTAGTTATTAAAAGTATCGCCCACCTCCGGACCACCTTTACTTCCACCGGTACCACTTGCCAGGAGAGGATGCCCATTAAGCGCCCAGTTACAAATATCAAGCATATGTATTCCCTGGTCAAGCAATATTCCCCCCGATAAGGCCTGGAAATGATAATGGTTGCGGATGCGGAACTCATCATCGGATACATTTTTTAAGTCGTGGATCTTTGTACCTGATGAAAAGTAATAGAGCTGCACCGTTATCATTTCGCCGATATCGCCGCGGCGGATCCTTTTCACCATTTCAACATAAGGAGTTGCATAACGGATTTGAAATCCGATTACCAGGCTTTGTTTGCCATTTAATTTTTCTCCTACCGCCTGCACTTTTTTGCAGCCTGCCGCATCAGGGGAAACAGGCTTTTCGCAATAAACATGTTTTCCGGCAGCAACGGCCGCTTCCATAAACCCCGGGTGAGTATATGCCGGCGAAGAGATCAATACAGCATCCACATCTTTATTATCCAATAATCTCAGGTATGCGTCAGAGCCCTGGTAAATATTGGATTTGTTTATACCTGGAAAGTTTTTACCTGCATTCAATTGGTTGAGTTTACCAGCAGCGGACTGTAACTTATCTTCGAAAAGATCGGCCATTGCAATAATATTGGTATTGGTATTTGCCGACATAGAAGAAATAACCGCCGTTCCCCTGTTTCCGCATCCAATGATTCCAACACGGATGGCAGAATTTGCCCGGGAGCCAAAAACAATACCGGGTTTTAAAATGGATACAGCTGAAATAACAGCCGCATTCCTTATAAAAGATCTCCGTTCCATTTAGCTGGTTGTTAATATTTTTTACGTAATACCTTAAGCCGCACTGTTTGCAGGAAGCATATTAATTATAATGGTATTAAGGCAGCATGTTACTTTGACCGAATCTTATTTAGCGGGGGTAATAACAATATTGCGGTACTCTACAGGTCCATGGTCGCCCTGAATCAGTAGTGGCCCTGGCTCTCCTTCTTTACTGTCAATTGCACCACCGGTAATTCCAGGGATCTCCTGGTTACAAATAACGGTGACACCATTGGCTACCAGTGTTACCATTCTTCCTGCAAGTGTGATATCGTAACTCTGCCATTCTTCGGCATTTTTTGCTGCCATTTCTGAAGGAGATATAAAACCGTAAATTGCTCCAAGCTGGTCTTTCAATGGTTCCATTCCTTTACTGTCTGCCACCTGCACTTCATAGCGGCCACGCAGGTAAATACCACTGTTGCTTCCTTTAGGTATCCTGAACTCAATGTGTAGCTTGAAATCATTAAAGGATTTGTCGGTAACCAGGTTAGCACCTGATTTAGAGCTTTTTAAAACACCTGATTCAACTACCCATTGATTTTCACCCATTGCATGCCATCCTGAAAGATCTTTTCCATTGAATATTTTAACAGGTGTTCCCCATACCGGTGGTGATTTCCTGCGTAAGGAAGGGGCCCGAACACCAACCCAGGTATGCGTTTTACCATCACTGGCAACCAGGGTTCCTGTTAAACTATCGCCCTGCAAGCTGCCTTCAACTGAAATATCAGCGGTCTCTTTTTCCCATTGCGGCGGAAGTGTAAAACTCAGTTTGCCTTCGCTGAAATTAACCCTGGAGATCGGCCGGGCGCTTCCGCTTGAACCAACGAAATAGCCGATCAGGTGATTTACTCCAGAATGCTGAACCTCCAGCCAGGAGGGCACCATTTTACCAGCTTCATTAACGGTGATATCCCACCGGCCTTCAATAGCAGGATCTGCAGGCTTTTGAAAAAGATTGCCTTCTGCGCTGGCTGCAAATACAACGAAGAGTGATAGTACCAATTGAAGGGAGATCTTTATGTAAACTTTTTGCACCTCAATGCCGGATAATTTTTTCATATGACTTTTTTTAAGCTTTGGAGTTCAATTTAGGGATAATAAAATTAAAAAAATTTAGGTATTTTAAAAGCTGCAGAAAAAAATTTCGTAAGTCTGTAAGTTAATCCAAAGCGGGGTACAATTCATCATCACACAAGCGATTTTCTATAACCCGTTATTAAGTGCCCCTATTGGAAAACAGGCGTTATACGTGATACCGCCGCGGTAAATTTTTCATAGCCACAAACCGGTATCTTGAATTTTACAGGATAGTATATCTAATTATTGGCGGTAGAAATAGGGAATTCGTTATAAAAGCTCCGCTGGCACACGATTTGGTAAATGAGACAGCTATGGATGCAATACAACATTGAATGTGTACGGTTTCCCGATAAGTAGGTATCGCTACCATTGTAACTTATTATTGTAACAGGTACAGTGCAAAAAAATCGTTATTGGACCAATACCGGCTTTGGATTTTTTTATGGAATGGCAGGACTCATCAGTCGCTTGATAAAACTTGATGAATGAAAGTATAGTGCCGCAATTGACCCCGCACCACTGATGCAATTAAACCTTTTTCAATTTCCATTTACCCCGCCTGAATAAAATGTATGCCACAACACTAATGGCCGTTTCTGCCACCGGGATCGCAATAAAAACGCCCACTGCACCCATACCAAATGTTTTAGCTAAAAGCCATGCAAGTGGTATCTGGAAAAACCAGAACCCGAATAAATTTATAACTGTGGGCGTACGGGTATCGCCGGCACCATTGAATGCATTCGACATTACCATTCCAATACCATAAAATACATAGCCTGCGCAAATGATGCGTACTGCAACAACCGCATAATGTGCTACAGATTCCTCTTTGGTAAAAAACGATATAATATACGGCGCGAAAACCAATAAGATAAGGGATACAAGTCCCATAAAGATCGCATTGTACCTGGCCGTCTTGATTACGGATTCTTCGGCCCTTTCGGGCAGTAATGCGCCCAGGTTTTGACCGACCAACGTGGCTGCCGCATTGCTCATTCCCCATGCAGGCAGGATAAAAAACATCACCAGGCGGATCGCGATCTGGTAACCTGCTGAAGCATCGCTATGCCCGGTAGTAACAACGAGGCTCGCAAGTACAATCCAGCTTCCTGATCCAATCAAAAATTGAAGGGTTGCAGGCCAGGCGATATTAAAAATAGCACGGATAATCGCCCAATCCGGTTCCAGGTGCCTGATGGTAAATTGAATCAGCCGCTTGCCGTTGAACAAATGATACAACTGGTAACAGACGCCGATTCCGCGGCCGATCGTAGTTGCCATTGCAGCCCCGGTAACCCCGTAAGCAGGGATCGGGCCAAGCCCGCGGATCAGGATCGGGCATAAAATGATATTGCATACATTAGCCAGCCATAAGCTTTTCATTGCCATCATTGCATCGCCGGCACCACGAAAGATCCCATTGATAAGAAACAACAGCATGATCACCAGGCTGCCCCCCATAATGATCCTGGTATAGCCGATACCTTCTTCAATGGCCGCCTCTTCGGCCCCCATCAGCCGCAAAATATCTGCAGCATAAATAAATCCCATAATGCTTATCCCAATAGTGATTGCAAGGGAAATTAAAATGGATTGCATGCCCGCCTTAGAAGCAGCCTGCTCATTTTTTTCACCTACGCGCCTTGCTACCATAGCAGTGGCAGCCATACTCATACCGATCGCCAATGAATACACAATGGCAATTACAGATTCTGTTAATCCAACTGAAGATGTTGCATGCTTTCCCAGGTGGCTGACGAAATAAATATCTACAACGGCAAATACACTTTCCATGCACATCTCGAGCATCATAGGAATTGCCAGCAAGATGACGGCTTTCCGGATACTACCTGTGGTATAATCCTGCTGCTCGCCATTGAGTGATTGACGGATCAGTGAAATAATTGATGATAAACGATTGTTTGTAAATTGATGAGTCGCCATGAAATTCTTTTAATAGAGAATAAAAACAAAGGAACAACGGCAGGGCCGCTGGAAAAGTAGTTTATATGCAGGGACGGAATGATTGGCCCCTTAAAAGAATTTCATGTTTCGTAATTTGAAGAATGCAAATGTCTTAAAAATAATGGAATAAAAAAATATCCTGCAGAAAAAAATTATTTGGCAAATGCAGGGTTTAACTCGTTGCTGCCGCCGATTAAAACCAATGAGAAAAAATAATGTAGTATCGACAGCAGGATTATAAGAGATGCCGTTGGAGCCTGCTATTCGTTGGAGGAAAGGCCCCTATATAAATAGGATGGATCGGCTGTAAGTATTCACATCATTTTCGAATAAAATTTTCCGCCAATGTGCCGGAGGGCGTATGTGAAAACCGCTTTATGATAAAAGCTCAGCAATGATCTTTGCTGAGGTTACTCTATATCTGTCCTAAATGGATAGGTTTATGCACATGCTAATCCGTTAAGGTGGAAAGTGATTACTTTGAAGCATGCAATTTACCATAGTTGGTAATTACTATGGGTTACCTGTTGCATCCGAATCTTCCATCTCTTCCGGGGAACTGCCGCCAGCCACTTTATAACTTACTTTGTTATCCGTATCAATTACTTCCTCGTAATAAACACCTGAAGGCGATAAATAATACTTTTGCCGGTTGATTGTTATAGCTGTACTGCCTGCCGGAAGTTGAGTAGCTATGGTGCCTTCGATTGGTTGAGACGTCATATTATTTTTTGGGGCAGATAGAGCCTGGAATTGTTCCTCCTCAATGTTCTCCGGACTCGTAGTATTTAAAACGCCGTCAGTACCAACTACTTCATAGCGTACTTTTTTATTTGAAGCAAGGCTTGCCTGGTAAAAAGTTCCCCCTAAAACATAATATTTCTGCCCGTCAATTACCGTTACTTTAGCGCCTGGAGGTAAATGCTTTACCACCGCGCCTAATGGGGGCGGAGCTACGGTATATCCACCGGATGAATACGGGCGATAATAAATCCCGTTTGCATAGTAGTAAGGGTTGCCCCCTATATAAATCCTCTTGTACCCATAAGGCAAAATGCCGATCCTTAATCCGAAAGCGGGCCCGTAATGATTCCGGTAAGGCAACCGGTAAGGCCGGTGATAAACTATTCGTGGCTTTGCAATGGAACGATAATGGTAGCGGTAGGGATTAATTCCTATCCCGATTGACACCCGTGGACGGTAACCATAATAATTGCCGTGCCGGCGCCCCCTGTAGTTTTGGGCGTAAATATCAGCAGACAAAAATAAAACAAGTCCGAGGACAGACAATATCCGGAAGGCATTTTTGAAAGTTTTCATACAACAGTTTTTATTTAGACTTTAAAATTGCAAGGAAGTTAAAGCGAGAAAATCATAGAACGGAATTTTAACATTTTGGGATATTGCCGGGTAACTGTTTTTACCAATATGATGAAACAAAAAAAACTTCGGGAAAAGGTCCCGAAGTTAAAATAAGTGTTTTAAAAAGATCGGTTAATTAGTAGTGCCATTGGTGATAAACTTCACCTGCACAGCTTTTGCGGGATCAACACTACCCGGCAGGCCTACCAGCAGGATAGTATAGATTTTTCCTTTTTCCAATGTAATGGTAGGATTGGCAGCTATGGTTGTTCCATTCGCAACCTTGATCGTAATATCTCCAGGATTGACACCACTAAAACTGGAAACATTTCCAAATGCTTCGCTTCTGTTGCTTAGTTCTGCCCCGTTGGCAGTGAGTGTAATCAAAGGTTTGCTTGAATCCGGGATAGCATTGATATAGCGTACAAAAGCCTGGCCACCGGCAGCAGAAAGCGTGTCAAGGTCATCATTTACAATAACGTTCCGGTAAGTTCCATTTGCGCCCACAGTAAAAACTCAATAGTATTTATTCATTTCAAAATTCTGGGTGATTTTTGCAAAAGGGCTATCCGCGCCATATTCATAAGATGCCACTTCCCTGCTGCCCGGGAAAATATTCAGGTATGTTCCGGTATAACTGGTATAGTTAAGCGGCAGATTGGTAAGATTACGACCTGAAAGCGCAATACCAACGCCTGATTTATCCGGAGCAAGATTAAAAGCCATCAGGGCAGCTACGGGCGTATTATCATTAACATCCAAATTTTTCTTACAGGCAGAAAATAGCAACGTCATTGCTACAATACCACCAAACACCCATAATCCTAAACGAAAGGAATTCCTAATTTTCTTCATGATCTGTTTTATTTAATTATCAATTTTATAGTGAGTATATAACTACGAAAAAAAGATGCCAATGGTATAAACAGGAATATAAATTTCATTGATTCTGCTTAGTATTAACATTTGCTTAAACGTTCAAAAATTAACAACCTGCCCAGTTAAAAAATTTACTAATAATAAACATTTCTTGGGCGCTGTTGGTAGTGGCAGCTACCCTTAAAATATATTTTGGCGAAATATAAATGGTAATTTTTTACATAAACCCCCACAGCATGACTCGTGAAACGTCAGATTGTATGAATACTGAATCGCTTGTATGTTACGCGATGCTGCTATCTTTGACCATGGATTTTTCATCACTCTGAATCAATAGCGTCGTCATAAATTATGGAGGGTGCCGCCAGGTTCAAGTTTATAAACTACTTTATGTATACAATAGAAAATGATATACTCCGGGTAATGATTAACCCGGTAGGTGCAGAACTCACAAGCCTTGTTAATAAAACAAACGGCCTAGAATATCTCTGGAGCGGGGATCCTGCCTATTGGGCGAAAAAGTCGCCTGTTTTGTTTCCTGTCGTCGGGACGTTGAAAAATAACACGTATAATTTTAACAATAAAAATTATGAGCTTGGCAGGCATGGATTTGCAAGAGAAAAATTATTTACCGTCATGGGGGAGGAGCCAACCGCGCTTACATTTGAATTAAGTAATGATGAAACCACGGTACGCTTATTTCCATTTCAATTTAGCTTATCCATTAATTACACAATAAGAGAAAGCAGCCTCGATGTTACTTACCGCGTACATAATAAAGGAAATAAAAATATGTATTTTTCCATAGGGGCTCACCCGGCTTTTAAATTGCCGATCGATAACGGGCTTGTTTACGAGGATTATTTTTTATTATTTAATCAAATAGAAAATGCCGGCAACTGGCCCATCGATGCCAACGGGCTGATAGAATCAGGTTCCCGGCCTTTATTACGGCATACCGATCGTTTACCATTATCAAAGTCATTGTTTTACAAGGACGCACTTGTTTTTAAAGACCTCGTGTCTGATGAAGTGCAGGTAAAATCGGAAAAAAGTACGGCGGGATTGAATTTTACTTTTAAAGGGTTTCCATACTTCGGTATATGGTCTGCCAAAGATGCCGGGTTTATATGCCTTGAACCCTGGTGCGGCATTGCGGATAGCACGGATACCAACCAGCAATTAACAGATAAGGAAGGAATAATCGGGCTCGCTGCCGGCGAAGCATTTACCCGGACCTGGAGTGTCACACCCTGGTAGCCCGTGTTTTATATTTTTGACCTTACCGCTGTATGCCGGGCCGCTTCACGTACACCTGAAGGGAGGTGGTTTTTCTTATTTCAGTAGATGGGCTTTAAACCCATGTTAAAAAACATAAAACTCCATTTATCGGTTTGTTCTGCGATGGTTTGTTTGGTACTTCGCCCGGCACCATGACCGGCTTTTGTTTCGATACGGATAAGAACGGGATTATTACCCTGTTGTTTTTCCTGTAGGGTGGCCGCAAATTTAAACGAATGTGCAGGTACTACCCGGTCATCATGGTCTGCCGTAGTTACCAGCGTTGCCGGATAAGCGGCATCCTTCAAATTGTGCAATGGGGAATATTTAAAAAGATAGTTAAACATTTCGCTGCTGTCTTCTGATGTGCCATAATCGTATGCCCATCCTGCGCCCGCAGTAAATTTATGGTAACGCAGCATATCAAGCACACCCACTGCCGGGAATGCTACTTTGCACATATTCGGTTGTTGAGTGATACACGCGCCCACGAGTAAGCCGCCATTACTGCCGCCTTCAATAGCCAGCATATCACGCGATGTATATTTATTTTCAACCAGGTATTGTGCTGCGGCTACAAAATCATCAAATACATTTTGCTTTTTTGTTTTGATTCCCTGCTCGTGCCAGGCCTCGCCATACTCGCCGCCGCCACGGATATTCGGCACAGCATAGATGCCCCCATTTTCCAGGAGGATGATGTTTGAAGTACTGAATAAAGGTGTAAGGCTTACACTAAAGCCGCCGTAGGCATAAAGCAGGCAAGGATTTTTTCCATCGAGCCTGATACCTTTTTTATGGGTAATGATCATGGGTATGAGGGTGTTATCTTTGGACCTGTAAAAAACGCGCCTCGACTCATACTTTTCCGGTTGAAACTGAACGGTTGGTTTTTTATACATTACCGTTTTGCCTGTTTCAATATTTAGTTTGTAAATGGTGTAAGGGGTAGTGTAAGCCGTAAAGCCATAGTACAGTTCTTTATCCTTTTGTTTAGCAGCAAAACCGTTCGCGGTCCCTAAGCCGGGCAATACAATTTCGCGAATCTCCTTACCCGATTTATCATGTTGAAATACGGTAGTTGCAGCATCTTTCAGGTAGGAACAAAAAAGATATCCTCCGGCTGCACTGGCATTGAGCACTTCCTTCCGGGGTTCCACAATGGTTTTCCAGTTAGCTTCAGCGGGTTGTGAAACAGGAGCGGTTACCAGTTTGCCGGTAGGTGCATTCCTGTCTGTCTGGATATAAAAATGGTTATCATCAACATCCACGATCGTATGCTGGTTCTTAGAATCGGTAATCACCGGGATAATGGCCGCATCAGCCTTCGTGAGGTCCAGGATATGCAGTTCGTTGCCGTAGGTAGTACCGGCACTATAAATAACCAGCCATTTGGCATCTTCTGTGACCCCTCCAAAAATATAACGCATCGGTTGTGAGGGGCCTCCATAAATCAGTTTGTCCTCTTTTTGTGGAGTACCCATTTTGTGATAGTATAATTTATGGATATCCGTTACACCAGCAAGTAAACTTCCCTTTGTTGGGCGGTCGTACGTACTATAATAAAACCCTTCATTGCCCTTCCAGCTTGCTGAGCCAAACTTTACATCCTGCAGGGTATCATCCATTTTATTTTTGAAAACCGCGTCTATGACTATCATTTTTTGCCAGTCGCTGCCGCCTTCAGAAATATTATAGGCGGCCAATGATCCATCTTTAGAGAAGTTAATGTCAGAGAGCGAAGTAGTGCCATCTTTAGAAAAAGTATTGGGGTCCAGGAAAACTTCAGCCGGGCCGCCACCGAGGCTTTCCCGGTACATTACGGACTGGTTCTGCAAACCTGAATTTTTATTATAGTATATAAAATTTCCTTGCCTGGTTGGGGCAGAAAATTTTTCATAATTAAAAAGGTGCTCATACCGTTTGCCGATAGCAGCCCGGAAGGGGATCTGTTCCAGGTAGTTTTGGGTTACTTCATTTTCAAGTTTTACCCATTCGCCTGTTTCCTTGCTGGTGTCATTTTCAAGCCAACGGTAAGGATCGGTAACCGTTGTTCCAAAATAAACGTCTTTTATCAGGGTATCTTTTTTTGTCGAAGGGTATTTCACATCTATGGGTTTACTATTTGTAATGCTGGGTTGGAAGGCATTGTTACAGGCGGACAGTATCAATGTGCCTAGAAAAAAGATAAATACTTTGGTCATAGTTTTTTATTATAAAGGAAGATAGTATTTTTTCTGAAAACACCAACATGCTGTGCCACACAACCTGGATCAAACCCTACCTAGTACATAATACTGCCTGTGAATAGCGCAATAGGGAATGCCAGTGATATTTAATTTAATAACAGGAATTGTTACCCTGTTAACAGACCGCCGTGGAAGAGGTATCAAAGAGAAGGCAATGATACCAATTGATCAGCCCCAAACCGTTTGTTGTATTTTTACACAATAGTTAAAAAGGCTCGCGGCTACAGTCACCTCATTGCCGCGTATTTTGCTGAAACAAATATTTTTACCAAATGGACAACAAAGCAGTGAAAATAATTGTAAGAGGAAAGTTGGTTGATGGCCACACCCGTTGTGTACATTATAATTCGGGGCTTGATGTTATTGCTGTTAAATTCAAATGTTGCGGTCAATATTATTCCTGCTATTATTGCCACGGGGAAATGGCCGGACACCCGGCAGAATGCTGGCCCAAAACAGATTATGATGTTAAGGCAGTCCTCTGTGGTATGTGTTCAGCAGAGCTGACAATTACAGATTACAAAGCTAGTAATTACCAATGCCCTGTTTGTAAATCAAATTTTAATCCCGCATGTGTTAACCATAATCACTTTTATTTTGAGCAATGATGCATCTGGGTTTGGAGGGCATTAAATTATATTTTGAAATTAATTACGGAAATTATTTACCCGGCTTTTGAATTCCGGCCTCAAGGATAGAGGCGTTAATCCTTGTACTGATCAATTATTAAATGCTGCTTATGAAATTTATTTTGCTTTCGTTGTGCCTGTTATTGACCAGCTTCCTGTATTCTCAGAAATCCGTAAACCTGCTGCAAACCGAATTGATCTATGGCAGAAAAGATGGCATGGCACTCACTATGTTTATGCAGGCCGGAAAGGCTCTAAATGGGAAAGCAATCATTGTTGTAGAAAGCGGGAACTGGAAATCAAGCTATGAAAAAGCTGCAAGATTTCTGAAGGGAACAAAGATTTATACCGACAAAGGATACACCGTTTTCACCGTGTTGCCCGGCTCTCAGCCCAGGTATACCATTCCCGACCAGATCGCCGATTTGAAGAGGGCGGTGCGGTTTATCAGGTACAACGCGAAAGATTATGGTATTGATCCGGAACATATTGGGATAATGGGGTTTTCCTCAGGGGGGCATTTATCCCTTGCCGTGGGAACTGCTGAGGATAGTATTGATTCCACCTCTTTCGACCCGGTTGACAGGGTATCCTCAAGGGTGCAGGCTATCGCGGTATTTTATCCGCCAACCGATTTTTTAAATTTCGGAAGGCAAAATTCCGGGCCCATGATCAACAAAACAGCATTGATATTAACAGGCGTATATGCTGCTTTCGATTTTAAAGCATGGAATGATACAACAAGATCGTATGTAAGCATAACGGACGACGCAGTAAAGTTGCAGATAGCAAGACAAATTTCGCCTTTTTATGCAGTAACCCCCGATGATCCGCCTGTGCTGATCATTCATGGGGATGCTGATGTGCTGGTGCCCCTCCAGCAATCGGAAAGCATTATTAAAAAATTACAGGAAGCCAGGGTCCCCAGTCGCCTG
>JBBJMD010000283.1:0-3912 GCA_037719925.1 Ferruginibacter sp.
GCTACCATGCCTACCGCCGTGAGGGCCATCTCCAAAAACTTTATGACCAGTCCTATTGAGGTTACCATGGGTAAGAAAAATACGGCGAACAAAAACATAGATCACCAATATTTTATTACGCCCGCGCATAGCCGTTATGACACGCTGAAGCGCCTGGTTGATTTTAACCCTGGTATGTATGGGGTTATTTTTACGCGTACGAAAGCAGATGCGCAGGAAGTTGCGGAACGCCTGGTAAAAGAAGGATACGATATCGAAGCACTTCATGGTGATTTAACACAGCAGCAGCGCGATAAGGTGATGGGCCGCTTTCGCTCCAAAAGTATCCAGTTATTGATCGCTACAGATGTAGCCGCAAGAGGTATAGATGTAGAGGGGATCACGCACGTGATCAATTATGAATTGCCGGATGATATCGAGGTATATACCCATCGCAGCGGACGTACTGCCCGTGCTGGAAAAACAGGGATCTGTATCACCATCTGCCACAGCAGGGAAGCTTATAAGATCAGGTCTATTGAAAAAATGATCAATGCCAATTTTCACCGGTTAGATATACCGAGCGGGAAAGATGTATGCCGTAAACAGTTTTTTCATTTTATGGATAAACTAATGGACACGGATATATCAAATGGTGAGTATGAAACTTATTTACCTGACCTGCAGGAAAAATTTGCAGATGTTACAAAAGATGAAGTATTAAAAAGAGTCGCGGCACTGGAATTCAATCATTTTTTGAAATATTACCAGAATGCTGATGACCTTAACGCAAAAACAGATTTAAGGGAAAGGCGTGATTCTTCCCGCGATGCAGTACCAGGTGATAGAAGGGAACGCAGTTCATTCAGCAGGCCAGATAACGGCTACAGCAGGTTATTTATAAACCTCGGTACCAAAGACGGGTTTTACAAAGCAAGTTTTTTGCAATTCATTTTAGATGAAAGTAATTTGAATAAAGAGGTACTTGGTAAAATCGATATCAGGGAAATGAATGCCTGGATCGAAGTAGATAAGGCCGCTTCGGCCCAAATGATCAGGAGCATGGACGGTAAAAAATACAACGGCCGCCTGGTAAGAATGAATGAAGCTGATGGCGGATTTAAACGTCCATCGGATGAAGGAAGAAGTGACAGGACGGAGGGAAGAAAAAGAATACCAATAAGGGAAAAACGATAATTAGAAAGTTTAATAAAAAAGAGATGCCGGCGTTAATGCCGGCGTTTATTTTTTTTGACACTTACAACCGGCTGATTACTAAAAGTTTATGAACTCAATAAAAATAAAATCAGGACAACCATTAAATTAAAATTTTTTGCAGTATCTTTATACTCCTCTTTATGCCAATAAAACCACTTATAATTCCTACGCCAATTGCTATTATCATATTTCACCCTATTCTCTTTTATTAATAATTATACCTCAGAAAATGAAAAAATTCCACCTCACTATGCGTTTTATGCAAACAAAACATCTTGCCCTACTCTGTGCAGTCCTTGTTGGTTTATCTTTTGGAGTTAAATCCCAGGACCGTAATTTCGGTATCATCTATTCCGACAACATCCGGGGGGGATCAACTCTTTTTGGTAACACATTAATGAACCTGGTGAATCCGGATGGCACCCCCAACGTAATCGCTATGAACGGTAATAGCGCAAATGGGAATAGCATTTATGACAATGGTAATTTTAATACATCTAATATGGTGTATGTTGATATCGACGGTAATACAGGAGAAGGTGCGGGCACAATCAATTCGTCTTCCGCTGACCTGGTTTTACCTACCGGCGTAAATGATATTAAATTCGCGCGCTTATATTGGGGAGGTAGAATCGCGGCCAACCAATTTGATATCACTCAACCGGTAAATCAAAGAATTAAAATACGAAAGGGTACAACGGGAGCTTACCAGGAGTATGCTGCTACGCAATTGGACAGGATCATCCAAAATCCCGGTTTGGCAACAGAATTTTCTCTATACCAGGCTTATATAGATATTACCACGCTGGTTCAACAGCAGGGAGCCGGCACGTACACTGTAGGAAACGGTACTTTTTCTACGGGACCGGGCGGAGATTTTGGAAATTATGGAGCCTGGAGCATAGTAGTAGTGTATGAGAACCCATTGTTAAACTTTAACAGTGTGCGGGTATTTGACGGTTTTCAACAAGTGTATAACGGTGGAAGCGCTGTAACAAATACCATCACTTTATCAGGGCTTAATGTTCCTTCCGGCGCATTGGTTTCATCAGATGCAGTTCTTGGAATTACCGGCTGGGAAGGCGATGCACGGTACAATGGCGATTTTTTCCGCATTAATAACAACCTTTTTAGTAATGGTTTAAACCAGCCAAATAACCCCTGGAACGGAACTAATACTAATAATGGCGTTCATGTAACTACGAAAAATCCAAACTATACGGATCAAATGGGAATTGATATTGATCATTTTAATGTAGGTACCGGCTATGGAATTCTGCCCAATGCATCCAGTGTTACCTTACAGTTTGGTACCACTCAGGATCAATATTTTTGCGGCGTGGTTACTTTTGTGATCAGGATGAAGGACCCCATTATAACAATTGCGAAAACTGTTACAGATGGCAATAATAACCAGGCAGCCGAAGCCGGAGAAATACTGACCTATACCTTAAAAGGAAGAAACGTAGGCATTGGTAATGCTAATGCCATTGTACTAACTGACTCATTACTATCTACCCTGACGTATGTTCCTAATTCTTTGAATGTCAATTACAGTCCGGGTAATACTTCCGGCTTAAAAACAGATGCGGCTGCGGATGATATCGCAGAATATAATGCAGCCAACCGAACCATCACTTTCAGATTAGGCAATGGCGCAACTGCTACTACCGGGGGCTTCCTCGCCTTTGCGGATTCTTTTGAGGTGGCCTTCCAGGTATCGGTAAATACACCAGCTAACGGAGTGATAACACCGGTTATAAACGTAGCCAGGTTAGTGGCAACTTCGGATGCACTTGTTGGCTATGTGGATGATGCTACTGTTTCTTTAAATCCCCAGAACAGCGGCCCTTTACCGGTATCATTGCTGGCATTTTCCGCAATATTGCAAACCAATAAGCTTGTCAAACTGGCCTGGAGCACCTCTATGGAAATTAATTCCGGCAGGTTTGATATCGAACGTAGCGTGGATGGCGTGAACTTTAAAAAAGTTTCAACCAGGGCTGGCAGTGGAAACTCTAGTGTGAAAATTGACTATACCGTTAATGACGACATTACTGACGTTACTGCGCCAATAGTTTATTACAGGCTAAAGCAATTTGATATTGACGGCAAAAGCTCCCTTTCAAAAGTAGTTTCCGTACGATTGAATAAGACTATCGGCAACTTTACGGTATCTCCAAACCCGTTCCGTAACCATTTAAATGTTAACATCGAATGGGATAAGGATGAGACCACTGTTGTGAAAGTATTCAATGTTAGCGGAGCTGAAGTGCTTTCTAAAAGCGTGAAGATGATCAAGGGCTTTAATTATATAGATATTACAGAATTAGAAAAGGTAGCCCCGGGCAGTTATATTATCCAGTTTAATTCCACCAGTGGAAAATTAATCAAGCAGGTAGTAAAACAACAATAATTAAGAATCAGATAATGTAAAAAGTTAGCACTCGTTGCTAACTTTTTTTTTGCCCTCAAGCCGGTAAAACTTAGGATTGAATTGATAAGATTGAAAAGGTAATGGAAGATTACCCAAGGGGAATTAAATCAAACAGGCAATAAAACAGCCATGGGGTACACATCGCCCAACCATAAATCGGCCGGTCAAAATAAGCGGCGATTGTTTTATGGAGTGTTGCAAGAAAACTATAGAATTCTAAGCAGGTAAAGGCATATAGAATTTTGTTTGTCGAATTTTTATTGCGCCAGGTTGGTATT
>JBBJMD010000098.1:0-14736 GCA_037719925.1 Ferruginibacter sp.
CTACTTTTTTTAATTACGCTATGGCAGATGGTATTTTTGAATTACTCAAAAAATCGCATACAGGCATCACTCGCAACAAAAATGACAACTCCTCAGGAAATATCATACTAAGCTTGTTCCCTGATTGAAATTTTTTGGGGAAACTCCAGTATATTTCCGTTTGCAGATATATTTCTAAATATTGATAGCGTATTGGAAGTATCATTTACTGTTGCCAGATAGGGTTTGCCATCCCCGTCAAAATCTGCTGCTAATATACAGGCCGGCCCCTTACCTGCATTAAAATCAATTTTTACAGCCAATGAACCCGTTTCAAATTCAGGCCCCGCGCCGGGAAATGTTACATTAAAAGGCTTGTTTGAGAATGCTGTAAGCGTATTGGAGGTAACCGTGATGGGCTGAAAGGCAGCACCAGCCGGAACTGTCGCTAATAGTGTTGTAGATGAAGCAGCCGTTACAATAGCTTTGACAGCTCCAAAATATACAATATTGGCAGCCGGTGTGCCGCTGAAGTTATTACCGGTAATGGTTACAGATGTACCGACCGGGCCGGATGCCGGTAAAAAATTAGTGATAGTTGGTATCTGTGCAAGTAAGCATTGGATGAATAGCAAGCTAGTCAGCAGGGTAAAACATAATTTCATAAGAAAAATTCATTGGCTGGAAAGGGTACAAAAGATTTGCTGGATTTATAGGATTCACTAAATATAAGTTTTATTTCCAACACCCGCTGAGCTACTTCAGGATATTTATCATCAAAAAAATATACCTTGCATAAAATTAAGATTATCAGTTTACCCCTAACCATACCGCCCTTCCTCAGCTCTAATCTCGACCTGCTGAATCATTAAGTTCAAATCTCTCCATGCATGCCTGGTAATATTTGTTGAAGTACTGCCATCAATCAATAACCGGTTTAAATGCATAAGTCAACCCTCGTATTTTATTAAATATTAAATTCCTGATCATGCAATCAGCAATAACATTGTCTGCAAAATCACAACAGTATATTGACCTTGAAGAAAAATATGGAGCACACAATTATCATCCGTTACCGGTTGTATTGGAACGCGGCGAAGGTGTTTACCTCTGGGATGTGGACGGAAACCGGTACTTCGACTTTTTAAGCGGCTATTCCGCGGTAAACCAGGGCCACTGCCATCCAAAAATCGTTGGTGCACTAATGACACAGGCCCATAAATTAACATTAACCAGCAGGGCATTTCACAACAACTTATTAGGTGAGTATGAACAATATATCACAGGTTATTTTGGCTATGAAAAAGTATTGCCCATGAACACCGGTGTGGAAGCAGGGGAAACCGCCGTTAAGCTTGCCCGCAGGTGGGGGTACAAAGTAAAGGGCATAGCCGATAACCAGGCCCGGATAATCTTTGCTGAGGGAAATTTCTGGGGACGCACACTTGCGGCTATTTCCGCTTCCACGGATCCGGCGAGTTATGAAAAATTCGGGCCTTATATGCCCGGCTTTGATATTGTACCTTACAATGACCTGGTGGCCCTCGAAAAGGCCTTCCAGGATAAAAATGTAGCGGGCTTTATGTTTGAACCCATACAGGGGGAAGCCGGTGTTGTAGTACCCGATGACGGCTATTTAACTGGTATAAGAAATTTGTGCAGTGAATATAATGTGTTGATGATAGCAGATGAGATCCAAACAGGTTTGGGCCGTACCGGTAAAATGCTCGCCTGCGACCATGAAAACGTGCGACCGGATATTTTGATACTTGGCAAGGCGCTGAGCGGCGGCCTGATACCTGTGAGTGCTGTACTGGCGGATGATGAAATTATGTTGACCATTAAACCGGGTGAGCATGGCAGTACTTATGGTGGCAATCCGCTGGGATGTGCAGTGGCTATAGCTGCACTAATGGTTATAAGAGATGAGGGCCTCGTTCAAAATGCTGCGGCCATGGGTGAGTTGCTGCGTGGTGAGATAATAAATCTTAACTCGCCTTATGTAGACCAGGTGAGGGGAAAGGTTACGAACGCTATCCTGATCAAACACAGCGATCCCGGTGCAGCCTGGAACCTTGTTTAAAACTTAAACTGAACGGGCCGCTGGCAAAGCCTACACATGGAGATAAAATACGCTTTGCACCCCCCCTGTCCATTAACAGAGAGCAGGTACTGGAATGTGTGCGCATTATTGGAAAAAGTTTGGAGGGTTTATAAAATAATTAAGCCATGGTTTTGCGCTAGCTTTTCAATAGCCATAATATTGGATGGCAATTGTGTGGAATTCCCGCAATGTGATGGAGCGCAAATAAAAAGAAAAAATTAATTTTTAAATATGAGTGTTAAAATCTATCTTTGCGCTTCCCCAAAGCAAATATCTTACATCCTCCGATAAAGCTTGCCAGTTAGTTACCGGCTAATTTTAAGCAACCACCAATTCTATTAACTCCTACGTTCGGACGATGTAACCACCTGAAAGCAATGAACTCATAACTAGCTAGTATTTATACGATAGAAAAAGTACTAATAGTCAGTAGTATTTTTACTATTTATATTAGTATATCTACCTAAGTTTCCGTTGCCATTCATCTTGTTATTTCCCCCCAAAGCGTTATAAGCACTCAATGTTTACTCAAATATATAGGTGCTGCCATTAATTCCCATTTATCTATGATTCTCTTTTCAACTAGGTTTGACATTCGATTCGTTCCCCGGCATGTAAAATGCAAAACTCCTATCCTTTAGTAAAGCTTATAAACGCTCATGCTTAATCAAACGCATGAATAATCTGAATAATTATGATCATTATTAACATGAAAAGGATTTTAATCATTGCCTTATTGCTAACTGGTTTAACCAGCAGTTACGCTCAATCCGGAGCCCTTGACAAGTCATTTGGCATCAATGGTATCATTAATTCGGATATGGGTACCCGTTATGACTACGGTAGTTCGGCACGCCAGGTTTTATTAGGGCCCGATGGCAGTATGTTTCTTCTTTTAAATGATGACCTTATTACCAAAAGGTTACCTAACGGGTCGATGGATTCAACTTATGGAGTTAATGGCTATTCCGGCACTTTAACCATGAACGATACGTATGCGGCGCAACAACCAGATGGGAAAATAGTAATTGCAGGCTCAAGGGATCTTGGTAGTGTATTTGTTGTTGCCCGGTTAAATCCCAATGGCACCCCGGATTCTACTTTTGGGAATGAAGGATCACAGGTAATAACTATCAATCCTAAAGCGGTGGATATACAAACGGATGGCAAAATAGTGCTGGCAGGTTCGGTAAACGATATATTCGCTGTTGCCCGTATGAATGCTGATGGAAGTCCTGATAATACATTCAGTGAGGATGGCGAGGTAACCACAACCCTTGGAGTTGACTTTTTACAGTATGCCAATGCAATTGCAATACAAGCTGATGGAAAAATATTGGCAGGCGGTTATGCGTATTCAGACCTCACAGGAAAGAGTTTCGTGATAGCCCGTTATAATGTGGACGGCAGCCCTGATAATTTATTTGATATTGATGGGGTTCAAACTACTGATTTTGCTGCCCTTGATGCTACCGGTTATTCATTGGCCATTCAAGCCGATGGAAAAATTATTTTGGCAGGATTTGCATCCGACGGAAGCACAAACCGCTTTGCCCTGGCACGTTACACTATTAATGGAAGCCCAGATAACTCATTTAATCTTACAGGGATGCAGACCACAGACCTGGGATCTGATATGCAGATCGGCAACTCAGTAGCAATCCAGAGTACCGGCAAAATTCTTGTCGGCGGTTATACTTTTAATGGTGCATCCAACGACTTCGCGATCGCACGCTTTAATACGGATGGCAGCCCTGATAACAGTTTTGATAACGATGGGATCTTAACAACAGACCTTGCGGCTTCGGATGATTATGCGGGTTCATTATTGGTCCGGAATGATGATAAAATTATATTGGCCGGATATGCCAATAGTGGTATTGCGCCGGTTTTTGCTGTCACAAGATTTAATGCGGACGGAACCCCTGATAATTCTTTTGATACTGATGGAAAGCTGGTTGGAAGTTATGGACAGGGATTCACCAGTTTCAGTTTCAGCGCCATCCAGGTTGATGGAAAAATAGTATCAGCAGGTCGCACCTGGAACGGAACTGATTTTGATTTTGCCATTGCCCGTTTTAACAGTAACGGCACTCCAGATAATACTTTTAGTGAAGACGGGAAAATTATCACGGATTTTGGAGGAACGGATGATGCCGTGTCTGTGGTGGTACAACCAGATGGAAAAATTGTAGTAGCGGGTAATTCAGACAGCAGGTTTGCCATTTGCCGTTTTAACCCAAATGGAAGTACCGACAATACATTTAGCTTGGATGGCAAGCTGATTGTACCAATGGGCTTTGGCGATGACTGCAGGTCTGCAGCTTTGCAAGCTGATGGCAAAATATTATTGGCTGGTTCAACTTACGCGGATCCTAATTATGATTCTGCGTATTTCGTTACAGCCCGTATTAATAGTGATGGAAGTACCGATAATTTGTTTAGTGGCGACGGAAAACAATTCACCAATTTTGAGGGTTCCTCAAGTTTCGGCTCTTCGTTAGCAGTTCAAAATGATGGTAAAATAGTGGTTGCCGGAAGGTCGTATATTAATAATCAAAACAACTTTTCCGTCGCCCGTTATAATATTGACGGCAGCCCGGACAATACTTTTTCACAAGATGGCAAACAAAACAATGTGTTTGGCGCCGATGGTTATTCTCCTGAATCTCTGGCTATTCAAAAAGATGGTAAGTTAGTATTGGCAGGTTATTCTGAAGATCAATCTGGCAGCAGCAGCGCATTTGCAGTAGCCCGCTATAATCCCAACGGTAGTCTTGATCCAACATTTGGAGAACAGGGATTTCAATCCACTTACCTGGGCGATAATTTTAATTTTGGCAGGTCGGTAGCCATTAATGCCGATGGAAGGATCGCCGTCGCGGGAACAGATGATAATTATGCGATTGTACTTTACAAAAGCAATGGTACCCGCGACAGCAGTTTTGGTAACAATGGAATACAAAGCAGTCATATCGGCACAGGCGCCAGCTCTATCCAGCATATCTTATTTCGTAATAATAATTTATATGCTACAGGGTCAGGCCAGTTCCCAGGTATACTTGGTGTTTTATCAAGGTACCTGCTTTCTGAAGGCGGACCTTTACCCGTAAGCCTGTTGGATTTCAAAGCAATCCCGCAAAATAAAACAGTGCAGTTACAATGGCAAACAGCGAGTGAACAAGGTGTAAGCGGTTTTGTAATAGAACGAAGCGCCGATGGGATCAATTTCTCTGAAATCGGTTATACCAGGGCCGCTGGCAACAGTACTGTAAAAAAAGCGTATGCTACAACTGACGTACAGCCTTTACCCGGAATTAATTTTTACCGGTTGAAAATAATTGACATAGACGGAACCTTTAATTATAGTGAGATTGTTACTGCAACCATCAGGAGTGAACTCTTTACCTGGAAGGTGTTTCCTAATCCTGCACAAAATATTTTGTATGTGACCGCACAGGGAGAAAATGAAAAAGCCACCTTTATTATTACCGATGTCAGCGGAAGGAAATTAAAAGAAGTAAAGGTTTCTTTACTTACAAACGGTAGTTTTCCTGTTTACATCAACAGCTTGCCAAATGGTGTCTACAACTTGCAGATGAAGACAAAGACGAAAAGTGAAACCCTCAGATTCCTTAAAGAATAATAACCTCATTGAACCTATATTTACCCTACTTGCCCGATTGTGATCAATCGGGCATTTTTTTTGGGGGCAATAAAGCAATGCTCCCTCCTCAAGATTCTTTTTACCGTATGGGTCATTTCTTGCTGATTCCATTATAAATATAGAATAGTAAACTTTTTCTCAGGTCATTGGAAAAGGCATTCCTTGCAGATTGTTTAAATGTGATTTAACCTGGCTGCCCTATTTTACTTTATATCTTTACCGGCAAACATAAATTAAGTACCATGGATACCCATCTTCATCACCCTCATATGGAATCACATTTAAAAAGCACAGATTTTTTACGGGATATAGTAATTGGGATGAGCGATGGCTTAACGGTCCCCTTTGCCCTGGCTGCTGGTTTAAGCAGCGCCGTGCCCAACAGCAGCATAATAGTAATTGCCGGTATAGCGGAAATATGTGCCGGCAGTATTGCCATGGGGCTCGGCGGATATCTGTCCGGTAAAACGGAGCAGGATCATTATACCAGTGAGGTAAAAAGGGAATATGATGAGGTCGAAAATCTAAGGGCGATAGAAATTGCGGAAACCAAAGAATTCTTTGCTAATATCGGTTTAAGTAAACAGCTGCAGGAACAGGCTACCGAAGAAATTTCACAGGATAAGGACCGATGGGTTGATTTTATGATGAAATATGAACTGGGCCTCGAAAAGCCTGATCCTAAACGGGCAACTAAAAGCGCTTTGAACATTGGGCTTTCTTATATCGCAGGTGGGGTTATTCCTTTGAGCCCTTATTTTTTTATAGACACTTCTTTAGCGGCTTTGGAAATATCCGTTGTGGCTACCCTGGTATGCCTTTTCGTATTCGGGTATTTCAAAAGCAAGATTACCGGTATTAATCCGTGGCGGGGAGCAATACAGGTAATGTTGATCGGGGCTATGGCTGCCGCCGCCGCATTTGGCGTAGCAAAGTTGTTTGAGATTTAATACCCGAAGGGTATTGCAAGCTTCAATACCCATCCTTAGCTTTCAGCGATCTGGTGTTTATGGTCCTTGGTAATATTTTCCATGGTCCATTCAATCCTTTCTCTAAACTGGTGCTGGCGCACATTACAGTCGTGTTTGCTACAGATATAGCAACTAAAAGTAAGACAAGGGTCATTGTGTACGAATAATTCTATTGATTCGCCCAGTTCTTGTTTTACAAGTTGCGATAAAGCTTCAATTTCGGCATGTGCTTCCAGTACATTAAGATACCATGGAACGGTAAGATGGCAGTCGATGTGAAGTGTTCCGCCATATTTAATGATACGGAGGTTGTGCAGGTCGATCCAGTTCTCCCGCCGGTTTTCATTCAGCAGCAACACCATTTTTTTCATCAATGTACTATCTGCCTCATCCATAATACCCGATACGGAACTCCGGATGATCCTGTAACCGGTGAACATAATTATGAATGCGAACAGAATAGCAATCACACTATCGATCCACCATAATTTTAAAAAATACAATAGTAGGAGCCCAGTGATTATACCGACCGTTGTATAAGTGTCGGTTTGCAAATGTTTGCCGCTCGCGATGAGCGCAAGTGAACTATTTTTTTTCCCTGTACGGATACAATAAAAACCTGCTATATAATTTACAACACCGGTAAAAGCCACCAGAAGAATACCATAATCTAATTTTTGTATGATGGGCGGGTGAAGAAAACTGTTGACGGCTTCATAAATTATGACCAGGGCTGCAATCGAAATCAGGGTGCCTTCTACGGCCGCCGAAAGGAATTCCGCTTTGCCATGGCCATAAGGGTGATCATGGTCTTTCGGTTTGGCGCTAACAAACAAGCTATAAACACCGATCAGGCCCGCGATCACATTCACCGTACTTTCAAGTGCATCTGTTAAAATAGCTACGGACCTTGTCAGGTACCATGCTGTCACTTTAATGATAAAAAGCAATATGCCGATACCAGTGATAATTTTTTGGAGGCGAAGATTTTGATGAACAGTTTGCAACAATTAAATTTAAGGCTGCAAATATAAACAATGCCCGGGCAGCAGCTGTGTTTTCCAGTCAACCCAGGTAAAGAACTCTTTCGGTGCACCTGATTGCGCATACCTGTTAATTCAACAAGGGCTTCACCCGAAGTAAAATGAAATGTCAATCCGTACATTTGCAATTGTTTTAATGAATAGCAGAAATAAATAGTAACCAACAATGGAGTTGTCAAAAAATTATATACCCAACGAGGTTGAGGCGAACTGGTATCAGCACTGGATTGATAAAGGATATTTCAATAGTTTGCCAGACGGGCGGGAACCATATACTATCGTGATGCCGCCGCCCAACGTAACGGGGGTGCTGCACATGGGGCATGCACTTAATAATACTATCCAGGATATCCTTATCCGCCGGGCCCGGTTGCACGGTAAAAATGCATGCTGGGTGCCAGGTACCGATCACGCTTCTATTGCCACAGAAGCTAAAGTAGTAGCTATGCTGCGGGAAAGAGGTATCTCTAAATCTTCGTTAACCAGGGAGGAATTTTTGGCCTATGCCTGGGAGTGGAAAGAAAAGTACGGGGGGATTATTTTACAACAATTAAAAAAGTTAGGATGCAGCCTGGATTGGAACAGGACCACCTTTACGATGGATGATGATTATTACCAGTCGGTTATCAAAATATTCATTGGCCTGTATAAAAAAGGTAGTATTTATCGTGGCAAAAGAATGATTAACTGGGACGTAAAAGCAAAAACAGCGCTTAGTGATGAAGAAGTAATAAGAAAGGAAACCAGGCAAAAATTATATTACATACGGTACGCTGTAGCAAACGCAGGCGCAACCAGCATAGAAACAAGTTTTCAGGCAAACGTTTTGGATACACTGCATCCGGCAAACAGGGATGCGATAATTATCGCGACTGTTCGGCCCGAAACAATTATGGGTGATAGTGCTGTTTGTGTTCATCCTGGTGATGAACGATATAAACATTTGCATGGCAGGGAAGTAATAGTTCCGTTGATCAACCGCAGGATACCCGTCATCACTGATGAATATGTTACGATGGATTTTGGTACCGGCGCCCTTAAAATTACACCTGCACACGATCTGAACGATAACCAAATTGGCCAAAAGCACCAGCTTGAGGTGATCGACATATTAAATGATGATGGCACCTTAAGCGAGGCCGCGCAGATCTTTGTCGGTGAGGAAATATTTGAAGCAAGAAAGAAAATTGTACAACGACTGGAGGCAGAAAATTTTTTGATAAAAGTAGAAGACTACACAAGTGAAGTAGGTTATAGTGAAAGAACGGATACCGTGGTGGAGCCAAGATTAAGTATGCAATGGTGGCTCAAAATGCGCGATATAAGCGGCCCGGCACTGGAGGCGGTGGTTAAGGAAGATATCCGGTTTTATCCCCCGAAATTTAAAAATACGTATCGCCACTGGATGGAAAACATCCGGGACTGGTGCATCAGCCGCCAGCTCTGGTGGGGGCATCGTATCCCTGCATGGTATGATGAAGACGGCAAGGTCTACGTAGCCAAAAGCCTGGAAGACCTGCATGAGGAGCAACCCGAAACCCTGAAGCTTCCCCTGCGGCAGGACGATGACTGTCTTGATACCTGGTTCTCCGCCTGGCTATGGCCGTTCCAGGTGTTTAAAGGATTTAGCGAACCCGGAAATGCCGAAGTAAAATATTATTACCCTACCAATACATTGGTAACAGCCCCTGAAATAATATATTTCTGGGTAGCCAGGATGATTATGGCGGGTTACGCTAACCTCGGCCAAAAACCTTTCAGGGAAGTGTACTTTACGGGTATTGTAAGGGATAAAGCAGGAAGAAAGATGAGCAAGCAATTGGGCAATTCCCCCGACCTTCTCGCGCTGATAGATCAATACGGCGCGGATGCAGTGAGGTTCAGTGTTATGGTATCCTCCCCTGCCGGCAATGACCTTATGTTTGACGAATCAGCGCTGGAACAGGGAAGGAACTTTAATAATAAACTATGGAATGCATTAAAACTGGTGCGGAGCTGGCAATCACGCATTCAAACGCCAGGCCTACAGGTTGAAAATGATCCGAAAAGGACATCATTAGATTCAACGAGTGGTAATCATTCATTTCCTGTCAACCACCAGTTCGCGATCACCTGGTTTAACAGCCGGCTGAACCAGGTGAAATCAGAAGTTGAAGAACTGATGAAGCAGTTTCGCCTGAGCGAAGCATTAAAAACAATTTACTCTTTAATATGGGATGATTTCTGTAGCTGGTACTTAGAGTGGGTGAAACCAGGCCTTGAACAGCCGGTGGAAGAAACCGTATACAGTAATACCCTTAAATTTTATGAAGAAACGATGCAACTGTTGCATCCGTTCATGCCTTTTATTACAGAAGAAATTTATCATTTGCTAAAAGAACAGCCAGGCGATATTTGTGTAAAACAGGCAATTGCTGCCCAGCCGCTGCTACCGGAAGTATTGGCAAAGGGTGAATTATTAAAAAAACTAATCTCGACACTAAGAGATGCGCGGAATAAAAACCAGGTAAAGCCAAAAGATCCTATTGTCTTGCACATACAAACCACCAATGAATCCGCTTACGCAGGAATAGAAAATATCCTGAGCAAACAGGTAAATGCAGCCAGTATCAATTTTGTAAAGGAACCCCCCAGTAATACAATCATTGTGGCTATTGAAAAAGATAAATTTTATCTCGCTACAGAAAAACACCGGGATAGCGCTACCTTAAAAAACGACCTGGTAAAAGATCTGGTATACCAGCAAAACTTTTTGCAAAGTGTACAAAAAAAATTGAGCAATGAGCGTTTCGTACAAAATGCCCGGCCGGAAGTTTTAGAACTGGAAAGAAAAAAGCAGGCAGATGCCGAAGACAGGATCCGCACTATCGAAGAGAGCCTTGCTGCGCTGAATTAACATTTTTTGTAAAAATTAGCCAGTAATTTCGTTTGTTATAGAAACCAGACGGATGAAAAAATTATTTTACCTTGTTTTTGCACTTCTTGGATTGATTTCTTTAACAGGAAATGTTTTAATTGCACAAAAGCCAGTTAAAACCTCTGCGCCTCCGGCTTCGAAACCCAAAAAGCCATTGGTAAAATCGTGGCTTGGAACATTCACCGGAACCGGCACCCTTGATGCCACTGAAGCAGGAAAGCTGATTACCCTTCCGTTAAAAATTACAGACATCAATAAAGTTGATTACGCGATCTCTTCTTACCAGTTGGTTTATACAAGGATAGGTGTTACGGAGAATGAGGAAACCGGTAAAACTTCTCCCCAAACAGATATAGCTGCCAGCAGGTTTACCGTTACTCCTTTGCCCCCGGTGTGGCAAACTACCATTAGTGAAGGATTGCACACAGGAGAGGAATTGTATTTTTTTGATATTATTGTATTTGATAAACAGGGCCGCCGGTTTTTTGCACCAGAATTGAAAATAATGATAAAATAAACCTGCCAATACAGGAACATTTATAAACCCCCCATCCTCTCCCCCTGGTTTTAACTATTGTAAAGTAAAGATGCAAATCAATTGAAACTCGGCATGCACTCCGACTGAAAAGGTAATGCGGCCCGCATTTTATGTTCACATTAGATGGACGATGCAACTGGAAAACCTTACCATCTACTTTTTTATTTTACCCGGTTACACAATTCTGCGTACCAGTTATGAAGAAAAGAGCTACACCCGTTTTTCATTAATTAATTTTATATAGATTGCCTATAGCCAGCAGCAAATTATATCCTTTTTATATTAACAGTTGAGATAATATAATCCTTCGGGGAGAGGTTATTGCGGGGCTCTTTTTGATGGAAATTGTATATTAATCATCAGTATTCGCATGGTAAAAAAAATTGTTATCCTCCTTTTAAGTATTGCTATTGCCGAAAATTCTTTTGCCCAGAATACATTTATTGACAGCCTTACCCGGTGGATCGAGGAGCATCCTGCAATTGATTCACAACATATTGCAACCCTTCACCGCATTAGCTACCGAAGTAGTGAAATTGATGTAAAAAAATCTTACAGTTATTATGAAAAAGTTGCGGCACTCAGCGATAGCCTACATTTTAATTATGGCAAGTCGCTGGCGCAGATAAACCTCGGCATCCTGCTTTCAAATTCAGCCAATTTTGAATCCAGCAATACAGCCTATTTTAAAGCCATTGATTACGCGGAGCTGTGTGATGCCGTAAGGTTGCAGGCGGTGTCCCTGAATAATATTGGCGACAATTTTAAAGTACTTAAAGATTATGAAAAAAGCCGGAAGTATACAAAGGAAGCAATAGTCCTCAATACCCGGTTAAGCGCCTGGCGCGGTGTTGCTATTAATTATGAGCTGCTTCACGAATGCGATATGGAAGAAAAAAAATATTCGAATGCGAGGGAAATGCTTGTATCAGGAATGCCCTTTGCGATGAAGTCGCAGGAAAACTATATTCTTGCACAGTTCTATACGGGTTTTGGGAAGCTGAAGGCGATTAAAAAAGATTTCGATTCAGCACATATTATTTTTCGATAGCCTTAGAACAGGCAAACGCACAAAACACCTGCGGAACGTTTTCAGGTTTATCTTGCCAGGCCAAGCCTGACCGGGATGAGCCCGGCCAAAAAAATCGGCATACTTGATACCGCACTGAAAATCGCAAAAAAACCATTTCCTGGAAGGACAGGCGAATGCCGCACTAGAATTATCGAATGTGTATGACGAGCTGAAAAAAATGGATTCATCACTTTTTTATTACAGGCTTCATCGTTCCGCTTTTGATACCTTGTTTTCCGAGCGCAATAAAAGAAATATTATCATCCAGGAATCAGAATGGGTGTTAAAACGCAAGGAAATTGAAAATCAACATTTAAAAGAATTATCGAAAATCCAGGAACAAGAGATCAGTATCAAAAATGCTTTGCTGCTTGCCCTTGCGATATGTTTCATTCTGATAATTGGCATTGCGTTTTTTATCCATAAATCTATCCGGGCGAAAAAGAAACGCATGGAATCCACCTTTAAACAACAGATCGCTGAAATGCAAATGCAGGCGTTGCAGTCCCAGATGAACCCGCATTTTATTTTCAATAGCCTCAATAGTATTGAAAATTTCATGATGCAAAATGAGAAAAGACTGGCGAGTGATTATTTAAATAAATTCGCAAGGCTCATCAGAACCATTCTGGATAGCAGCAGGAATGAATTGCTACCGCTTTCAAAGGATATGGAAGCATTGCAATTGTACATTGACCTGCAACAATTACGTTTCAATAAAAAATTTTATTATGAAACCAAAATGGACCCGGTTCTTCAAAACGGGGATTACAAAGTACCATCCCTGATAATACAGCCCTATGTGGAAAATGCGATTGAACATGGCCTTGCACACAGTGAGCGAAACGATTTAAAGTTATCCGTTGCCGTTAGCCTTGCCGGCGATTTCATTCAATATTTAATTGAAGACAATGGTATCGGGAGGCTGCAATCTGAAACGTATAACAGCCAGAATAAGCCCTATCATAAAAGTGTGGGTTTAAAGATAACCGAAAACCGGGTTCAGATTTTTAATGGTTCTAACAGCGGCCCGGAAAACATCATACTCACGGACCTTTATGATGACAAAGGTATACCAGCGGGAACCCTTGTATCAGTTAAAATAAAAGTTATTTGATATGGAAAAAATAAAAGCGATACTCGTAGACGACGAACTAAGCAGCCTGCAAAACCTGCGTCAAAAACTGGATGAATTTTGCCCGGACCTGCAGGTAGTGGCTATGGCGCAAAAACCGGAAGAAGCAATGCTGCTGATCAGGCACCACAAGCCCGACGTTATTTTCCTCGATATTGAAATGCCCAAGATGAGCGGTTTCCGTATGCTGGACGAACTTGGCCATTGTGATTTTGAAATCATTTTTACTACGGCCTATAATCATTATGCAGTTGATGCCATACGCATCAGCGCCTTTGATTACCTGATGAAGCCAATTGCTATTAAGGACCTGCAAATGGCCGTGGACCGTTTGGGTAAACTTCATTTTTCCCAAACAAAAGAAAAGATCGAGATTTTGAAAACTTCCATGAATGATAAAAAATCGCAGGAAGATAAAATTGCCATCCCAACCTCGGAAGGGCTCGAATTTATCCCGATAAAAAATATCCTTCATGTTGAATCAAGCTCTAATTACAGCAAAATTTATTTTAAAGAAAGCAAACCGATCATTGTAACAAAATTGCTGAAAGACTTTGAAGATATGCTGGTACCCTACCGCTTTTACCGTATCCATAATTCTCACCTCATCAATTTAAATTATATCCAGAAATATGTAAAAGCCCAGGGCGGGCAGGTGATCATGCAGGATGGAACCATCATTGATGTGGCCAGGAGAAAAAAGGATGAGTTTTTAAAGATGCTGGCAGGGTAGCCGGTCAATCGACGACGACCGGTACTGTGTAGCGGGTATGTATTGCATCCGGGAAGTTGGCCTTAGCACGACTTTTTATAATAAAGTATTTCAGCAGGTTACTTTCGTTTCGACATCGATGAGTACGCACCTGCCTAAAAAGAAACCTTAACTTTACAGGGTACCTTCCATTAAATCAGCTGGTGTGTTTGCTTGATGATGCCCATTACAAATACACTCTGTACATGGCCCATGTTTTCTATCTGGCTAAGTTTATTTACATGAAAATCATAATAGGCATTCATATCCTCTGATACTACTTTCAGCATAAAGTCGAATTCTCCTGATATATTATAGCATTCTATCACCTCGTTCAGCGCCTGTATCCTTTCTATAAATTTAACACCGGCATTTTTGTTATGCTCCTTAAGCGATACATAACAGATCACCATCAGCCCTTTCTTTACCTTGTTGTGATCCAGCAGCGTAGCATATTGCTTGATCACCCCGGTGGTCTCCATTCGCTTGATGCGCTCGTGCACAGGTGTTGTACTAAGGTGTATCATTTCCGCAATTTCCTTTACGGTCATCCGGGCAT
>JBBJMD010000284.1:0-3851 GCA_037719925.1 Ferruginibacter sp.
AAGATGCTTAACCGAAGTATTTGTACCTCGCTGCAGGCTTTTACTGCACCTTTTTATAAACTGTTTCGGTAGCTTTAGCTTCATCACCGCCAGGTGAAATATTATAGGCTGTAATTTTTACTTCATCTTCCTGTATAATTTCAATTTCTGTTCGCCAGCCCCAGTGCTGCTCTGCCTCCGGAGTTACATAAGCATAACTGCCGAGCATTTTTAATTGCTCACCTGATCTTGTGCCTTCTGAAAACATAATTGCCGAGCCATTGTGAAAGCTATCAATCCATGCACCCTGGAACTTTTTTAACTCCAGGTGATAACCATATATCGCCATTCCTTCCAGGGGCTTACCCGTGAAACTACCCTTGTATTCATGAAGTATGAACCGGCCGTCAAGTATAAGCCGCATACTTCCGGACACCGGCGATTGATCCGCTATTTTATCGGGCTCGAACCAGGTGGTGGCCATTCCTTCCCAGGTACCTGCAAGTTTAGCCAGCTGCGAATGTGGACCGGTAGTTTTTGAGGTTTCTAATTTTTCGCTCATTGTAAATAATGCTTTTGAAAATGGTTAATATCATTAAGAGAGAATATTGTTTATTCGGCTCGGGCAAAAAGGTAAACTCTTTTTTGAATTCGCCAGGTACACCTGCAATAGTAAACTGATGTTTGGTCTCACTCAAGATTAATTTAATTACTAAGGTAATTTTTAATTCCCTTTGTTAACCAATCTATCTATCATGACTGTTATATATAAATTCATCCCGTACTTCAATCCAAGCTCTGAAATTTAAACTATCGTCGATGGCGGCTGCCAACCAAATATGGTAGTAAGCCTTCCATTTTCCTGAAAGCTACTATCAAAATCACCGTTAATGTTCAATTTTGAAATGACGAATACGTTGTTGTTGTTGGGTCCTCCAAGGATAATTTTTCCATCGGTTTGGGAATGTACCGATGTAAGGAATGTATAGGCCTCTGAAATTGCGGTGTTAGGCCTGTCGGCATTGAAATCAGTATCCATTGTTCCATCGGAAGTGTATCGGGCAACGACACGGTACGGGTACTGCAGGTAATAGTCGGTTGTGTATCCGGCCACAAGAAGTTTGCCATCTTGCTGGAGGGTCATTGATGTAACAACATCATCCATCCCGAAATTTGTGATTTGAAAGCCGTCGTCATCAAAAGAACTGTCAAGGCTTCCATTAGTATTCAATCTCACCACTAAAAAATCCAGGTAGTTGTTAAATATATATAAATTCCTGGTAGACCCTGCAATGATTAATTTTCCATCTTCCTGCATCAAAGCTTGTGCGTCAATAACAGGTATTGTTAGAAAAGTTCCTGCTTTTCCATAGCTCACATCCAGGGTGCCATCTGCTAACTTTTTTGTTATTTGAGTCATTCCGCCCCGCTGACCGATCAGGTAGGCATTGCCCGCCGAATCCAACAAAAGATCGTGATAAACATTCACCTGGGCCACTGCGGATCCCATATCTGTTTTTACGATTCCCTTGTTACCAAAACTTGGATCAAGTTGACCTCCCTGACTGTAACAATAATTAAATGAAAATATAAAAAACAGACCTGAGAATGCTTTTTTAAAAATGAATAGTGACTTCAAGATGTGACTGAATTTGGGTTGATCTTGTAAAAATTAGCGAAGGTAATTAGCTAAAGAGGGCCTTTCTAGGATAGAAAAAAATATGACCTGGTGAAATGAAGTTGAAGGTAAGGAAACTAACTATATAAAATTTTCCGTTCAATTGTCAAATCCAGGCTCAACACTTGCGGGCATAAAAAAACCACCTTAAAAAGATGGCTAAGTGCCCACGAAAGGAATCGAACCTTCACATCCTTGCGAATGGCAGATTTTGAGTCTGCTGCGTCTACCAATTCCGCCACATGGGCAATGGCTGTTTGTAATACAGTTATAATGCTTACAACAGGGTTGCAATATTACGTCAATCGCTCATTCTGTCCAAAATACAACAGAAATTTTTTCTGTTGTTAATAGAATTTCACCCATTCAAAAGAGACATTTTTAATATTCAATTTTCTGTTTCCTTTCCCTTTATAGCAAGCAAGGGTTCAACTGCAGTTTTTCCCTCCATATATCTTTTAATATAATAGCACACCAACCTGTTGTCAACCCGGAAATTTCCTTATTAGCGTTAGATATTTAACCGGTAAGGGGCCTCCAGGTTGCACCGCTTAAATTGACGATAAATTGCAGTAAATTAGCGGCGATGTTAACAATCGGATTAATAAGGGAAGGCAAGTCACCTGCAGATAGTAGGGTTGCCCTTACTCCTGCGCAATGCAAATGGCTCCATCGGAATTTTTCTGATGTTAGCATAACGATACAACCTAGTAATATCCGGTGCTACAGCGATAAAGAATACCAAATCGCCGGCGTGGAAGTAACAGAAGATATGAACCGGTGCAGTGTCCTGATGGGTATCAAAGAAGTACCGGTCGAAATGCTGCTTGAAGGAAAGACCTACATCTTTTTCTCCCATACAAAAAAATTGCAGCCCTTTAATCAGAACCTGCTAAGAGAGATCGTTAAAAAAAAAATCACTTTAATTGATTACGAATGCCTCGAACATTCGGATGGCACCCGGATCATCGGATTTGGGTTTTTTGCCGGGATCGTTGGAGCACACAACGGGATGCTCGCCTACGGTAACCGAACCGGCTTATTTAAATTGCAGCGGGTTGCTTCGGTAAATAGTTTTCAAAAGCTGGTACATACTTATTTTGGATTAAATGTTCCCATAATTAAAATTGTTGTTACAGGAAGCGGCCGTGTTGCACATGGCGTATTGGAAATAATGAACCTGCTGGGGATACATGAAGTGGAAGCGGCAGAATATTTAGAGCGGGAATTTACCTACCCGGTTTATGTTCATTTAAAAGGAACCGATCTCTACGCTCACAAAGAATCCGGGAGGTATAACCGGGAGGATTTCCATGCCAACCCTCAAAATTATACCTGCAAATTCAAAGCCTTCATTCCACACACTGATTTACTTATCAATGGCGTGTACTGGGACCATCACGTGCCCCGCCTTTTTGAAACAGAAGATATGCCGGTTGCTGATTTTCGCATTGCTACGATTGCAGATATCACAGACGACCTGGGCGGCTCGATACCATGTAACCTGGGGGATGCCACAATCGCTCAACCTGTCTACGGGGTAGACCGGTATACATTCCAGCGAACGGAACCCTACCTACCTAACTCCGTGGATGTGATGGCTGTAGGCAATTTGCCCAATGAATTGCCGAGGGATGCAAGCCGGTATTTTGGTGAACAACTTATCAAATTCGTATTGGCTGATATGCGTAAGGGAGGAAGCGAAACTATCCGCAATGCAACGATCGTAAAAGAAGGGATGCTAACTAACGGCTACGAATACTTGAAGGAATATGCAGGGCTCCTATAAACACTTTTCCGTTGCTGCCAACCCTTCCGGCAAATAATAATCTTCCAGTAACTTTATAAATGCGGGTGTGTAAGCACCCGTGGCCTCCTTAATTGCCAACTCCTTACTTGTAACAGCTGTTTTCTTTCGGCTAAAAAACAATATGCCTCTAAAGAACGGGTGAGTATCCGTATGACGGATCAATAGCTGCTCATTTAGGAAATAATTAGCAGCGGCAGCCAGTTTTGTAAAAAAACCAAGCCGGGGATAAGGCAGGAGCACGGCAAAAGATCCTTGTAAAGAAAGGTGGTTGTCAATTACCATTAGCAATTGTTGTAGGGTAAGCGAGGTGTCATGCCTGGCTGCATCCTTTTTTTTATTCCCCGATTTAAGATCACCTACGAAGAACGGGGGATTGCAAATAAT
>JBBJMD010000285.1:0-3795 GCA_037719925.1 Ferruginibacter sp.
AACATCGGAGTAATCAGTATAACTGTTATCATCGATCCCGTAGCCGATAAATACTATTTTTTTACTCTTGAACCGGCTGTTTTCACTCATGCTTGCCTGGCTGTAAAAATCTTTCCCTAATTCAGCCCTTGCCCCTCTTATCTTCAGTTCGCTGTTGATAAGACTATCCTGGAAAAGCGGGTACATCTGCTGGTACCCTTTTAAAGTGTCCGGAGAAAGCAATCCAATTTGTTTGAACTGACTTTCTATGTACGTGGCAGCTTTCCTTTGGCCTTCTGTGCCGGTTTCCCGGCCTTCCATCTCTTCGCCGGCAATAATGGTTAAATGTTTTTTCAGGTCATTCGTAGTAATCGTAGCGGCAAACCTGGAAGCGTTGTCATCCTGGGCAAAAGAAATATTCTGCATGCAAAGCATGGCAAGGGCAAGGTGAATAAATTTTTTCATGAAAACATTTTGAAAAACGATGCGTGAAGTACAGGTGATTTTAATGCAGGCTCATCCTTCGGCGCAGGGATAATCAATAAAGATCTTAACAGGCGATTTTATCTACCCTTTTTTTGTGACGGCCACCTTCAAAAGCGGTATTCATAAAAATATCGAGCATTTTTTCTGCATCACCATCCCGTACGAAACGGGCCGGAATACAGATAACATTGGCATCATTGTGTTTACGCGCGAGTTCCGCAAGTTCTTCACCCCAGCAGATAGCAGCCCTTATACCCTGGTGCTTGTTAGCGCTGATAGCTACACCATTAGCGCTGCCACATAATAAAATGCCAAAAGCGGCCTGTCCAGTTTCTACCGCAGCTGCAACCGGGTGGGCAAAATCAGGATAGTCTACAGAATCTTTAGTGTAGGTACCAAAATCTTTAAATACCAACCCTTCACCTTCCAATAAAGAAATCAGGTCTTCCTTGCAATCAAATCCTGCATGATCGCAACCAATGGCAATAGGCAATTGTAAGTTAAAAGGAGTCATCTTAATTGATTTAATAATTGGTTAACTGATAATGGACCTACCCGTTCAGTAAAATTAAACCTAAATTAATTTCCGGGGCCTAAAAAATTTGAAGAGATATAAACTTTAACTCCATTCTTTTTCTTCTTCCCTCAGCCTTCTTTTTTCAACGCGGCTTGCCAGGATGATACTTACCCAATACAATAATACGAGTGGGATGGCGACTATAAATTGACTGGTCCAGTCGGGTGAAGGGGTGATGATCGCGGATACCATGAGGATGATCACCAAAGCGAATTTGAAATATTTCCTCAGAAAAGTCCCCGTTACAAGACCGATCCTTGCCAGTACATAGGTTAGTACAGGAAGTTCGAAGGCGATTCCACATCCAAGCATCAAATTGGTGAGGCTATCGATATAGTCATTGAGAGCGGGCCGGTACAGGATCATTCCTGTTTTTCCCAGGGTGAAGCTGGCCAAAAAATTGAACGTAAATGGTGCCAGTAAATAATAGCCAAATGCGGCGCCGGTGAAAAAGCAAATGGACACCCAAAAAATGCTGCCGCGGCCATACCTTTTTTCCTTTGGTGAAAGCGCAGGTTTGATAAAGCGCCACACTTCCCAAAAAAGGTATGGAAATGCGGCGATGAGCCCACCGATCATCGCAATAGATATTGCCGAGGTAAAAGTTCCGTTCACCGTATTAACCTGGAAATCTATTTTCACAGGAGGCATACAAAAATTATCACCCAAATGCAGCCAGCGGCCAAAGCGGCAAAGTGTTCCATAGGTGATAAATTTATCATTAGCCGGGGCTAAAATGACATGGTCATATATCCAATCTATATAAACAAAAATAGTAATGGCTGCCGTGAGCCACGCGATTATGGAACGCACAATGTGCCAGCGCAATTCTTCAATGTGGTCGAAAAAGGTCATTTCTGACTCTTCTTCCTTTTCCTTCCCACTGCCTATTCGTTTGAAGAAAGATTTTCTTTCAGATGCTGTTGTAGCCAAATCGATAAATTGAAATAAATTTTATTAAAAATAGGTTTTGTACCGAACTAAAACCTGACCAAAAGTAAAACACTTTTGTGATTATACTTTGCAAGCGTCAAAATAGTAGTCATTTGTTTTGTAGAAATTCACAATTATAAGTGGTTACATTTTGGAAGGGTGCAAAAAAATCGTACTCTCTATTCCAGGAAAAAAGAACGGGGTGATAAATCTCCAGGATATGATACCCTGGCAAAATGGGTTCCTATGTTCCTGCCAAAATCCCCCTCGATTAGGGGGAAAACGCTGACACTTAACAAACGGAATCTAAAAATCTGTTTTTCTTTACGCCGATCTTTAATTATTGAGGGGTTGGTGGCCCACCCAACCACTGGCTTGGGACGGGAGCCGGAAAATACCGTGGCGAAAATGATAGAACCATCGAAAGCACCCTTACTTTCAAAAGAAAGGCCCCTGTAGAGACAGGGGCCGTTTACCAAAACTAACTGCTTATGAGAAAAAATTAAATATCTTGTTTTATGTGTTCCTTTATTTATTATACAAATGGAATGCCAACCGTTTCGAACTTCTGTTAATAAATATTAAATGCATATTTTTTAATCCTAAATAAATAAATACTCTTTTTATTAAAATCAAAAAACCCCATTTTCCTCTATCACATAAAGTTATATCATTCCTTTAAAAAAAATATAAAAACTAATTAATCTTTTGTTGCTTTAACAATTATTTAAAAATCGAACATTTAATCAGGCGAATAGTCAAATTATCTAGGAATTATCTGCAAAATTGGTGATTTATTTCGCCGGCATATTTATATGCATAATTGCATGACTACCAGCCTCTCATCATTTTAAATGAACTTTCTAAACTTCCGACTTAGTCAAATTTACCAGTCTTAACAATTTGGAACAGTTCGTAAAAGTTCATTTTGCTTCGTTTATGGTATACGGAAAAATGTAGTCCCGCCCCTCCAATTAAAATAAACTGTTCCAGGAATTGATTGTATCCATCCTTTACAATACTGGTGATAATATTACTCATCGGGGAGGCACATAATCCATAAAATGCCCCAACTGGTAAGTGCCAAAGGCTCTACAAGGTTAAACTGATTTATTCATGGTACTGCAGGGAGCCTGCATCATTCATCATTTAAAACGGATGGAATTCGAGGGGTAAGAAAGTAGACGGTGATTACTAAAAATTTAATTGATCAGGTGTGTAGGCGCGAATGCATGCTGGCAGTGGTTTAAGCAACTTTGACTGCTTAACGGTCAATTTATAATGGCCTGCACTATTATCCGGGGTCCATCAACCACCCTTTATTTGGGCATTAACCACCTGATTCTTTACATTTAATACCTTACTTAATACATAGCATCAATTTTCAGCCGCCATTTTTTCTGCATTTTCAGCAAATTGCAGTGCTTCGATAAAATCCTGAACATCCCCGTTCAGGACATTATCCAGGTTATAAACAGTAAGCCCGATACGATGATCTGTAACACGGCCTTGGGGAAAATTATAGGTTCTAATCTTCGCGCTCCTGTCACCGGTGCTTACCAGGCTTTTGCGTTTATGTGCAATGGCCTCCTCCGCTTTCCGTACTTCTTCATCATACAACCGTGTCCTTAACATATCCATTGCTTTCTCTTTATTCCCAAGCTGGCTTCTTTCTGTCTGGCACATTACTACGATGCCAGTCGGTTTATGTGTCAGGAACACCTTGGTTTCAACTTTATTCACGTTTTGCCCTCCAGCTCCGCCACTTCGCGCCGTTTCCATTTTAACATCGCTTTCTTTTAGTTCAAAATCCACTTCCT
>JBBJMD010000099.1:0-14563 GCA_037719925.1 Ferruginibacter sp.
AACCCGTACGACGATTTAGCAAACCGTTCCTTTCGGCCACTCAGGCACCTCTCCAAATTAGCAAACCGTTCCTTTCGGCCACTCTCCACAGGAGTCCTTTGGACAGGCACCTCTCCTAAGTTATGTTATTATCTTTTAACCATCTATGCCCGTCTACGGATTTAAAAAATTGTTCTCTTTTAAAAGCTCCAGAACGTGATAAGAATTCTTCTTTATAATGCAATATAAATGGAGCTCTATATTTTGTTGCTTTCACTTGCCCAGAATTATGTTTTGCAACACGAATTTCTAAATCTTCGCAGCTACCGTAATAATACCTGCCATCTTTTTCACTTTTCAAAATATATGCACAAAAACATAAAATCAAACCGTTCCTTTCAGTCACTCTCCACGGGAGTCCTTTGGACAGGCACCTCTCCTGATAATAATTTAAGGGTGGCAAAAATACACTATCAATTTAAAAGTAAAAAGTAAAAATTAAAGACGAATGAATGCGGGATAATAAAACTCAATGATCGATTACATAAATTTTTTCTAATTTAAAATAACGGAATTGAGCGTTAGTAAGTCTCCCCTATCGGGGGAGATTTAGAGGGGGCTTACATAGCAGCTAACTGAACCTTTTGCTGAAGTTCTATAACACTTTCTTTAAAAAGTGTATCAGTATCCATAAGATCTTTTACTGTTTGGCAACTATGTATAACAGTGGTATGATCTCTGCCACCAAAATGTTCGCCGATTGTTTTGAGGGAATTTTTTGTGAACGCCTTGGATAAAAACATGGTTATTTGGCGGGCCTGGACTATTTCCCGTTTACGGGTTTTTTGAAGCAGTTTATCATAGGGCACATCAAAGTATTCGCATACCATTTTCTGAATGGCATCTATCGTTATCTCCTTACTGGAAGATTTTACAAAATTACGTAATACTTTTTTTGCCAACTCAAGATCAATTTCTCTCTTGTTTAGCGAAGATTGTGCCAATAATGAGATCAAAGCGCCTTCTAGTTCCCGCACATTGCTATTGATATTATAGGCAATATACTTCACCACTTCCCTTGGCATTTCGAGCCCGTCATTCTTCATCTTCTTTTCCAGGATTTCGATTTTTGTATCATAATCAGGCACCTGCAGGTCAGCACTTAACCCCCATCTAAAACGGCTTAAGAGCCGCTCCTGCACACCTTCAAGGTCCTTGGGCGGTTTATCGCTTGTAAGTATCAATTGCTTACCACTTTGGTGAAGGTGATTGAAGATAGAAAAAAATGCATCCTGTGATTTTTCGGCACGGTTAAAAAACTGTACATCGTCAATGATCAGAACATCTATCAATTGATAAAAATGAATAAAGTCGTTGATGGCCCCGTTGCGACCATGATCGATAAACTGGTTGATAAATTTTTCAGAGCTTACATATAACACGACTTTGTTATTGTGAATACGTTTTACATCATTACCGATTGCCTGCGCAAGGTGCGTTTTACCTAAGCCAACGCCTCCATATATCACCAAAGGATTAAAAGAAGTGGTGCCTGGTTTTTCGGCAACGGTTTTTCCTGCCCTGCGAGCGACCCTGTTGCAATCCCCTTCGATAAAACTGTCAAATGTATACGCATGATTTAACTGCGGATCTATTTGCATCTTCTTGAGACCAGGGATCACAAAAGGATTTTTAACAGGGTTATTTATGACTAAAGGGAAATCCATTTCGTTGTTTGAATAAGATTTAAAACCATGGCCGGGCACATCCATTGTAAGCGGCTTATTTTTACTGTTACCGCTATCAACCATGATCCTGTATTCGAGGCGCGCATCTTTGCCTAATTCTCTTTTTAATGTTTTTGCCAATAAACTTATATAATGCTCCTCGAGGTATTCGAAAAAAAATTGACTCGGCACCTGTATCGTTAACACCTTCTCGATCAATGCTACGGGTTTAATGGGTTCGAACCATGTTTTATAATGCTGCCACTCAACTATGTCTTTGATTATCTCTAAACAATTAGCCCATACCTTATCAAAAACTTTATCCATTATTCCTGAAGCAATTTATATATTGAGTTAATACCAGTCTCTGACTGTAGCAAATTCTCATCCTAAATACTACCAAACGTTTTTTGAGAAAGACAGCGAATATCAAAATAATTTATTGAAAAAACAATTTTTTATTCCCTTGTTTTTTTACCTATAACCACAGTATTGGTCTTTACTGTTTTCCTATTTTTTCATTTAAAAAACAAACGATATTCCGCCATTCTTACACAATGCCCACCCAGCCTGACTAGATGATTAAAAAGCGCTTTTTTCCCTGCCTTATCTTTGATGAGCTATACAAAAAATAATTGCATATGTAAGGCCAAAAATCAATGAACATTTTTTCATGTGCACACCCTGAATTAACTTTAAAAAGACTTTTAAACTTTTATCAGTATAAACAGGTATATCAATCGTCGCATCTGCTCCTGCCAGCGTATTCCGTGCAAATCTTGCATAGCTTAATACAACCTCTTCCTGTAAGCATCCAACATAATATTCCTGTTACTTTTTACTGCTACTTCCTCATTGCTGTGACATGAAAATTTCAGTTTCATTTATCCTCTACGGCCATCTTCCTTATCCGGCTGAAGAGCTTTGAAAAGCGTAATAACCGTGCCATCTATTAATAACCTGTGTTATTCTTTTTTGTTAAAAAAATCTTCGCTCGTGCGGCTATCAGTAAGAATTAGTTTATATACTTTGACATCTTACATCCATCGATTTTTTCCAGCATCTTTCTTTCATCAAACAATCTATTCATTTCGATCTGCAGGTCTGCTTAATTCAACTAATTATAGATTGCATTTCTCATCAAATTTCGCACAGGTTTTAACAAATACAATTCGATGCCTGCCATGATGTTAGGATGCAATTATCGTTGTATTGGCATTGCCAAAATTTACACCAACAGGCACATGCTTCATCTACCTGGCTTACCTTATCAAAGCGATATTGAGGCAGGCCGGTAAATACTGTACAATTCAAACTAAAGGATTGTACAGTGAATTAAGATGCAGGTGACATTAAAATTTAGGGGAGTTGAAAGAAGAAAGGTATACATTTTTTTTAATCGAAACTGAAAAGGCCAGGGAAATATTTTTATCGGCAAATAAGTTTACTTTCGCACTATAAAATTTAAAAAATGAGCTATGAATTAACGGGCAAACTGGTTGCCAAATATGATACAATGCAAAAGACCGCTACTTTTAAAACAAGAGAATTTGCGGTAGAAAAAAGCGATGATATTGGAGGAAGAATAATTACCAACTATGTTAAGTTTCAGGCTGTTCAGGATAAAACCGCCATCATCGACAAGGTAAATATTGGGGATGAAATAAAAGTGCATTTCAATATCAAAGGTAGTAAATGGGAAAAAGAAGGCCGGGTAAATTATATTACCAACCCATTCGGAAGGTAGAGCAAATATTGCAAACAGCCTCCGCCGGGTCGGGTAAATCAGCAACGGATACTGAATATATGGAACCACTCGATACGTTTTCGTCAAGCTCCCCTGACGCGATAGATGACCTGCCATTTTAACCAGGTCATAAGGGGAATTGAAATTATAAAGACAACCAGCTTATTAAAGTTCATTGGCTACTTCAAATTATAAAGGGCTTTGAGGAATCTACTCTTCAAAGCCCTTTTTGTGAATGCAGGATATGCAACAGAAGATCTCTTTAAAATTACTTCCGTCCGAGGCCTCGAGTGAGGCAAGCATAACAGGTGCCATTGCTAAAGTAGCGGGTAAAAAACAGGGTAGCGTTACCGGCTTCCGGGTTTTAAAAAAATCAATAGACGCGCGTAGCCGAACCATTTGGATTAACCTTACCGTAAATGCTTTTATTGATGAGCCGTTTCATGAAAGAGCAAAGCAGGTATTTCATTTTGATAATGTAAGCAATGCGTTGAAGAAAGTGGTCATCATCGGGGCTGGCCCTGCCGGATTATTTGCGGCACTTCAATTGGTGCAACTGGGGATAAAGCCTATCATTTTAGATAGGGGAAAGGATGTACGCGCGAGAAGGAGGGACCTAGCGATCCTGAACAAGGAAGGCACTATCAATCCTGATAGTAACTATTGTTTTGGCGAAGGCGGAGCCGGTACATATAGTGATGGGAAGTTATATACCCGGAGCAATAAACGGGGCGATATCGACAGGATATTAACCCTCTTTGTACAATTCGGTGCTGATGAAAAAATTTTATACGAAGCTCACCCTCATATCGGTACCAATAAATTGCCCCATATCATTACAGCGATGAGGGCCTTGCTGATAGGAAGCGGGGCCGAATTTCTTTTTGAAAAGAAAGTTACAGGCCTGGTGATTAAAGCCGGGGAGGTTACCGCTGTTACTACGCGGGATGGGGATAGTTACCGAGGCGATGCGGTGATCCTGGCAACCGGCCATTCCGCAAGGGATATTTTTGAATTACTGCATGATAAAAAGATACTGACCGAAGCCAAACCATTTGCCCTCGGCGTAAGGGTAGAGCATCCGCAGGCCCTGATCGATAACGTTCAATATCATCTACCAGCCAGGAATGAATTTTTACCCCCTGCTTCTTATAGCCTGGTGCAGCAGGTGCAGGGCCGTGGCGTATTTTCCTTTTGTATGTGCCCGGGGGGTATTATTGCGCCGGCAGCCACTTCCGCCAGTGAATTGGTGGTGAATGGCTGGAGCCCTTCAAAAAGGAACAACCCCTTTGCCAATAGTGGTATGGTAGTGCAGGTTGAAATTGCCGACGTAGCAAGAGAAGGGAAAAAACATAAAATACTAAGTCGGGACGATGGATCATTGGAGTTAATGAGGTTTCAGCAAATGGTGGAACAGCGCTGCTTTTCAGCTGGTGGTGGCGCGTTCAGGGCACCTGCGCAACGGATGGTTGATTTTTCTTATGACCGCTTGTCTGCTTCGCTGCTTCTGCCTGTTCTTATCCCCCAGGGTTATCTTCAGTTCAATTAAGTGACGTACTGCCGGATTTTATTTATACAGCTCTTGCGAAAGGTTTTATCGGGTTCGGAAAAAAATGAAAGGTTATTTTACCAATGATGCCGTGGTAGTCGCAACAGAAAGCCGTACATCTTCACCTGTGCGTATTCCAAGAGATGATCAAACTTTAACCCATCCCCAACTGAAGAACCTTTATCCCTGTGGAGAAGGCGCCGGGTATGCCGGGGGTATTATAAGCGCGGCGATGGATGGAGAGCGTGTGGCAAAACAGATTTCGGTACAAATTTGAAAAAGTGAAAATTAGGGAAATACGAAGTCTTTTTAACGGTATATTATCAGTGAGCAAACTTTAAATTGAAATTGAGCCATTTTTACATTGAGCCGTTTGCACGTTTATTTATTGCAGATTATTTTCATTAATCTTACACCCAAATTAAATATCAATGAATATTTTAGAGCTCCACAACCTGAAAAAATATTTCGCTACGCAAAAAGCTGTGGATGATATCAGTTTCAATATTGCCCAAGGCAGCATTTTTGGTTTGCTGGGCCCCAATGGCGCCGGTAAAACAACATTGCTTCGCATGATCACCGGAATATTTTACCCCGACAGCGGACATATAATTTTTAACGGTAAAAAATATGACCCTGTTAATGACGTGGCTTACATCGGCTATATGCCGGAGGAACGTGGCTTGTATAAAAAAATGAAGATCGGTGAACAGGCACTGTACCTCGCACAGCTGAAAGGTTTGAGCAAAACGGACGCAGTCCGGAAAATAAAAGAATGGTTCATTAAATTTGAAATGGAGACCTGGTGGAATAAAAAAGTGGAAGACCTGAGCAAGGGTATGAGCCAGAAATTACAATTTGTAACTACCGTATTGCATGAGCCTAAACTGATCATACTCGATGAACCTTTTAGCGGGCTCGACCCGGTAAATGCCAATTTAATAAAAGATGAAATTTTTAACCTCGCTAAAAATGGCAGCACCGTTATATTCAGCACACACCGCATGGAGCAGGTGGAAGAAATTTGCGACCATATCGTACTTGTAAATAAAGGTGAAAAAATACTGGACGGCACGGTAACGGAAATCAAAAATACATTTAAGGAAAATATGTACCAGCTAGGCGTAATGACAGGGCCCGAAAATTTAATGACCTATATTTTTGAAGTGATCCGGCATCAACCCAACAGGTTGCTAATTAAATTACAGCATGATAGCACGCCTAATGATGTGCTGAAATTCTTCATCAACCAGGATATTGCCATCAATTCTTTCAACGAAGTTTTGCCCTCCCTGAACGAGATATTTATCAAACTGGTAGAAGGAACGCCGGGAGCAAGAAAATTCCAGCAAGTGAGTTAATGAAATATATTTCCAGGCTGTCTTACGCTTTATTTTGATAGCCTCGTATAGGGCAGGCGCCATTAATTGAAAAATATTATTAGTGTAATTATACCTTACAATGTTATTTATATGAACAAGATCTGGCTTATTTTCAAAAGAGAATATATAACAAGGGTTCGCAATAAAACTTTCCTGCTGTCCACTTTCCTGTTACCGATCGTAATGATCCTTTTCGTTTTTGGCAGCGCGTATTTTGCCATGTCATCCAAAGACCGGCTTAAAAAGATTGCGGTGGTAAACGCCCCCCCCATTTTTAAAACTAATTTAAAAAGTGATTCTATCCACGTGATCTTTCATTTTATAAACAATGTTGACAGTACAAATTTCGAGGGCAAAGGATTTGATGCGGTGCTTGATCTTAAGAATGATACTCTTTTAAGAAAATTTACCATCCATTCAAAGAAACAATTGGGAATGGATGGCAAGGAAATAATTGAAAACAGGCTCGACAAAGCGTTTGAGAATAACCAGTTACAGAAAAAGGGTATTCATAAAGCCACCCTCGACAGTATCAGTAAAGAATCAATCGGGGCATTTACCATTGAAAACAGGATTACCCTTGAGAAGGGAAAATCCGAAGAGGTGAATGCAGCAGTTAACTATGGCGTTGGATTTGGTAGCGGGATACTCATTTATATAACCATGTTTATTTTCGGGGCAATGGTAATGCGAGGCGTGATGGAAGAGAAAACAAACCGAATCGCTGAGGTAATGGTGAGCAGTGTAAAGCCGTTTCAACTGATGATGGGTAAGATCATCGGTATCGCTGCCGTTGGCCTGACACAGCTTTTTTTATGGTTGATTCTGATCTTGATATTGTCGTCTGCGGCCGCGGCATTTTTGCCTACAGAAGTTATTGAACAGGCTGGTGAAGCAAATAAGTCAATGCCAGGGGCAATGGGTGGAAACAACGCAATGGCCATGAAGATACTTGATCTACAAAAAAATATAAGCGGTGTCAACTGGCCACTTATAATCAGTTGTTTTGTCTTTTATTTTTTAGGTGGCTACCTGTTTTACGCTTCCCTGTTTGCAGCCATTGGCAGTGTGATCAATGAAGACCCGCAGGAAGCACAATCCCTGATGCTTCCTATTACCATGCCGATCATATTTGCGTTTATTATCCTGTCAAGTAATTTATCAACTCCCGACAGTAAAGTAATGGTATGGGCGAGTATGATTCCATTTACCTCCCCTATCGTGATGATGGGAAGGGTACCCAGCGGCGTACCTGCCTGGCAACTAATATTATCCATGCTGCTGCTGGTAGCCGGGTTTCTGTTTACCACCTGGATGGCCGGCAAAATCTATCGAACCGGGATCTTAATGTATGGTAAAAAAGCTACCTGGAAGGAAATGTTCAAATGGGCATTCCGCAGGTCATGATCCAGGCGGCCCAACTATAATAAAAATTTATTTTAATGGGTTTTGAAGTGCCTCTTCAAAATCAAACCATAACTTTTTTAATATTTCAGCAGCCGGCTCAATGGTGTTAATGAGTGCCGATACCTGCCCGATCTCCAGCTCACCCTGGCCGAGGTCGCCTTCGAACATTCCTTTTTTGGCGCGGCCATTTCCCAATATGGCTTGTAGTTGTAACGGGGTTGCACCCCTATCCTCAGCCACTTTTATTTCCTGGTAAAAGTTATTCTTCAACAACCTTACCGGTGTAAGTTGTTTAAGCGATAACACGGTATCCCCTTCTTTTGCATTTACAATTGCATTTTTAAAATCAAGGTGGGATGAAGCTTCTATACTCGTAACAAAACGGCTACCAATCTGCACCCCCTCGGCCCCTAACACCATCGCGCCCAGCATCTGCCTGCCTGTTGCAATACCGCCTGCTGCAATTACCGGGATGGTAACAGAACTGCAAACCACGGGCACCAGTACCATGGTGGTGGTTTCTTCCCTCCCGTTATGCCCACCGGCCTCAAACCCTTCTGCTACCACTGCATCGCAACCGGATTCCTGGGCCTTTACCGCGAATTTGCTGCTGCTGACCACATGCACAACAGTTATTCCATGTTGCTTTAATAAAGGTGTAAAAGTGCCGGGATTACCAGCCGAGGTAAAAACAATGGGCACTTTTTCGGATATGATAATCTCCAGGTGCTGGGCGATGTTGGGATATAAGAGGGGGACATTAACACCGAAAGGTTTATTTGTGGAAGCTTTGCATTTTATAATGTGTTCGCGTAGCATTTCAGGATACATGCTGCCACTGCCTAAAAGGCCCAGGCCACCCGCGTTGCTCACCGCGCTGGCAAGCCGCCAGCCGCTGGCCCAAACCATGCCCGCCTGTATGATGGGGTAGCTGATATTAAAAAGGCGGGTTATCCTATTGGAAAAGCTTGCATCCATGATTAGTTTTGGGGCCCTGTTCAGGTTGTAGAAGTTTCAATCGGTTTCGCGGAAAATACAACCGGGTTGCCCTGGTAATTGTTTGTGATATATGAATTTAGTGAAGCGAACAACTGGAGGAATGAAGAATTATCACGCAGACAATTATTCATCAGCCTAAATCAATATCAGTATTGTCTCCAATGTTCAATGACCGCGTTTCACCTTTTATACCCGTATCACTTCCAATCAGCGAATCATCCAGTACCACATCATATAATCGGGAGAATGAGCCAATAATCGATTCTTTTACAATGGTATAATTAAGGATGGTATTTTCTCCGATAGTAACATTTGGCCCGATAACAGAATTTTTTATATTGCAGCCCTCCGCGATACTTACGGGAGGTATTATGATGGTATTCTCAAAATTTTCCATCCCGACAACCTTGCCGCCAAACTTTTTTAGCAGGGTTGCATTGGATTTAAGGATGGTTTCTTTTTTACCACAATCAAACCAGCTTTGTACCCTTACGGATTTAAATTTGGCACCGGTCTGAATCATGCATTCGAGGGCGTCTGTGAGGCTAAGGTCACCGGTTGACCGACCCGCTTTATCCATGATCTTTTTTAAACAAATGAAAAGTGCGTGGGTTTCAATTATTTTATAGATACCTACCAGGGCCATATTGCTTTTGGGGATGGCAGGCTTTTCCACTACCCGGGTGATAAAACCGTCTTCTTCGATCTCAGCCACGCCAAAATTGCGCGGGTCATCCACCTTTTTTATAGCAAGCATGGAATCGGGCGAATCGATCATCGCCCTTACATCGTATTCGGCGATCGTATCGCCCAATACGATCAGCACCTGGTCTTCACCCACTATTTCTTTGGCCAGGTCGATCGCATGACCCGTTCCGTACCGCTCATTCTGGTAAACAAAATGACAGGTAAGGTCAGGATAATTTGCTTTGACATAATCCTGGATCTTTTCTCCAAGGTATCCTACGATAAAAATAAATTCATTGATACCCGCTTCATGCAACTGGTCTACGATGATACTAAGGATAGTTTTCCCGGCTAAAGGGATAAGGGCCTTTGGCTGTGTATATGTGTGTGGGCGCAGTTTGGTACCTGCTCCAGCTACGGGAATAATCGCCTTCATACTTACAACTTAATCCGCAACCGCGAATATTTAATTATGAATGTTGCTGGTGTATAATAAGAATTACTGACCATAATGATTGGCATAATGATACCCCGATTTAACAGTAAGAACCTGGAATATATTGTATGATTTGTTCTACTGATCCGCCTGGTAAAATGGTAGCCGGTTTGTTTAAAGCACAGCAGTGTGTGAAAGTAGTTCATTTTGTGTAAATGATACATGTTGCCGCGGCTATTTATTCGTATTCATTCCGATTAATAATCCCACGTTTGTATATTTGCAATTATAATAAAAATTCATGCAAAGAGATACATTGGTTTTTGATATTATCAGGAAAGAGTTAGAGCGCCAGCGTCATGGCATTGAGCTGATCGCTTCAGAAAATTTCGCTTCCTTACAGGTAATAGAGGCCTCAGGCAATGTGATGACCAATAAGTATGCAGAAGGGTATCCGGGTAAAAGATATTATGCAGGTTGTGAATTTGTAGACCAGACAGAACAACTGGCAATCGACCGCCTGAAACAGATCTTCCATTGTGATTATGCCAATGTACAACCGCATAGCGGCGCACAGGCCAATGCCGCCGTCACATTAGCGGTATTGCAGCCGGGTGATAAAATTCTGGGCCTCGATCTTAGTATGGGCGGGCACCTTACGCACGGATCACCTGTAAATTATTCCGGGAAATTGTATGAAGCGCATTTTTATGGTGTGGTAAAAGAAACAGGGCTGATCGATTATGATACCCTGGAAGAAAAGGCGAGAACCTTTAAACCAAAGCTCATCTTTTGCGGCGCCTCCGCCTACAGCCGCGACTGGGATTATGCCCGGATTAGGCGGGTGGCGGATGAAGTAGGCGCTTTTGTGCAATGCGATATGGCCCACCCGGCTGGCTTGATTGCGAAAGATTTGCTTAGCTCACCATTTGAATATTGTCATTTTGTGACTTCCACTACTCATAAGACGCTTCGTGGCCCAAGAGGCGGCCTCATCCTTATGAAAAAAGATTTTGAAAACCCATTTGGGTTGAAAGATATAAAAGGTAACATCCGCATGATGAGCAACCTGCTGGATATGGCGGTGTTCCCCGGTATACAGGGTGGCCCTTTACAACATATTATTGCAGCAAAGGCCGTGGCATTCGGAGAGATCCTGACAGATGAGTTTACCACCTATGCCAAACAGGTAATTGCCAATGCGCAGGCCATGGCCAAAGCCTTTGTGGATAAAGGTTACCAGCTGATAAGCAATGGCACCGATAATCATTTAATGCTCATCGATCTCAGGAATAAGAATATCAGTGGTAAAAAAGCGGAGCAGGCATTGGTTCAGGCGGATATCACCCTCAATAAAAACATGGTGCCTTTTGATGACAAAAGCGCTTTTGTTACATCGGGTATCCGCGTGGGAACAGCTGCCATTACTACCCGCGGGATGAAAGAAGCAGACATGCAGTTCGTGGTAAATGCCGTAGACAACGTACTGATGAATGCAGACGATGCTAATGTGATCAGCATGATCCGCGGCCAGGTGAATGATTTTATGAACCAGTTCGTTTTATATCCTTCATTGTAACAATCAATGACCAGCTTTGTAAGGTGTCTTCCCCCAATCGCACCACCCAACGCTTTAATTAATAATACAAAAAAAGTATGATCCAGCGCATCCAATCTGTGTGGCTTTTTATAGCATCGTTACTGGCCTTTCTTACATTAAAGCTTTCTTTTTACAGCGGTACCTACCTGCCGGATAACCAATATCACCAGCTTAACGGGACAGACAATTTATCACTGATGGTCACTACGATCGCCTTAGGTATGCTTACCCTTATTACCATTTTTTTGTATAAAACAAGGGTGGTGCAAAAGCGGCTATGCATAACCGCTATCCTGCTTGAGCTGCTCCTCATTTTTTTCTATTTCCGGGCCGTGCAGGATTTTACCAAGGGTGAATACGCCATTACGGCGGCAACGCACCTCGTTATTATTATCGCCTTGTTCTTTGCTGCCCGGGGAATTAATAAAGATGAGAAACTGGTAAGGGATAGTAACAGGCTTCGGTAATACAATATTAACCGGAGCAATATTACCCTTTTGTTCCTTTGATTTCATGCCCTTCCAGTGGTGCGATGTCCCATCCTGCAGCTGCGAAGGCCTAAGCATCCTTGACCATCGCGCATTAGAAAACTACTACTTTTACCAACAATTGTTAAAGATGCGGAATACCGCATGTGGTGGAATGTAGTATCAATCCGGGATGGCTTTAACCAATAATTCCCTCAAATAAGTAGAATACCCGGGCATATAGTAATATAGTCTGGGCCAACCATTAATTAAATGCTATAGCAACAAGCAGGTGAAACTAATCAGGCCGCTGAATACCAGTCGTATTCAGCTACTAAAATTGTCGCATTCACACTGTTACAGCACATTATTTTTTCTCGAAATTTATATCGTAACAAAACTACTTTTGAAGCAGTTTATTAAAAATAAATAATAAGAGGGGGTACCAAAACATGAGAAAAATTATCGGTTTATCATTTATCACATTAGATGGAGTAATGCAAGCACCTGGTGGTCCCGGGGAAGATGTCTCGGGAGGTTTCAAATATGGCGGTTGGGTGGCACCTTATGGTGACGAAGTTTTTGGTAAGGTCATGAAAAAACAGATGCAACCTGCAGACCTTCTTTTAGGCCGAAAAACATTTGAGATTTTTGCTGGTTACTGGCCAGCGCATGCAAATGGATGGCCAGGTATCAATGATGTCACAAAATACGTGATGTCCAGTACCATGAAACAGTCAGATTGGAAAAACACAGTTTTCCTTAAAAGCCTGGGGGATATCAAAAAACTGAAAAATTCAAAAGGTGCTGACATTAAAGTTTGGGGAAGTAGTAAGCTTATTCAGCTACTACTGAAGAATGATTTAGTAGACGAACTCTGGCTCAAAATTCACCCATTGATCCTTGGTAAAGGGAAAAAGTTGTTTGACAATGACGCCATTCCAACATCATTTACATTAACAGAGACCTGTGTTTCAAAAACCGGAGTTATTATTGCCAATTACGAGCGGTCGGGAAAAGTAAAGACAGGTACTATTGGAGCCAGGGAGAAATTAAAGGAGAAAAAATAACATTTCACCAGGGGGATGGAGGCGGACGTCGACTGCTCCGCCGACTTTTAATGATGCTGCTTTAAGGGTTCGATCCAAGCAGGCGGACGGAATTGTAAACCACACGTTCGGGAAGCCAAGTACCTTAGTTATAATTCAAAAATATTAAGTATAAAAATGGACACCCGACAAATTTTAGTTAAGAAAAGTTTTAAAGAAATCAGCGATAAGGTTGACCAGGTGTATGAGAATATTATTCTTGAAAATGTAAATGATCATTGTTTGAGAATTGCAGTTATGCAGGAAGAATACAGATGGCATTTTCATAACAATACGGACGAACTGTTCGTAGTATTGGAAGGTGAACTCAAAATTGAAATAAAAGACAGCGAACCCCTGTTTCTGAAACCGGGTGAATTTATTAAAATCCTGTGTAAAACAATTCATAAAACCAGTGCTGATACCCGGACAGTAAATATATGCTTTGAAAGAAATGCGGACGATACGGTTTTTGTTGACGGAGGTCTTTTGTAAAACAAATTTGGAGCTGTTGTATAACTAACGAAAATTCCCCTGGAACGCTAGATGCCCCCTGGTGGACAAATGTACAAGAGTGCGACGCCACTGAAGCTTAATAGCAGTACCAAAGCCCGGACAAAAATAATCCGCCACCTATTTAAGGAATCGAATATAAAAATAAACGGGGCTTATAAAAAGCGCCCGGTATAACTTTCTTTGCATTTTTTTAAATCTATGGGCTTACCCGCGAAAACAAGGTTACCACCTGCATCCCCAGCTTCCGGGCCAAGATCGATTACCCAATCAGCACTTTTGATTACATCCGTATTATGTTCAATCACCAGAATGCTATGGCCCTGGCTGATCAGCGCATTAAACGAGGTCAGCAATTTTTTAATATCATGAAAATGAAGCCCTGTTGTTGGTTCATCAAATATAAAGAGGATTTTCCCCTGCGACCTTCCCTTGCCTAAGAAGGATGCCAGTTTTACGCGTTGCGCCTCACCGCCAGACAATGTATTACTCGACTGGCCGAGTTTAACATATCCCAGGCCCACATCGCTCAACGGCTGTATTTTTTTAGCCACTTCTGGTTCGTCTGAAAAAAACAGCACTGCAGCGTCTACGCTCATCTCCAGCACTTCATAAATATTGCTTCCTTTATAATCCACTTCAAGCACTTCTTCTTTGAACCTTTTTCCGCCACATACTTCGCAGGTTAAATGTACATCTGCCAAAAACTGCATTTCCACGATCTGCTCACCTTCACCTTTACACGCATCACATCGGCCGCCATCCACATTAAAAGAAAAATGCTTGGGCTGAAATCCCCTCATTTTACTCAGCGGTTGCTTACTGTACAGTTCCCTGATCTCATCATATGCTTTGATATAAGTAACAGGGTTGCTTCGCGAAGATTTACCGATAGGGTTCTGGTCCACCATTTCTACCTGGGAAAGCGAATCGATATCCCCTTGTATCGACCTGTGCATACCCGCCTTCTCTATCCCTTCAC
>JBBJMD010000286.1:0-3781 GCA_037719925.1 Ferruginibacter sp.
GCCCATTTCCGGATTTAAAAGGGGAGGTGGACCGAACCACCAAATACCATGTAACAAATCCCAGGTTTGCCACTTATTGAGAACTGTCGGTCCCTGATCGGGAACTTTTCCTTCAACGTAACAGTCCGTTTGAAATCTCGGTTCGAAAATAAAGTGGTCGTCAGATATGCCGTCATCATTCCTGTCAACCTGCAAAACAACACATATATTATCCGTATTGTTATCCCTGCCTTGAATGAAAGTAGAATAACGAAACTCTGTGAGAGAAGATAAAGGGGTGTTATGGTAAGAAGCATTTACCCGTACAACAGATATTCCCGTAGGGCTATGGTATTCTAAACTTCCTTTACCGAGTGGTGGTGCAGGTACCCCGGTTGTGAATGTAAGTGTTGTGTTGGGCTTCTGTTGTTTCTCCCAACCGTTCAGGTTGGAATCGGTAACTGTAATTATTGTTTGAGAAAAACTGGTAATTGTAAAAAAAACTGCCCCTATAAAAAGCAGTTGTTTTAAAAGCAGGGGTTTTGAATTGAGAGCAATATACTTCCGCATAAAACAGATATTTTAGATCAAATTTTTAAACTACAAACTATAATGATCAATGAATGTGGCTGATCACTTCTAACAAACATCTTTGTCACCAATACACACTGCAGTGCCGTTCATATTTAGACCATAGCAGAAGCCTTATTCTTACTTTGTAAACCTTATTTTCCTATTTATATAATCCACCGTGTTATACTCAGGATCAGTGGAAGCAGAGCCATCAAGCATTGCACTATCTTTTGGTAGAGTGATTGTTTGATCGGCTCCGGCATTGGCAATGGGTGGTTTATTTTCTTTACAATCGTAGCAGGAGACTTCTTTTTTGCAGGAGGCAAAGATTGCTATCACTATCACCACAACACAAGCTGTTATTTTTAGTGCTTGTCTCATGATAATTTTTTACTTGTTTATAATTACTTACAGTTTTACAAACTTCATTTGTTGTGTTTTCAATTCGCTTGTCAATAAAAGATAATAAACCCCTTTCCGTAAATCTGAAATGTCAATAGCGTACGAGGTGCTCCCGCTTAACAGCAGTTTTTCTTCCTTTAATTTTCTTCCGGCAGCATCTATGATTTGCAACGTTGCTTTTTCATTTGCACCGCTTGCCTGAACAAACAAAGTGCTTGTTGCAGGATTTGGGAAAAGCTGCAAAGAAGAGTTGCTATTCCTTTTTACAGCAACTACGTTACTGTAGCTGAACTTGTTATCGGCATCAATCATTTTCAGCCTGTAATAATTCAGTCCTTTTAAGGGCGACCTGTCTTGGTAAGTGTATTCGCTTCTTCGGCCATTTCTGGTAGCGCTTACCGAACCTAATGATGAAAAATGTACGGCGTCCGCACTTCGCTCAACATCAAAACTTGCGGTATTGACCTCGTTTTCGGTTTGCCATTTTACATCCACTTCATTTTGTAGGGCGGATGCCGAAAGGTGTACGACAGTAAGAGGAAGAGGTGTATTAAATTCAAGCTTATACACCGTATTAGAAGGTCCAAGATCTATATAACCTCCAGCTACATAAATTGTGTTGTTGGCTGCGATAACAGATGCATCCAGGATTCTTACCGGTAATACGCCAACAGCCCAACTGTTGCTTGCGTAATCATATATATCAAACTTGTTTGTGGTACCGATCGCGCCGGTAAAGAACACAATTTTTGTATCCTTTTTTACTGCTGAAAAGAACCCGTTTTTTTGGAATAAACAACTGGTTGATGAAGCTCCTGAATTCATATCCCTGATCTCTACCAGGTCTGTGTACTCATTATAAGGATAAGATTGCGCTGTAGTAGTAATTCCGCCGGCCCAGTAATTTTTATTATCTATCGCTATACCTGCTAAAAAACCCCTCGGCTGACTTAAAGCAGATGTTGACCATGTGTTGTTGGCGGCATCATAGATATTGATAGTTGAAGTAAGGTAAACCTCTGCATAATCGTAAGGCTGGTTACTACTCATTCCGCCAGCGAAATATATTGTATCGTTGATTACTGTTGCAGCCATTCCCAACGTGGTACTGCCATTTCTTCCAACTAACGCTTGCGATGTCCAGGTATTCGTAGTAGCATCATAAATATCAGCCTTGTCATACCTTAAATAGCTCGAACCCAATCCTGCTGCAAATACTACTTTATTTCCGGCTGCTGCTGCAGTAATTTGAGTGCGCCCTAGGGGAAGTTGAGCAATAGTCCAGGACGACGAGGCTATGTCGTATATATCTACACGATCAGAAACATTAGTTCCAGAACCAAGATATCCGCCGGCAAAATAAACTTTAGTACCTAAGACGGCCGTAGCAATACCTTCTCTTGCCTGGCTTAGTTCTGCTGATGTCCAGGAATTGGAAGAGAAATCGTAGATATCTACTCTCGATGATACAGTTCCTCTTGAGCCACCCGCAAAAAAGATTTTACTACCTATAGTTGCAACTCCAATATCTTGCCTGGCTTGTGAAAGATTACCTACTGAGGTTAACTGAGCGTTAACCTCAGGTCTTACCGGATCACAAGTTGTTTGACTGTAAGCTTGTAATGAAAAACAGATGATACTAAGTGCAAAATTTTTTCATACGTTTTGTTGTTTTAAATTAATAATTCGATTATATGATTGCTAAATTTTAACCGATCCGCCAGCAGGTTTTCCTGCAGCAGTACCAGAAATGCGCCTCCATTTGTAGCAAGTGAACCCATCACTAAAACACCCGCAGTTATTTTTAGCAGTTGTTTCATAACAACGGGTTTAAAACTCCAGTTTCCAAACCTTGTCAGATAAAACTCCATTCACCTTGCCTCCGGCTAAATAAATAGTGTTGTTAACAGAAATAATGGAGGCTCCTTGCATGCTCACCGGTAACACGCCTATTGCCCAAGTGTTGGTTGCGATATCATATATATCAAACATGGTTGAGCTGTTACTACTATAGTATATTATTTTATTGTCTTTTGTAACAGCGCTCAACCAATCGTTGGGTTTGGATAAATATTGGATGGAGCTCGCTCCCGTAACTACATCTCTTATTTCAACAGTACATGACCTGGTAACAGGATGGGAAGTGCCTGTATATCCTCCTGCCCAATAAATCTTGTTATCAACCGCAATACTTGCGTGGCCTAATTTACCTTCACTCAGAGAAGATGTTGACCACGAGTTAGTAGCATTATCATAAACATCTATCCGGTTTGAACAATACCAGGTTCCCATCACAGGATTAGCAGGCCAGCCTTCGCCTCCGGCAAAATAAACCTTGTTATTTACAGTAACCGCTGAATGCCCGCCTCTTTTTACTTCACTCCACGAGTGGGTAGACCAGGCATTGGTAGTAAGATCATAAATGTCCACTCTGCTACCTCGGGGCCACCCACCGGTAAAGCCTCCCTCACCGCCTGCAAATAAAACCTTATTACCAACTGCAGCAGGTGCGATACTATAACCGGCCACACTTAAGGAAGAAGCCGACCAGGTATTTGTAGATACATCAAAAATGTCAACTGTATTTACCGGCGCCGTTCCATCACCTGCCTCGCCACCCGCAAAAAATATTTTACTACCCGCTGCCATCGCGGTTATATCATAACGAGCCACACTTAATTCTGCTTTTGACCAGGTTTGAGTAGTTAAATCATAAATATCTACTCTTGAGGAATTTCCGGTGCCGGATGACCAATCAACACCACCGCCAAATAAAATCTTATTTCCAGCTGATGCTACGGCTATTCCTTCCCTAGTTTGTGAAAGT
>JBBJMD010000287.1:0-3776 GCA_037719925.1 Ferruginibacter sp.
GAATGGTAGCCGCACGCACTATTATATAAGGAAATTCACAGATCCCGATCCGGGCATCGTGGAAAATAACACCAAACAATATGTTCCCTGGCCATTCTTCCGCTTTACTGAAGCCGTATTCAATTATGCCGAAGCTTGTATTGAACTAGGAGAAGATATGGAAGCAAGAACCTGGCTGAATAAAATACGTTTCCGGTCAGGTATGCCTGCTATCACTGAGTCAGGAGCAGCCCTTAAAACCCGGTATAGAAATGAGCGGAGGATTGAGTTGATGTTTGAAGAGCAACGATACCATGACGCCCGGCGCTGGATGATCGCCCCGACAACGCTTGGAAGGGATATTACCTTTATTAATATTCGTGGTACATTTAAGCCGGGAAAAGAATTAGTAGGCACTTACAGGTACGACCCGTCTATTTATAATTATACTTACACGCCGGTAGTCGATGAGACTCATGAGGACAGAACATGGGTTGACAAAATGTATTTCAGACCGATAGGACGTGATGAGATCAACAAAAATGCGCTGCTGATTCAAAATCCCGGTTATGATTAGCAGAATGAAGTCTATTCATTTTTGATGTACAAAAATTATTGTGCATGCCCCTTATTACAAAGGGTGATTGCAAGGCATAATTTTTTGTTACATCCTGTGTTTTAAAATATTTTTATTATCTATGCCAGTATATTTATACTGGCATAGATGTTTTATTCAGGTCTTAAATTTGGAAATTGATGCGGTTATTTTTATATGGTTATGTTTGTTTTTTTGTATTATTTACCGGCTGCAATAATAATAACGACAATGATAAAGCTACCCCGGGTAAGGGAACCGCTTTCTTCACGCTATTATCGCCTGACAGCACCCACATAACTTTTAGCAATAGGCTTACCGAGGGCCCCAATACCAATGTGATGCTGTATGAATATTTCTATAACGGCGGTGGCGTCGCCTTGGGCGACCTGAATAGTGATGGGCTGGATGATATTTATTTTACCGGCAATATGTCGGATAATAAGTTGTACCTGAATAAAGGCAACATGCAGTTTGAAGATATTACAAACGCTGCTGGTGTGGAAAATAGGAAAATACCCTGGCGCACCGGCGTAACCATTGCTGATGTAAACGGAGACGGAAAGCCCGATATTTTCGTAAGTTATTCCGGAAAGGTGAGGGGGGAGAACAGGATCAGCCAGCTTTTCATAAATACCGGTAACGATGATAAAGGTACGCCCCATTTTAATGAGCTGGCGCAGCAATATGGCCTGGCAGATTCCTCCTACAATACGCAATCGTACTTTTTTGATTATGACCGTGATGGCGACCTGGACATGTTCTTATTGAATCATAATCCCAATAACCTCCCCATCCTGGATGAAGCGAGTACGGCAGACCTGCTGAAAAAAATTAACCGGTTTACCGGTGTACGTTTGTTTAAAAACAACAACAACCATTTTGAGGATGTAACTGAAAAAGCCGGCTTTAGCAGTTCTGAACTTACTTATGGCCTTGGTGCAGGAATTGCAGATATCAATGGTGATGGATGGCAGGATATTTATATCACCAATGATTACAATGTACCCGATTACCTGTATATCAATAACAGGAATGGCTCGTTTACGGATAAGATACAATCCATGATCGGACACACCTCCAAATCCTCGATGGGCAATCACATTACCGATGTCAATAACGACGGCCTTCCTGATATCTTTGCGCTCGATATGCTACCCGAAGATAACCACCGTCAGAAATTGCTGTTCGCGCCAGATAATTATGAAAAATTTGATATCACGCTGCGCTCCGGTTTTTATTACCAGTATATGCGTAATATGCTGCAATTGAATAATGGTGATGGTACGTTTAGTGAAATAGCCCAGTTTTCAGGTATTTCCAACACCGATTGGAGCTGGGCGCCCCTGTTTGCTGATTACGATAATGATGGCTGGAAAGACCTGTATGTCACCAACGGGTATACGCGGGATTTTACCAACATGGACTTTTTAAAATTCATGAATGATTATATCCAGGCAAAAGGCAGGTTGAAAAGAGAAGACGTCTTGCAGATACTGCAGCAAATGCCTGCCTCAAATGTTGTAAATTATCTTTATAAAAATAATACGGATCTGACCTTTAGCGATGTCGGCAAACTTTGGGGAACAGATACCGCCTCCAACAGCAATGGAGCAGCTTACTCCGATCTTGATAACGATGGCGATCTCGACCTGGTTGTAAACAACGTTAACCTTCCCGCATTTATTTTCAGGAACGAAGCCGATAAGCAAGTGAAAAATAATTACCTGAAAATAAAATTAAAAGGATCACTTAAAAATACCGATGGCTATGGTACAAAAGTTTTTGTTTACAGCACGAGCAAGCAACAGTACCTGGAACAAATGCCCGCATTGGGTTTCCAATCTACTGTATCGGCTACCTTGCATTTTGGTCTCGGCAAAGAAACAATTGCCGACTCAGTACGGATCGTTTGGTTGAGCGGAAAGCAACAGGTACTGACAGCTGTTAAAAGTGGTCAGCTCATTACGGTAAATGAAAAGGACGCAATTGCAACCTATCAAAAAGGAACTTCACTAAAACCGATATTTGAAGAAACAAAGCCACCTGTCAATTATCGTAATGCAGCCAATAATATCAATGATTTCAAAAGACAACCACTGCTCATCAACCCGCTTTCATTTTCGGGGCCATGCCTTGTGAAAGGAGATGTAAATGCTGACGGGCTGGACGATATCTATGCGGGCGGGGGAAGTAGCCAGCCCGGGGCAATGTACCTGCAACAGAGGAATGGAACCTTTAGTCAAAAAAAAGTGCCGGCCTTCGAAGCAGATAAAATGTGTGAAGATGCGGACGCCCTTTTTGCCGACGTTAATAATGACGGGTATCCGGACCTCTACGTGGTAAGTGGCGGCTATCATCTTTATAACGCCGACGATGCAGTATTGCAGGACAGGTTATACCTCAATGATGGAAAGGGAAATTTTGCCAGGGCTCCTGCGGCATTGCCGGAGATGAAGGGTAGTAAAAGTTGCGTGCGGGCAGCGGATATAAACGGCGACAGTTTTTTAGACCTTTTTATCGGTGGCCGAAATATACCTGGGCAATACCCGGAAATTCCGCCCAGCTATCTATTGATCAATGATGGCAAAGGCAACTTTACAGACAAGATTGGTTTACTGGCCCCACAACTGCAAAAAGCTGGTATGGTAACGGACGCGGCCTGGGTCGATCTGAACAATGATAAAAAGCCGGATCTTGTGTTGGTAGGAGAATGGATGCCGGTATCCGTGTTTATAAATGCCAATGGTAAATTGGAAAATAAAACACCTGATTATTTCACCGGCGAATACAGTGGCTGGTGGAATAAGCTGCTGGTTGCTGATCTTAATGGAGATGGTAAGCAAGACCTCGTGGCCGGCAACATGGGCCTGAATACCCAATGCAGGGCGAGTAAGGAGGAACCAGCCGAAATGTATTATAAAGATTTTGACAACAACGGGTCTGTAGATCCAATCCTGTGCTTTTACATTCAACATAAGAGCTACCCATTTGTAAGCAGGGATGAATTGCTGGACCAGATGAGCATCATGCGCACCAGGTTCGGTGATTACAAAAGCTACGCAGATGCCACCATCAAAGAAATTTTTTCTGCGGAAGAGATGCAGGATGCCAAAAGCTTACAGGCCAATAATCTGAAAACAACCTATTTTGAAACTGGCGTAGATGGAAAGTTCCATGAAAAACCCTTGCCTGCACAGGT
>JBBJMD010000014.1:0-40824 GCA_037719925.1 Ferruginibacter sp.
ATTGATACGAGGCCGGAAGTTGCAAGGGGCTTTATTAAAATATTATGTAAGCGTTTAAGACAGTTAAATGATAAAACAGCGCGCAGTTCTGTTTAATTTCTGTTTCCACCGTTAAACCAAAAGTATCAGCATTAAACCCAGGTATCAAATCCAACTTCCCCATCAAGTTACCAGCATCAGGATCAAGCATCAAGTATCCTTCTATTTAGCTCCCCACAGGATATGTTGTTACCGCGTTGATCATCTCGAAGTGCAGTTGCTTTTGCTGTTCCCTTAATTTCCTGGTAGTATTTGTAAAATAGCTGTGTTGTTTGAAAAATGAGGTCTGGATTATATTCCATTCGTTTTCTGTAGTCACCAGGTTCCTTGCTTTTAACTCGAGAAAAAGGTTATTGCTTATTGGAAAAAAATCTTCTCTTCCCAAATAATCAAGGTCTGCATCACATATGATGGCCTCGAGTTTCGTAAGCGGTTTCTGGGGGATTTTCGTGGCCATTATCAAACCGTTTACAATATCAATTTGTTTTGCGGTTAGGCCAAAAGCAGCCAATTCTTTCACCATAAGGTCGCAACCCGCAGCTTCATGTTCATTATAAGTAAACAGAAAACCAGTGTCGTGGTAAAGACAGCCGATCTTTAAGAGTACCAGGTCTTCCTTATCAATGCTTTTTTCATTGGCTGCGATCCTTTCCCCCTGCATTTCTACATCAATCGTGTGTGCTACACTATGATAATATAAATCTTTCGGCAAATTGATTTCCAGGTTCTTTAAAACCCCGGTTCGTATTACTTCGAAAAGTTCATTTGTAAGCATGGAATTGAAATATATTATAGCAAAAATAAATTTACGGCAAAATGGGTAGAAAATCAATTGTGATCCGCCTTACCAATTTCAAAAATTTAATGAACGCCTGGGATGATGCGTAAAAAATGATTTGTTAAGGTAAATTTCAGGATGGTATTAAAAAGATTCTCAGAGATAAAAAGATATAGCAGGTAAAGGGCAATAATATTTTAAAAAATTTCCAGATAATGTTATATATTTCGAAATCAATTTTTTCGGTTGATAGCTAAATCCATTCTTATTATAAATCCCGGTACACTGTATCTTTCTACGGATCATACTTGAAAATTCATAAGTCTTTGCGACTGAAGGTGAATGATCCCGTTTACCACATTCCGGCAAACAACTGTTTGTCTCAATGATTTCAAGCCGCAGTTTGACATCGGTTGCGGGGACCGCATTTTATCATTCCCCTATCATTACATACATTATTTAAACATTTAGAAACTTTCTTAACCATCTGTTATGAGACCATTTTTTACCTTGCTCAATGTAAAAGGTATTGTATTTGTAATACTGCAATGTCTTTCAGCGACTATACTAAACGCGCAACAAACTAATATCCGTGAATATGTTCTTTTTAGCGGAAACGGCAGTTATCCAGGGGGAGAAAGGCAAAAGTATCCCGGGCCTCCCGGCTATGCTGTACAGCTGGGGTCCTTTTCTACTATCCAGGGTGGGTCGGTAGGAAGTTACCGCCTGGTAACATCTACCGGAACTGCAGTAATTAATGCAAACATTTATTCGGGCGGTACCATAAAGCTCGCCCATGGAAATACAGTCAATGGCAAGATTGCCGCGGCGAATTCGCCCGCTGCCCCAGGCAATACTCTTTCAGTTGGTTCAGGAGCTAAACTAAGCGGGAATATAGATGTGAATGGAAATATTTTTATTCGCGGGGGAACGGTAGGCGGCCCGGTTACTCATCCTTCGGGGACCCGTTATTACGGCCCGGTTCCTGAAAGGGGCGAAGTTACCGGTCAGCCATTAATTCCGGCGCTTCCAGGCATGCCTGCCATCAGCCGTTTTCCCGACTGCAGGTATTCAGCTGACATCAACTCAACAAAAATTATTAGCCCCGGCACCTACGGCGATGTTAAACTTGACGGTAATAAAACGCTCACTTTTGATGGCACAGGCATCTATGCTTTTGATCAGATAGATAACAAGGGCGGCACTAATTATTTTGTTTTTGATTTTAAAAATAACCCGTCCGGAACGATCAGGATTTATATACATAAGGACGCGGACCTGGGCAAGATCAATGTACGTACGGTCAATGGCGGCAGTGCCTCGCGCATATTTACTGAGGTACATGGAAATGGATCGTCGTGCTCCAACCGGACCTGGGGATTTAATATAGATAATGGATACTCTTACATTGCCGGATCTAAATGGCAAGGCACCGTATGGGTTCCATATGCTCCCATCAACATTGGTTCCGGTAAGGGCAACACTGTTATCACCGGTGCGCTGTGGAGCGGGATACAGGTAAATATTCAATGCGGGGTAAAAATAATTTATGCGCCGTACTCGGAATGTAGTACCCCTTATGTAAATGCGGGGCCGGATAAATCACTTGATTTTTCAAACCAGACAACGCTGACAGGGTCATCAGCCACACCTGGCGTGCAATACAGCTGGCAGGCTATAAATGGCGGGGTGATAACTTCCTCCTCAACTACGCCCGAAATCATTGTTTCCTCTGCGGGAACTTATATCCTCACCGCCATTGCTAATACCAATTGTTCTGCAAAGGACACTGTAATTGTAACCGGCAAAACGAATAACCTTATCGGGTCAGAACTCCAGTCCATCTTCCAGAATTTCGATCCAAATGCCCCGCCATCTCCCTTCTTTGATATCCGCAACGACAGTATACTGGTTGATATCATCAGTGTTGAAGGCAGGTATGATGATGCATTAGCACTCTTAACCTCCGCTGAATATGGCCTTACCAATATCGTTAGTAACGGAGCCAGCGATTTTATCATTACCGGCTTGCTCCAGATCAGCAAATTGCCCTTATTAAATTCTCTGACAGCGCTGTTAGTATATGCACGGCCGCATTATGCACCTCTCAGCAACAGGGGACTCGTTACTTCGGCAGGTGATGTCTCCATGCGCGCAAATTTTGTCCGGGATGGCTACAACCTGCAGGGAAGCGGAATAAAGATCGGTGTTATCTCAGACAGTTATAATACCATACAGGCAGCCACTACTGCGCCTATCACCAATACTGCTGCCCAGGATATCAGTAATGGCGACCTCCCCGGCGTGGGTAACCCCAATGGAGATACTATACCCGTTCATGTTCTGCAGGATTATCCTGTAAGACGGTCTGATGAAGGGAGGGCGATGCTGCAGATTATTCATGATGTAGCACCAAAGGCGGAACTCTATTTCCGCACAGGATTTTTCACGGGCGGCGATTTTGCAATGGGAATTAACCAGTTAACGCAGGCAGGATGTAATATTATCGTGGATGATATCACATTTATTACCGAGCCTTTTCTAAAAGATGGTATTGTGGCAGCTGCTGTGGATGCAACGGCAGCAGCAGGTACAACTTATTTTTCCGCGGCAGGTAATTTTGCGGGCAAATCTTATGAAAATATTTATAACCCGGTTACCGCTCCTCCGGGGATATCCGGTACTGCCCATAATTTTGGAGGAAACGATGTTTTTCAAAATGTTACGTTCAGTCCGGGGAATTATACGATCGTCCTTCAATGGCTGGATGACATTTATTCGTTGGGGCAAACAGCTACGGGCGGCACCAGGAACGACCTTGATATTTATCTTACGCCCAATACCAACGGCACAGCCCTTTTTGGATTTAACAGGAATAATACAAACGGGGATCCGATAGAAATACTCCCCTTTACGTTAACCAGTGCGGTAAATACGAATATCCTCATCACAAATAATACAGCGGGGGAGCTCCTGTGCGTTTCAAATACATTGTATTTCGGGGAGATGTAATCATCAATGAATACAATACCGGAAATTCCACCATTACCGGGCAGGCCAACGCCCTCGGAGCTATTGCTGTAGGAGCGGCGAGGTACGACAGAACGCCGCCCTTTGCCGGTCCGCTTACCATTGAATCATTTTCTTCCATTGGCGGCACCTTCGTAAATAATGTACTGCGTAACAAGCCCGAACTGGTGGCCCCTGATGGCGTTAACAGTACCGTAAACCTTGGCGTGGACTATGATAATAATTCCTTTTCCAATTTCTTCGGAACCTCTGCAGCGGCTCCCCATGCCGCCGCTGTTGCAGCATTGATCATGGAAGGAAGGAGTAAGTATTTAAACCAGCCGCTAACTACCCCCGCAGAAATAAGGGCAATTCTGCAAAACTCCGCAACAGATATGAACAGCCCGGGCTTTGACCTTACAAGCGGTTATGGATTCATAAATGCAGATTCTGCCATGCGTACCTTTGCATCGCCGGATCCCGCGATTGTTCAATTGGTGATTCCGGATGCAATAACACCCGGTCAGGCTCCGTTTACGCTGACAGTAAGAGGCATAAACCTGAGTTCCAATTCCGTCATCACATTCAGAGGTGTACCGCTTCCTACCACTGTCCTAAATTCCGGGGAAGCATCTGCACTGATACCGGCCTTTACTGGTAATCCGCCAATCAGCGTGTATACACCACCCATCAGTCCAAGCAACCTGGATGGGGGGTACAGCGATACCTTGTATTTCTTCGACCAGGTCAAAAAAATTATTACGATCACGACCGCGGATACCGTCAAGAAATACGCGGAGCAACTGCCCTCCTTTACTGCGCGGATACTCGTAGACGGTTTGCCGCTGGACAGTACCTCACTTACAGGAGAATTATTGGGTTTAGCCAGCCTGTCATTTGTGACGCAGGCTACTTCCAACAGTAATGTGGGTACTTACATAGTTACTCCATCAAGAACATTTAACCCGGCAGATTCAACGGACGTCGGCCTGCTCGAACAATATACCTACCTGTTTGGCCCGGGGAACCTTTCCATTGAAAAAATGCCCTTGCTGGTTACACCCGTGGATAAAACGATTAATCATGGCCAGCATGTAGGTGACATCACCTTTAATTATGCATTTGATCAAACCAATGTTCCTGACCCGGCCGGCACCACCAACCTTATTAGGGCATATCACCAGGCCTTTTTACCAAATAATGCCCTGGCAGTAGTAAATGGAGGTTCAGCGCTTACGGAAGCCGACCTGTTGAACCTGAATATGATGGCAAGCTTCAAGGCCGTAAATAGTTCCCGCAAGTTCCTGCTTGAAAATGACCGTCTCGTACCGGCAGGTGATTCAAATGCCTTTAATATTCAATACCTGCTCGATATCTCATCACAATCTATCCTTGCATATAAAAACAGCCCGGGAACAGCGTCCTTTATCAATGCATATCCTGGTACCAGTTCCAAAGCAGTATTAAGCGTGGCGTCTTTGGATTCTAATACCGGAAGAGCATTTGTAAACGGTTCACTTGTTCAAATGGTGAATGGATCACTGGTACAAATGGTAAACAGTACTACCGGCCCGCTCGTGCCCATATCTAATGGCTCACTGGTGCAAATTGTGAATGGAAGCCTTGTCCAGCTGGTAAATGGAGAAGTAGTGCCCATTCCAAATGGCTCACTGGTTCAGCTGGTAAATGGCTCCCTCGTGCAATTGGTAAATGGTTCCCTCGTGCAATTGGTCAATGGTTCACTTGTACAACTTGTAAATGGATCTCTCGTGCAGATGGTGAATGGGTCGCTTGTTCAATTGGTGAACGGACAAGAGGTGCCGATAATAAATGGCTCCCTGGTGCAACTGGTGAATGGCAGCCTTGTACAGATGGTCAATGGCGTGCCGGTGCTTATTCCAAACGGTTCATTGGTACAGTTGGTAAATGGATCCCTCGTGCAGCTGGTGAATGGCTCGCTCGTTCAAATGGTAAATGGTTCCCTGGTGCAGCTGGTAAATGGCTCATTGGTACAATTGGTAAACGGATCGCTGGTACAGATAGTAAATGGCAATGCCCTGGGTACAACTTCCGCCAATAATAATACTGCTGTGATCATAGATCAGTCTGACGTGGATTTTCAAACGAACTGGATCGGGCCAATGTTTGGGATAAATATGATCACGGGGCTGGATGCGGGCCCGCAAAGATTGGTTCCGGGTGTACTGGTAAATGATAATTTTGAAATAAGTTATGGCCTGGGCAAAGTGAATATACTGCCTGCTGTTGTTACGATAACGCCCACTCCGGGACAACACAAGGTATATGGTAGCAGCGACCCTGCCTTCACTTTTAGCAATGATGCCGGGTTACGGCCGGAAGATTTTACGGGTAGCTTAGGCCGTGAAACTGGCTCCGGTGTGGGTGAATATGCCTACACCCTGGGCACTTTGACCGCAGGTGTAAATTATACATTACAACTCTCGGAAGCGGCGCCTGTATCAACTTTTAAGATCAGGCCAAAACCTGTTTGCATTACACCTATCGCGGGTCAGTCAAAAGTTTACGGTGATACCGACCCCATATTTACTTTTACCAGCAATGCCGGGCTGAAAAGAGAAGATTTTAGCGGGGCGCTTGCTCGTGAAGCCGGTAATAATGTTGGAAAATACGCTTATACAATCGGCAGCCTTTCTGCAGGCAAAAATTTTGAGCTGAGTTTAATCGGAGCAAATAAATTTACTATTACCAGGGCCCCGCTGCAGGTTTGTGCAACCAATGCGGTAATTTGTAAGGGGGACCCACTGCCAACTTTCAAATCAATTATCACCGGCTTAAAAAATGGGGATGATCCGACAGTCTCTTATAAATTAAATCCCGTTTGTGCAGGCCAGGCAGGAGTTTATACGATTATACCATTGCTTGATCCTTTTTCCAATGTTCTCAACTACGATATCCGTTATACAAACGGTAAGTTATATATCAATCCAAAGGGTGCCTGGACAAAAATGTTACAGCCTACCCTGGATTGTGTTGAAGAGATATCACCAGGCAGGTTTATTGCTCATTTCTCTTGTAAAAATGAAAATGCGACACCCTTATTCATTGCGGCCGGAGAGGATAACAAACTCTCTTCAGCAGGATCATTTGAAACCGCTCAGCAACCATCTATTTTTATGCCGGGCATTACTACCTGGAACGTGCCCTTTGATGGCAACGCTTTGAAATGGGAACTAAAAACTTATGAAGGGTATCATAAAGTATCATCGTCAGCACTTGCGGCTGCCTCATCGAACAGGTGTAATTATTTCACTTCAACGAGATCCGCTGGAACCAGCGTAAATGCAAAGCGGTCCCTGCAGGCTGTTACAGAAATAATTCCTGAAAGCGAAGGCACGATATACCCTAATCCTGCGAACAGCCGCGCAAGGGTTTATATATCAAACAAGGTAATCACTCAGAAAGGTATGTCGTGTTTGACGCGCGGGGAAGAACCTACACCGTAAAGATGCTGAAACAGGTGTCCAATCATGCCGTAGATATTGATGTATCGGGGTTGGCAAGCGGTACTTATTTCGTGCGGGTAAAAGTAGAAGATGGATTCAAAACAATTAGTTTTATAAAAGATTAAAGTTTCACAGAGGGGTAACATTCAAGGATATCAATCTCAGTAAACCGGGATCCGGTTCAGAATTGTGTATTCATATTATCAATAAAATTTAAAATTAAGCCCGAAATAAACCTACAAGGAAAAAACTATCTTTGGGAACAAATCCCCGGCGCGTGAAACTTTCCCGTGCCAAATAATTTGCGATGAATTATAAGAAATTTCTTTTATTCCTTTTTGTTTTAACGATCTCACTGAATGGTTTAACGCAAGCTAATAAAGAAAGAAAACCAGGTGACGCGGACACGGCTTCCGTCAATAAACTGGTGCAACAAAGTAAGGACTACCTTAAAGACGATCCTGTTAAATCTATCAGCTTTGCGATCCAGGCAAAGGACCTTGCGGAAAAAATAAATTTTCCAAAGGGAAAGGCGTCAGCATTTAAATTCATTGGCCTGGGATATTATTACCAGGGAAAATACCTCGAAACACTGGCTAACTGGAACGAGTCTTTAAAAATTTTCGAAGAGTTAAAGGATGACCTTGGTGTCGCTAATTTACTAAATAATATTGCTGCAGTTTATGGAGACCAGGGTGATGACGCGAATGCGCTGGCCTATTCGCTACGCTCGTTAAAATTGTCTGAGCAAGTCAGGGATACCTTAAGGATCTTGTCTGCACTGAACACGATCGGGAATATTTACAATAACAAAAAAGCGACTAAAGACAAGGCCCTGGATTATCTGTTGAAAGCACTTCCACTCACCAAACAAATCGACAACCAGGAATCCTATGGTATCATTTCCGAAAACATTGGCCAGATATACTTTGAAAAAGAAGATGATAAAAATGCATTGAAATATTTTGAGATTTCTTTAAAAGTACTGGATAATTCCGCATACAGCCCTTTTGCATATAGCGGTATTGGTAAGGTTTACCTGAGAGCAGGCGATTTTGACAAAGCTTTAAAATATCATGAAAAGGCCTATACCATTGCCCAAAAACTAGATGGCAAATTATACATGGTGGGAGCTCTCCAGGGAATTGCAAACGTATATTTGAAACAAAAGAATTATCCCGCTGCGCTGAATAATTACACGAAAGCTACGGTAATTGCCGAGGAATTAAAAGCAACCACAAACCTCAAAGACCTTTACCAGGAAATGGCCCTTGCTTATGCTGAAATAAATGATTACAGGCAGGCGTTTAAATACAGGTCTCTATATGCCAATATCAAGGATACGCTATATAATATTGAAACCGATAAAAAGCTGGGAAGCCTGCAATTCGATTTTGACCTGCAGAAGAAACAAGGGGAAATTAACCTGCTGACTAAAGATAAGGACCTGCAGGAACTGCAAATAAAAAGACAAAAGCTGGCAAGGAATGCACTGGCAGGCGGACTGGCATTCGTTGTGCTGATAGCGCTGCTTATTTTTAAAAACTACTGGCAAAAGGTTAAAACCAATAAGATCCTTGATGCGCAAAAGGACCAGATCGAACATCTTTTATTAAATATCCTTCCGTCTGAAGTGGCAAAAGAATTACAGGTGAACGGGCAGGCAACGCCGAGGAATTATGACACGGTATCTGTAATGTTCACTGACTTTAAAAACTTCACCACACACGCTGATAAATTGTCGCCGCAGGAGCTTGTTAAAGAGCTCAACGCTTGTTTCATCGCTTTTGATAATATTATCGGGCAATATAACCTCGAAAAAATAAAGACCATCGGTGATTCCTACATGTGTGCCGGTGGAATACCCACACCGGATCTCAGGCAGGCCTATAATATTGTAAACGCAAGTTTGGATATCCAGGATTATATCATCCTTAATAACAAGAGAAGGATAGAAGAAGGGCTGGAACCCTGGTACCTGCGCATAGGCATTCACGTTGGCCCTGTTGTAGCAGGAGTGGTTGGAAAGAAAAAATATGCTTATGACATTTGGGGAAGCACAGTAAATATTGCCAGCCGGATGGAGAGCAATGGCGCCCCTGGCCAGGTGAATATTTCCGCTTCAACGTACGAGTTGATAAAAGATGAATTTACCTGTAGTTACCGGGGAAAAATCAACGCCAAAAATGTAGGTGAAATTGATATGTATTTCGTTCAAAGAAATGAAAGATTTTCATTGAATGATATAGCTGAAAAGTCGGTGATCAACCAAAATGATAAACCTTCTCTTTTAAACGGGTAAATTAATAACCGTTGCAGAAGCCGGAATATCTCACCCGAAAATCATCCACACGCATGGTGCTTTTAGTAACCTATTGTTTAACCGCAAACCTGTTACCAGGAAGTAAAGTTTATTTATCATAATCAATACCCTTTCAATGAAATTATACACTTCTTTTCATGGTCGTGTTGACGGCCCTGGCAGCATGCAATAATTCGAAACGAATGCCACCGGGTTCGGCTAAAATACAACCTCCTTCCACTGCACAGGATAGCATCCTCAAAAAATTGAATGGAACCTGGCAACTAAATTATATCACCGGCCCGAGGATAGCTTTTACCGGTTTATATCCAGGGAAAAAACCTACATTGGTATTTAACTTGTCATCGACCGGGGCAAGTGGCAATACCGGTTGTAATTCTTTCACCTCTAAAGTAAGTATTGATGGGAATAAGATAAAATTCGCGGAGCCCCTCGCTACCAGGATGGCCTGTGAAGGAAACGGTGAACAGGTTTTTCTTAAAACCCTGGAGCGGGTAGATAATTTCACTCTCGTCAACAGTACCACCCTTACAATGAATTCGGGTGATTATTGCCATGATACGGTTTGTCAAAAAATAAATGGTCCCTTCAAGTAACCGGGCATAGGAACATTTAAGGGCCGGTATTGATGAACCCGGGCTTTTGCGCTTAGTAACCATCATGAAAATACGTCGATGTTTATTAACAACACGGCGACAGGCTTCTCCTAAATACTTTATTGGCATTCCATTTGAACACAGTTTCATAAACGCTTAATTATTTCAAACTAAATTTTAATTATTATGAAAATGATACGATTATTGGCCCTGGTTGCGATTATGGCAACCTTTACCTTGACGGGATGTAAACCAAAAGATGCAGATATTAAAACTGCAATAGAAACAAAACTGAACAGTGACCCGGACTTATCGGCTGTGATGGTAAATGTAAGTGATGGTGTGGCAACTTTAAGCGGCGAATTACAAACCACCGCTGCAAAAGCAAGGATTCAGGATCTTACAAAAGACGTAAAAGGGGTTAAATCGGTAACGGATAATACGACCGTTGCCCTTCCCCCGGTTGCGACCGCGCCACCGGTGATAGCTGCTGATGATCCATTGACAAAAGGTGTCACTGATGCCACCAAAGATCATCCAACAGTTAAGGCCACCGTACAGGATGGGGTGGTAACTGTAACCGGCACTATAGCTGCTGATAAATGGAAGAAATTAAAAATGACTCTAGATGGCCTGAACCCTAAAAAAGTTGACGGGAGCGCCCTTACGATCAAATAAAAAACTTTAAATTTTTAATCATGGCATTACTGGAAAAATACAAAAAACTTACTGACGCCGCTGCTACAGCAGGTATTAGCGATTTGCAGGTTAGCGAACAGGACAAGGTGCTTTATATCAACGGCACTGCTCCCAGCGGAGCAGTAAAGGACAGGTTATGGGATATCTATGGAAGTATAGATCCTAACTTTTTAGCCGGCGATGTTGTTATGGACGTTAATGTAAGTGTTGACGCTGATGTAACACAGGTAAAGGTAATAACAGATAGCAGCAACCTTAATATAAGAAAGGGGCCGGGCACCGACCAGCCAATAGTGGGCAAGGCAGCTCATGGCGAAATCATTACATTAATAAACAAAAGCAACAAACAGTGGTGGCTGGTCAGGACAGCAGATAATGAAGAGGGTTATGCGTACGCCCAGTATCTATCACCACAATAATGCGTCTTGCAGAAATAATAAAGCCACCTCCGGGTGGTTTTTTTATTTCTTCTTTGGAGAATGTTGGTGGCTATTATTTTCCTTAGAACAGTATGCGGAGATCCTGTGGTTGAATTTTTTATATATTTACAAAGGATTAGTTTTTAAATGGAGTATTTACTGACCGTAACAATTAAATTACGAATTAAATAAGCAGGCTTGCAGGAACATTGATTTCAAACGTATGAGACCCATTGTTTACTTATAATGATTTTTTGTGATCTATTAATTATCCCTTACACCATCCCAGGCGGCCAGAACTTTAGCATGCGGGTTGGTTTGCAGATGCCAGGTCGTATTTATCAACATGGTTTTACGTTGCAACGGGGTGTATGCCTCCCACCCCGGATTACCTGTACCCGCAAAACTTATCCAGGCATCCTGCATTTTATCGGCAAGCTCCTGCGGACCCCCATTTGGCCCAAGCATTCCCCGCTCTCCCTTTGATTGTAGATTATTAAACACAAAAGGCATTTCGAGGCCATGATATGATCCATAGATCCCATTTTTTACAGATGAGACCCAGGCAAATTCATACATGTATGTGTTAGCGCCTGACATTGACCAGGCATTGGCAAGTCTTATCGATGGTACCTGCGCCTGGTAAGAAGTTAGGATAGCGGAAAAAAGTTCCCCCAGGTTTTTTTTGGGGTATTGCTTTTTAAAAACGGCTATCAGCGCGGAAGGTGCAGGGTGAACCTTGCTGACTGCTTTTTTTAATATGAAGTTGAATTTAATTTTCTTTAGTAAACCCGTTGGTATTAAGAAGAAGTTCATTTCATCTGTATTATATCCTATCATCAGGTCGACCTTTGAACTTTCATTTTTACGTACGGTAGATAGTGGTACGTCCGGGATTATTTCTCCGTCAATGATGGGGAAAAATAAGGCAACGCCCCCGGTGGGATCAGGATGCGTGGCGGTTTCCAACGATACCATTGATGGTATTACTTTAGATTGTGCATCCAACACCTGCTCGGGTGTTAACTGCAGGTAGGCGTTCCTGTTATTTTCAATCTTTAACGTTTTTGCATACTGCTTTGAGATGCGGTCTGCCTGCTCCCCGCTTAATGCTGCCTGCGCGGATCCGCTTTGCATAATACAGCGTTTAAACAACCCTTTAGCAGCCGGGCTTGACAGGAGGACTGCAACACTGATCGCGCCTGCCGATTCCCCGAATAAAGTGACATTCGCCGCGTCACCCCCAAAGGCGGCAATATTATCCTGTACCCAATGCAAGGCAGCGATCTGGTCGCGTATGCCAATGTTGGTTGGCACACCTGGTATCTTTAAAAACCCCTCTATGCCCATCCGGTAATTTAGCGTAACCAGTACCACCCCCTTTTTTGCAAAGTTCGTTCCATCAAAAACGGGCACATCCGCCGTCCCGATAACAAAAGCACCTCCATGAATATAAACCATCACCGGAAGGGGGTTGCCGGCTGCTACCCGGGGTGACCATACATTCACGGTTAAAAATTCATCGCCCTTTATCCATCCCTTACCGAGCGTGGTTGTAAGCTCAAAATCTCCTTCAGGTGCAATCTTAAAAGGCGCCGTAGGATCTCTGGTTTGTTGCATCGCGTATACCGTCCCAGCGAAGATGTGCTACTGGCGCCGCAAAACGATGCTCACCGATAGGTGGTGCCGCATAAGGAATACCCCGGAATACGCTTATTTGATTTTGAACAATCCCCTTTACTTTGCCAGACCTGGTATTTACAATTACACTATTGCCATTGAGGCCTGTCTCCTGGGCAGTAATTGAATTAAAGGCAAAAAAAATACAAATAAAAAAAGCGGCTGCGTATAATTTTTTTTTCATACACTATTGTTCATGTTAAATAATTGGCTGTGTCCTGTAGCGGAACAAGCGTAGCGATTGAAGGTGATTAAAATGAATTAGTTAGCGGGGCGGCTCAAAAAGGATCTCTTTATTACGTTGCCAAATAGCCCTGTCCAAAAGTTCGGAAGAATGTTTCCTTAAGTGAAAACTCCAAAGATTTAAACCGATGCCGCCGATAGATAATGCCAGCGCCCCGCCTTTACTGTCTTTCCTTACCACGGCGGATGTAATAAGTGCACCGATGGCCACAATTGTTGTAACCCCTCCGAGGAAGCGCTGGCCCCTCGCTTTTTTATATAAATCCTTCGTTATGCCTGAAGTAAATGAGGGTTTTAATTCTCTGAATGTTAGCTGTTTTCCCCCGATGATAAAAGAATTACCTGAGGTCTGGATTGTTTCATTGTTATAAACCCGCAATAAAGATTCATTATTTTGAGCATGGATGGAGGAAATCGTGCCGTTTGCCATAATAAAAATTACAACAAATAATACTATTCGTAAATGGGATATTTTACTCATAATTGTGTTTTAAAAGGTTAGATTAAATTCGCACCAAGATAAAAAAATAGTTTATTGTTTATATATTTCCCGATATTACGATCATATAATTGCGTAATGGCCGTTAATCTTTATTGGCAAAAATGCAAGGTCAATAGCAATGTATAAACGCCAGCGCTTACTGGTAGGATAACCCTTTCTGGTATTCAGTGTTATGCATGTAATAAGGTTTAAAATCCGGGTCAATAGATTCACACTTGACGCTCATGGAAATAAACCGGGTGTTACCAAAAATACTGGCAACCGCGGCATCTGCTGCATCTCTTCCGTTCGCGATCTTAACAAGGCCGTTAGCAGGAACCAGTTTGGTAGGGTCAAAGAAAATCCACTCACCACCGATATAGGCTTCAAAACAGGCATGGAAATCAGGCGGATTCAGGTTATATGCATAGCCGGTAAAATAGCGGGCCGGAATTGAAAGCGCGCGGCATAAAGTAATTCCTAAATGTGCAAAATCCCTGCAAACTCCTACCCTTTCTGTTAAAGTATCATGAGCTGATGTGCTGGAAGTTGTAACACCACCTAAATATTCCACGTTGTTATAAATCCATTCATTGATTGCCGAAACCCTCGCATAAGCATTTTCTATATTCCCAAATTCTTTCACAGCTAATTTCTGTAATTTATCGGATTGACAATACCTGCTCGGGAAAAGATAGGGAATCACATCCGCATCCAATTTGATAACCGGTACGGTCTTTAAGAGGTTTTGCTGATCAATAATATTATAATGCAGGTCGACTATCGCTTTATAACTTATTTTAAATTTTATTTTATCATTCACCTGTACCTTAACAAACCGGGCTTCCCCGGCAGCCGCGTTAAACTCCTCCAATTGTAAAAAAGGTTCGGTAGAAATGCTTTCCTCAATGATCGTCTGACTCAAAGATGGCGATACCTGTATATTAAAGATAAAAGTAGTAGGCATTATTACTTCGTACTGTAGCTCACAAAAAACCTGGAATTTCATAGCAATCTTTCTGGTATTTTATAATTGTTAGTGCATTTTTTTAAATGATTTTTCCATCCAATCTTCCGGAATCTCATCTAAAGACGTTTTTAATTTTTGATTCCAGAGGGTAGAAATATTTTCAAGTTCGTTGAATTCATACCTGTTCTCTGTCATGTGAAAACTATCCTTTTCATACAACACCACATCGATGGGAAATTCAACATCGTTAGAACTGACCCTGGTAGAATCAAAGGAAAGATAGCCGGCCTTTAATGCCTGCCGCATAGTGGTGTCCTTGTTGATGATCCGGTTTAAAATGCCTTTTCCCTGCCCGGAGTTGCCAATTATAGCATACGGGCTGCCTTCATCCAGCTCCACCCAGTTGCCTTCCGAATATAACAGGAATAATTTGTGTTCGCTATCTCCTCTTAATTGACCGCCAACGATCGCATTTAAATTAAATTTGTAGCCCGATCTTAATAGTGATTCCCTGTCTTCGTCCGACACCCTTTTTATCTGGTCACCAAATTCGTTTACGGCCTTATACAATTTATCATAGACAATTCCACTATCAATCAATTCAGTAAAATAATGAACTGCCTTATCCCTGACGGAGCGCAACCCACTCGTCATAATAAAAAAGCTGCTATGATCGTACTGAACAACAGAAACTTTTTTCTTTACAGTTGTACTTGTGCCTGCAGAGATGCGGGTGTCTGAAATCCCTACCAGTCCTTCTTTTACTTTAATTCCAAGGCAATAGGTCATATAACGCTATAAATTTTTAGGCAAAAAAATAAGGATTTGCGGATTTACAATAACAATTCACGGCGCTCTTCTTCTGCGTTTGTGATATCACCGGCATCTTCGCGAAAAAGATCAATGATTTCCTGGACGGAATCTGACATATCATCTACCAGGTTAGAAAATTTTCTCCTGGTTTCAGAACCTTTATCAGGCGCTATTAAAAGTCCGGCTGTTACTCCCAGTAACAGCAATGTAATAACTTTTGCTGGGCTCATCTTGTAAAATTTAGAAGTGATTAATATTTAAGTATGATGTGTGAGTATACTAATTATTAACAATTATGCCAGAAGATTTTTTACCCATGGCTCCATACGGTAACTTATTACCGCTACCGCTTCTGAAAAAAATCTTCCGTCGCTGGGGAAATTAATCCTCATGATTGACTTTCCACTTTTCAACATCATGATATCTTTCGCAGCCCCTTTCTTAAGGACAGTCTAAATCTCTTGATTTCTGCTATATCATGCAACTACGTGAAACCTTTACAGATCGATGGACTTGTTTGATTCATGATATAAAATCAATACTTCAGGAAGCAAAATTCATAGATCGGAAAATTATGCAAATTCCGGGATTAAAAATCACCGGCGATTGTTGAGAGCGGGCCTGCAGCCGCTGGTTGCCATTGCCAGTGCAACAACAATTGTGCAGGAGTGCTTTGTTGAACTGGCATTTGAAGGCGAGCGGTTTTATACAGTAAAACGGTTGAAACTGACAGGTGATGGTATAGCTTATGATGATCCAAAGTTAATATTTCCCATTCCCCAAAGAGAAATAGACCTGGGCAATGCCCTGCCGCAAAATGAGGGGTATTAAAAAAAAGTCAAGGCTGAGAAAACAATGAATCCCAGAGGTGGATAACCTAAAATATAACCACGAATCTCAATTTAAAATTTGAGTACATACGCCTTTATTAAGATCCGGTTTCACAGGTTAGCCATTAACCTTATTTTTGCATAATAATATCAATTATGCCAATGCAGAAACCTGAAGTATGGCAAAGAGGCCCGGTACAAGGTATACCCCCGCTTTTACAACCCGTAGCACATGCACTTTTACAGGCACGTGAAGAAGTAAATGAGATCATGCATGATTTTCCTTCGGAATTGCTTTGGGAGCGTCCGGCCGGGCTGGCATCTCCAGGTTTTCATTTACAGCACCTTAGTGGTGTGCTTGACAGGGTATTCACCTATGCGAGAAACGAAGGATTGAGCGACCTGCAATTCGATCAGCTTGCTGCGGAGGGAAAGAACTCAGAAACCGGGTATGAGACCGAACAGTTAGTAAAACGCTTTGATATGCAGGTTGACAAGTCGATGGAGCAGATCAGTATTACAGATGAAAATATCTTAATTGATTTTCGCAGTGTTGGCAGGTCCCAACTTCCTTCTACCGTGCTAGGCCTTTTATTCCATGCTGCAGAACATACGATGCGACACATCGGTCAGCTGATAGTAACGGCAGCGGTTGTACGAAATCGCCAGGCTTGAAGAAATGAAACAAGTTTTTAATGATGAAGCTTATTGTATTTTGTGTACCGGTTACATTCCCTGAACTATATTTTTAATTTTTTGATTACCCGAATTATTTTTTAGACGATCCGAAACAGTATGCCTAAAAAAAATTTTAGCGTGAATTTGTTTATTCATGGCAAATTTTAGTATCAACCAATGTTTCCCTCGATGATCGATTTATCAACTTCTGCCTCCATCTGCTTTTCACTTTTCAGGCGCTTCAGTTTTTTTCCATAAGACAGTTTGGTTATCAATACAAACAGTACCGGCACTACAAATATTGCCAGGGTGGTAGCGGATATCATGCCGCCGAAAACCGTCCATCCGATTGTTTTACGGGACTCAGCCGCAGCGCCGCTTGCAAAAGCCAATGGAAGTACGCCCAGGATAAATGCCAGGGAGGTCATAACAATCGGGCGTAAACGCAGTTGTACCGCCTGTATGGTAGCAGGTATAATTTCAACCCCACGGTCCACCCTTTCCTTGGCAAATTCCACAATTAAGATAGCATTTTTCGCGGCCAGCCCGATGAGTGTGATCAAACCGATCTGCGCATACACGTTGTTAGTAAGGTTGGGAAGTAAGGTTAATGTCAGGATGGAACCAAATGCTCCGATGGGTACCGCGAACAATACTGAAAAGGGCACGGACCAGCTTTCGTATAATGCTGCAAGAAAAAGGAATACAAAGATTATTGAGATCGCAAAAATGGTAACGGTGGAACTGCCCGCTTTAATCTCTTCACGGCTCAGGCCGGAAAATTCGTACCCGTAGCCCGCAGGCAATGATTCAGCAGCAACCTCTTTTAACGCATTGATTGCCTGCCCGCTGCTAAAGCCTTGTTTGGGAGAACCGTTTATTTCTATGGACCTGTAAATATTATAATGTGAGATCAGCGAAGGGCTTTCTATTACCTTAGTAGTAAGTAAAGAAGAGATGGGAACCATGCCGCCCAGGTTATTGCGCACATAGTATTTACCAATTTCGCCTATGGAAGAACGGTAAAGACTGTCGCCCTGCGCCACTACCCTGAAGTTGCGCCCGTAGAGGTTAAAATCATTCACATAGCTGCTTCCCAGTAACGTTGACATCGTTGAATAAACATCTGATACAGACACGCCTAATTTTTTCGCCTTCTCCCTGTCAACATCGGCCTGGTAGCCTGGGGTACGCGTTGTAAAAAAAGTAAAGGCCTGGTTAATTTCGGGACGCTTGTTCAATTGTACTAAAAAATTCCGCGCGATCTTTTCGAATTGCTGTATACTATCCGTGCTGGTGGTCTGCTGCAGTTCAAAGCAGCCGGCGGTTGCCCAAGACCCGGTATGGCGGAGGCCGATCGCAAGTATCCTCGGCTTCTTAATATCGCAGTGTTTTTGAATTTCGGTAATGATCGACTTTAGCTGCATGTCCTTGCTTTTCCGTTCGTCCCAGGGCTTCAGGTTCACAAACATGGTACCCACATTGGATTTGTTGGAAAAGCTTATGATATTAAGGCCAGCCAGTCCGCCCACGATCCTTACACCCGGTATATCCTGTACGCGTTTCATTACATTCAGCATCATCTCTTTACTGCGGCTGGTAGATGCCCCTTCGGCCATTTCATAGGTCACATACAAACGACCTTCATCTTCTGTAGGTATAAACCCCGAGGGCTTATTTTTAAACAGAAAGAACAATCCCACAAAGAGGCAAACCAGCATGATCAGCACAGCAGGTGTGGCCCGGATCCATTTGCCTACCCCCCTGGTATAGGATGCGGTGAGGTTTCCGAAGCCGCGGTTGAACCAGGCAAAAAATCTTTCCAGCACGTTCTTTTTAACACCTTCTGCCTTGGAAGGTTTCAGCATCATGGAACACAAAGCGGGCGTAAGGGACAAGGCTACAAACGCCGATATAATTACGGATACCGCAATGGTGATGGCAAACTGCTGGTAGAGCCTGCCTACAATACCCGGTACGAATCCTACCGGTACAAAAACGGCCGCCAGGATAAGGGCGATGGCGATAACGGGCGCCGATATATCTTTCATCGCCATTTTGGTGGCTTCCTTTGCAGATAGTTTGCCATGATCAATATAATGCTGTACTGCTTCCACCACCACAATTGCATCATCTACAACGATCCCGATGGCAAGTACAAAGGCGAACATTGTGAGGGTGTTGATCGTAAACCCAAAGGGTATAAATAAAATAAAAGTACCGATGAGGGAAACGGGGATGGCCAAAATACAAATGAGGGTGGCGCGCCAGCTTTGTAAAAAAAGGAACACGACCAGTATTACCAGTATCATTGCTTCCGCAAGCGTATGCATTACTTCGTTGATGGAAACTTTTACCACGGATACTAATTCCAGCGGTACCAGGTAATCTACATCTTTTGGAAATGTTTTTTTAAGTTCTGTAAGTGCTTTGTTAAGCCCTTCGTATGTATCCAATGCATTGGCCCCGGGAGCCTGGTAGATCAGCACAAACGCTGCCGGCTTCCCGTTTACATAGGCATTGCTTCCATAGTCAAATTTACCAAGTTCCACCCTTGCTACATCCCTGAGGTATACAATGGTGCCGGTAGCCGGGATGGTCCTCACAACAATATCTTCAAACTGCTCCCTGCTATTGATGCGGCTGTTGGTAAGCACACTATATTCAAAACTTTGCTGGAAAGGCTGCGGGTTACCACCAACAGTGCCGGCAGCTACCTGGAGATTTTGTTCTGTTAATGCGGATGTTATATCCGTTGGCGTCATTCCTAGGTTTGCCAGCTTTTCAGGATTTAGCCAGATACGCATACCAAATTCATCAGCTCGTGAAACGATATCGCCTACGCCCTTTACCCTTTGCAGCGCATCTTTTAAATAAATGTTGGCATAATTCCCCAGGAAATTAGCATCGTGTGTACCGTTGGGCGAATAAAGCGCCAGTGCCACCATGATGCTCGGGTTACGCTTACGTACGGTTAGGCCTAAACGCTTTACCACATCCGGCAGTGCGGGCTGTGCCACACCAACACGGTTCTGGACATCAAGGGTGGCAATATTTACATCGGTGCCGATTTCGAAATTTACATTGATACTGCTTTGCCCGCTTGACGTACTATTGCTCGACATATAGGTCATGCCCGGCGTACCATTCACCTGTGTTTCTATGGCGGTTGTGGTCGTTTGCTCCACCGTTTGGGCATCTGCCCCCGTAAAACTACCATTGATAATAACGGTGGGTGGGGTAATATCGGGGTATTGCGCGATCGGCAATGACATTAATGCTATTATTCCTACCAGTACGATAACAATAGAAATCACGATCGCTGTTACGGGTCTTTTTATAAATGTATCTGCTATCATATTATTTCTTTAATGTGCCATCCTGCCTGTGTTGCACTTTCGTATACTATTCTTTTGTGGGGTATAAGTATTATACAAATTTTACAATCCAACTATCCGCGATCCTTAACTCCTTATTTTCGCCCGGAAATACTATTTCTTTCCTGTTACAACTGCTGTAGCCGGTTGTGTTGAAGCATTGATTACTGACCCTTCCCTTACATTCTGAACACCTTCCACCACGATCTTCTCTCCTCCCTGCAATCCCTCTTTCACGATAATACCGGTCCCGATCTGTTTTCCCAATAAAACCTTTCGTTGAGATACCTTATTGCTGTCATTTGGCACATACACAAAATATTCACCAAGTTGTTCTGTTACCGCTTTGTAAGGAATTACAACTGCTTTTGTGGAAGCATTGTTTTTGATACGCACGGTGCCATTCATTCCCGCTATCAGTAAATTTTTATTGTTGGGGAAAATGAGCCGGGCTTTAATAGACCCCGTCTGGGAATTCACCGCCCGGTCAAGCAGGGATAACTTGCCGGGATAGGCATATACATCCGTGCCAAACGCGAGTGTAAAAGTGGAATCCTTCTGTTGTTGCTTTTCATTCATCAGCGTGGTAAAACGGTATATTTCCTTTTGGTCTACATTGAAATCCACGGCCAGTTCACGGTCTGAAGATATGGTGTTGAGAACGGTTTGCCCTGCGGTAACTGCCGTGCCTGGCTTAACGGCGGATATTCCAATAACCCCGTCAAAAGGTGCATATACTTTTGTATACCTTACACTTGTTTGTACGGCCTGTATGTTTGCACGGGATGCATCAGCCTGCTTCTTCGCCACTTCGAGGGCTGCATCTGCGTTATCCACCAATTGTTTCGCAACAGCATCGTTCTTATCCAGTTCGTGGTAGCGGTCGGCATCTTTTTGCGCGAGGTTTAAATTGGCATCCTGTACTTTTGAATTGGCGACTGCCTGCTCATAATTAGCTGAATATAATTGCGCGTCTACAGAGTACAGTAACTGGCCCTTCCTGATCCGGTCGCCATCTTTAAAGTGCAGGCCGGTAATAAAGCCGCTCACCTGCGGCCGAAGCTCTACCTGGTTCAGGGGAGTAACGGTTGCAGGGTACTCATCATAATACACTGCATCAGATAAACTCACTTCATGCAGGGTTACTTTTACAGGTGGTGGCGCCTGCTGGGTCTCAGGCACCTTATCAGCACAGGATGATACCAGCAAAATAGCGGCGAAACCTATATATTTAGCAATTGGGTGGAATAACATATGTTGGTCTTTATATTTATGGAGAGCTTCTAAAGTTGTTTAATAATTGATCTGGCCAAGCGCCTTTTGCACGTCGATCTTACTTGCCATTAACTGGTACATGGAGTTGAAATAATTAATTTGCGAGGTGCGAAGGTCAGTTTCCGAAGTGATCACTTCGAGGTAGGTTTTGATACCTGACCTGTATTGTAACTGGATAACATCATACACCTCTTTTGCTAATAACAGGTTTTCTTTTAGCGCGAGCCTGTTTTGGAGGTTACTTTTATAAGAGGCCAGCGCCTGGGAGTAACCGGAATTTACCGAGTTCTGAAGGTTAACGATATCAAGTTCATTCCTTTGAAGGTCCAGCTCCGCGATCCTGATATCCGCTTTACGCTTACCCCCCTGGAAAATCGGGAAACCTAAAGTAATGGCTGCAAAAGAATTGGGATAATTGTTGCCAAATATCTTACCAAAATTATTATTCTGATAGTTAACATTATAGGCGCCATTGGCTGATATGGTAGGAAGGTAACCCCACTTAAAATATTTTACATTGTATTGTAAAAGCCTTTTTTGCGTTTCAAGCTGTTGGTATTCTATCCTTGCTGTATAGTCGGGCAACTGCAAGGTATCGAGTAAAATTTCAGTTTCCAATTGAGTGGTATCGTGAACTATATTCAGCATGCCTGACACCGGGTACCCCATTAATGATTTAAGGTATTCTAGTTTTGCTTTCAGGAATTCTTCATTGCTTCTTTTGGCGGCTATTGAATTGTTTAGCGTAATAGTCGCGCGTTTGTAATCGATCTTATCGCTGATCCCCGATTTATATTGATTAAAAGCGTCTTTTAAACTTCGTTCAATTCGCAGGATATTTTCATCAGCGATCTTTATTTGCTGCATCGTAGAGAGCACGTCATAAAATGCCTTGGCTACTTCGGCGGCAAGATCGATTTTGTTAAAGCTGGTTGCCTGCGCGGCCTGCAGCCTTACGTCTTTTTTGGTGCGGTTTGCCAGCAGTATATCAGGATCGAAAATGGCCTGGGTGAAAGTAAACTGGCCGGCGGAAGTATTATTAACACCGAGCTTTACGACGTTACCGCCTATGATGGCGGATTGTATGATAAAGTTACGCTGAAGGCTGTAATTGAAATTGACCTGGGGATAAACCGCTGATAGCCTCCTTTTAATATTAGCTTCCGTTACCTGCTGGTCTATCTGCGATTGCCTGATAACGGGCTGATGCACCAGGGCATAACCGATCGCGTTCCCGAGCGTAACCTGTGCAAGCAGGCTGTCCTTCGGGTTTGCCTGGGCCAACAACAAAAAAGGAGATATTAATAAACCAACGAGCGTTATAAATATTGCCTGCAGCTGTTTGGTTTTTATTCGGTGAGTCATAAAAAATACTGGTAAATTATTATTTATATTTTCCTATACTATTTCTTCGCTGGTGCGGGCAGGCCTTTAGATAAAAAGAAGCGCAAAGATATTTTTCAGGCGCTCAAGTTACAATTAAAATTAGTTGCCCTATTTTTTTGATGGCTGCCTTTATAAAATATCTTTTATCCCCTCCGGTGATTGGCCGCAAGGCCGGCAAGCTCTTCACAATATGCCCTTAGTAATTCTTTGTTGAGTAAATAACTATAATGGCGGCCATCTTTTTCAGGCTCAATTAAACCTGCCTCTATAAGTGCCTTGATATGATGGCTTACAGAAGGCTGGGCCAATTCGGTTACATTCATTATTTGCTGACATTGAATGGATCCTCCCCCGGCTGCCATATCAACCAGTATCTTCAGGCGGTTGATATCGCCCAGAGCCTTTGAGATTTTTTCAACTTGCTTTCATTCCATAATACATTGAAATATGCAAATGTATCAATATTACCTGCGCGAACAAATTATTTTTATCGGTGTATAGTAATTTTAGCTGTTCTTACTGTTAGTGGAAGGCTTAGTAAAAAAGGAGTAGGTAGCCCCGGTTCAAAACGTAATTACATTTTTTGCAAAAAGCAAATAAAAGATGTCACCTGGACCTTAAAACCAAATACTCCAGTAATAATGCATCGTTAAAAGCAGGGCAATAATAATTATAAAATCCCAGGTGCTTTTTGGTCGCTGCAACCTTTAAAAAATCCTTAAAATAAGAAGGAAGGTTAGCTATAAAAAAACTGAAATTGTTTTTCTCGATCTTTTTCATGATTTGGTCCAGGTCGGGTATGGTCAACTCAGGTGGTTTATAGCCCCATTTTATAATAGCGCTGCTTAAAATAATTTTTTCCACCAGGTTATCACTCCGCAACAATTCCCTTCCGGCGTCTGTAACAAGTTTTACTTTCATTGAATCAAGTGCCGGGATTTTTTTTACCTTGGTTAATCTTGCCAGGTGGTATAAAATAATGGACGTTCTGGGGTAAACAGGTGATGCATATACTGGCCTGGTTAAGTGAAAATCGTTTTCTACTGTCTTTACAATTACATCGAGACTTGCGGAATCTGCCTTCGTCCACGATAGTTCGTAGGCCTGTACAAATGCCAGTACATTACAAAGTACGGAGACATCAAATACCACCGGGAATTTAATGCCTAACCAGGTTGAATATGCAGGCAGTGTATCGTACAAAGGAATAACAGTCCTTACTTGATGACTATCGGTGTTTACAAAATTTTGCAATATTCTATGCACTTCTTTGGCCGTGGGTCTGTCTGCCTTGAGGGCCAGCAACGACAGCGCCGTGCAGTCCATATCATCCGGCAGCGTTACATTCTTTGAATAAAGATTAAATATGGTAGGGAACGGAAAATCGAAAGTACTGTCTGTCCGCCAAAAATTATAAGTATCTCTTTTATTATGTTTAAACTTAGCAAACAAGGGCCTGGCCTTATTGAACATTGAGTCAATTACCGCCCGGTTTTCCGTGCTTACAAATGGCTTAATGTCATTCAGGATATAAGCGACCAGGCAATTAAAAAAAATATTATTGTCCTTTTTCTTATTACTGAATTGGTCGCTTTTAGAAATATAAGAAGGAAAGATCCCCGGCAGAAAATAAGCATCTTCCTGCACCTGGTGGGCAGCAATTCTCCTGATCAGAAAATCAATGATTGAAGTATCCTGGGCCTTACAGTTATAAGGAGCGGCCTGGCAACAGCAAATGAATAGAATTATAGCATATTTTTTTAGCTGCATCCTCAAGATAATAAGCAATATGCAAAAAATAAACAAAGACAACCACGGTGCACTTAAGGGAAACGTACATTTGTTACGTGCAAATGAGTGCTGCCAGGAAATTTAAAAATTAACTAAACGCTGCCTCCCGGGATTCACTTACTGTTGGTGGCAACCAGCAGTAAGCGCAATAACTTATCCTGTTCAATGGCCAGGTGAGGGAATGACTTAATCTGTACCTTTCATTTTTTCCGCATCTGCTAAAAAAGTTTTCAACCCGATATCTGTTAACGGATGTTTCAACAGTGCTAAAATTGAGGAGAGCGGGCAGGTACAAACATTGGCACCAGCTTCAGCACAGGCAATTATATGGTTGGCATTACGGATAGATGCCGCTAAAATTTCTGTCTCAAAACCCTGGACCTGGTAGATGTTACTGATCTGTGTTATCAGTTGAATACCATCCCAGCCACTGTCATCGATGCGGCCTATAAACGGAGATACATAAGTGGCGCCCGCCTTTGCAGCGAGGATGGCCTGGCCGGCACTGAATATAAGGGTACAATTGGTTTTGATCCCATTATCAGTGAACCACTTGATCGCTTTAATGCCCTCTTTTATCATGGTCACTTTTACAACTATCTTGGGATGACTCGCCGCCAGTTTCCTGCCTTCCTCTACAATGGTTGCAAATTCAGTGGATAAAACTTCGGCACTTATATCCCCGTCAACTATTTCACAAATAGATTTGTAATGACTTGCAATGGCAGCTTCCCCTTTTATATTTTCTTTTGCCATCAGGGAAGGGTTAGTAGTTACGCCATCCAGAATCCCTAATTCATTGGCTTCGCGTATATCCGCAAGGTTAGCAGTGTCGATGAAAAATTTCATATTGTATAAAATGTTTTTTACTCCTCTTTAATGAGCAGGTTATAATTTAGGGCATGTCACCCTTTTGGTGTCATTCATCCATCCAGATTTTATTTATTTACAGAAAGTTTATAGACTGTAATTGTATGGTATTTCTGGCCTGGCAATAACAGCGTGGAAGGAAATGCGGGCTGATTGGGTGAATTTGGAAAATGTTGAGTTTCCAGGCAAAGAGCTGTATGCTTTTTAATGGCTTTTCCGTCGCTGGTTTTAAGGCTTCCATCAAGGAAATTACCAGTGTAAAATTGCATCCCGGGCTCCATCGTTGATACCTCCAGTTTTCTTCCGCTGATATCATCCGTTAAGGTGGCCACTTTTTTCAAAGTGGAATCTTTTTTATTTAAAGCGAAATTATGATCATATCCCCCTTTTACCGAATCGATGCGCAGGCCGATCTTTGTGGCTTTGGTAAAATCAAAAGGCGTTCCTTTAACAGTCTCTAGCTTCCCGATCGGGATAAGTTTGCTGTCAACCGGAGTGTAATTATCCGCATCCACTTCTAACTGGTGATCAAGGATTGTATTGGTAACATCCCCGGTTAAATTGAAGTAGCTGTGATTGGTAAGGTTTACCACGGTGGCTTTATCAGTGTTAGCTTCATATTCTATCTTTAATTCATTATCATCCGTCAGCGTATAACGTACATTCACATTTAAATTTCCCGGGTAGCCTTCTTCTCCATCCTTGCTTAAATAACTCAGGCTTAAAGAAGGAACTGAATCGTTATCAACCGCCGGTTCCCAAATTACCTTGTCAAATCCTTTGTTGCCCCCATGCAAATGATTGGAGCCGTCATTAAGTGCAAGTGTATAGGTTGCAGTATCGATTTTAAATTTTCCATTTGCGATGCGGTTCCCATAACGCCCTACCAGTGCGCCAAAATACGGCGACTTGGAAAGATAACCCGCCAGGCTGTCAAATCCCATAACGATGTCGGATCTTTTATCATTTTTATCCGGGGATACCCACGAAGTAACAACCCCACCGTAAGTGGCTATTTTTACCACTGCGCCGCCGGCATTCGTCAGTGTGTATAAAAAAACTTCCTTCCCATCCGTTTGTCCAAAAGAGGCTTTTGTGATTCCCTTTTTTATTTCCATTTTGTCGTCGGTTTTTTGATTATTACAAGATGTAATTGAAGATGCAAAAATAATCGCGATCACGAGCGCGGAAAATGTTATTCCTTTCATTATGTAGTTGGTTTGTTTCTGCACCACCTGCCATTGTCCTTAAAATGACATTGGCACGGACAGGGTTATTGTTGTATGGTTTATGTGATAATTTCTGGTTGATCTTACAAATTAAAAATGGCCAAGAGCCGTTAAAGATATTTAAAAACCTGTAATGGTCATGTACTTATTTCTGTTATCCTTAGCCAACATTAATGTTCCGCCATGAATGGTGAAAATGGCCATTCAATAGCAGCGGCCACCTGTTAGATGTTTCCTGATAGCATTTTGCGGATGAATCGTGTAAGCCGGTTGTGTTTTCCTCATTTTGTGAAAAAAACTTATAATCCTGGCCTCCTGCCAACATAAGGCCAGCCATTGATCCACACAATTTTCTCTATTTTCAATTTAGAAAGGCCATTGTCATTGGCATCATATGCATGGTAGACGAGGTAGTCAGTACCGTTAAAGCCAGCCACTGCATTATGGCCCACGCCCAGCCAGTTCTTATTGCCTTCCAATACAACTGACCCTCCACCCAGGTTCATCGAAACGCCATCCCGGTCCATATAGGGGCCATAAACATTTTCACTTCTTCCAACCATCATCTTGTAGGTGCTTTTTTCACCCCGGCAGCAATAATCAAAGGAAACGAGTAAGTAATAAAAATTTTCATGTTTATAGATAAAAGGCGCTCTATAGCAGCGTCCCCGGCCACTGAATCAGGCAGGATATAATTTCTTTTCCGGCTGGCGACCGTGTACCATGATTCAGGTTGTGCAATTGAAGTAAGGTCATTGCCCAGCTTTACCATTTTCATTCCTTTCCAAAAGGAACCGAATACCAGCCAGGGTGTTTTATTTTCATCCATTATTAAATTAGGGTCAATCGCATTCCACATATCCCTGCCGGGAACGGACTGGATGACTTTGCCATGGTCGGTCCACTTGAAATCAGCGGAGGACGGGTCCAGGGTTTTATTTGTTACCAGGCCGATACAGGAAGTATTTTTGCCAAAGGCGGAAACAGAATAGAACAAATAGTAAAGGTCATTGTGAAAGCTGATATCGGGTGCCCATACATGTCCTGAAAAACCGGGTATTGCTTTAACCGCCCACCCGGGCGGCTTATCAAATATTTTCTTCTCCTGTTTCCAATGCTTCATATCAGGTGAAGAAAATACACTTATGCCCTGACCAGTGCAAAAAATATAGTAAGTACTATCCTGGCGGATAATAACGGGGTCATGCACGGGAATCAGCGTATCATCTATTAATGGTTTTGCCTGCGGAAAAAGCGCCTGGGTAAACACCAATATCAATAAAGTTAACAATGGTTTCATTTTTACTTTTTAAATTTTGGAAGGATCCCCCTCCCCAATTAATCGTAGCGTTTTAAGCGCCTAACGATTTCGCATTGGGAGTTGTGTAAATTTGTTCAAGACCTTACCCTGAGCCCGCTGCGAATGGAGACTGGCGTGGTACGCGCTTCCCCGGTAAGGTTTTTCTTTATGTGCATCATTGCAATTGAATTACCTTTCGTCCGCCGAATCGCTGAAGGAGTAATCGCATTTGGCCCGGTTGATTGATCACGCTTTCTTTGCCTTTAACTATACCGTACGCCGGCCTGTTGCAATACTTCATCCATTATCCTGCTAACCGATAAGGTTAACCCGTGTGGTACTTTTTCACTCTGCAGCAAGCCATTATCAAGACAATACATCACTTCTTTTATTTCATGCTCAAAGCCATTGCAATAATGAGGCAGGGAAAATTTTTCTACGGACCCATCATGCCCGTGCAGGGAGATATCCGTAGCCTTAAACCAGGGGCTTTCAATTTTTAAGCTGCCTTTTGTACCTATAATTTCAGCTTCGATCGGGGTATTAAAATGGATGGTTGACAATACATGTGAAGTAGCGCCGTTTGCATATTGCATTATCACATTTGCATACTCATCAACGCCCGTTACAGTAAGGCTGGAAATGGCCCTGATAGCTGATGGTTCGCCTAAAATCAGCGTTGCTAACGAGATCGGGTAAACGCCGATATCCAATACGGAACCTCCACCAAGGGCTTTGTTATACAACCGGCCATCCAGATCTTTTGGCGCTTCAAACCCGAAATCCGCAGTTACATAGCGGGGCTCCCCAATGAAGTCTTCCGCAATCAGTGATTTTATCTTGTCCATAAAAGGCATGCATGCCGACCACATACCTTCCATTAAAAAAATATTATGCTGCTTTGCAAAGGCGATCATTCCTGCTGATTGTGCATAATTCATCGACATAGGCTTCTCGCAAAGCACCGCCTTTTTATTTTGCAGGCAAAGCATGGCCTGGTCATAGTGAAACACATGCGGGGTGGCAATATAGATGATATCAACATCCTTATCATTTACCAGGGCGGTATAATTATCATAGACTTTTTCCGCTTTGAACCTGGCTCCATAAGCCTGGGCTTTTTGAATATCCCTTGAGGCTACTGCATATATGGATGAGCCTTCGACAAAAGCGAGCGCAGTACAAAATTTTTCCGCTATCCGCCCTGCTCCCAATATTCCCCAACGGTAATGCTTACCCATTTTATTTTAGTTTAGTACGCTAATTTTTTCGCAGAAATTACATAAAATTTTTAGTCAATTAAAAACATTAGCATAAAGAGCAACCAGTTATGGCGACGATTTTAGCCTGGATAAGAAATTACTTTTTGTAAAAGAAATAAATCTACTTCTAGGAAGCCCGGGAAATCATATGCATAAGAAAGGTAGTACCAGTCCCCATGGCGGTGTATCCAGGGCGCTTCGGTGAAATGGGGTAATTCAATCGTATTAACAGGGCCATCAAGCTCGGTCATGTTTTCTTTAAGTTTGGCAAAATAATATTTGGTATTCCCCCAAACAGGTAAGCCTGCCCGTTATCATCAATAATAACGGAAGGATCGATGTCATCCCAGGTGATCGTGGCGCCGGTAATCCATCGCAATCGCTTCTTTCATAATAGCGAAATACTGCCCTTCGGTAAAGTCTGCCGAGGGCCCCTTTTTGTTCCATTGAATTACGCTATAATGATGCATCGCCACACCGCCCAGCATGTTCAACGGGATGTTTTTCATGAGTGTTTCCGTCCAGTTGTAATCAGCATCGCTGGCGCCGGAAGCAATGCGCATCAGGCCGCCTGTATTATCCCAGTCCGCCATAAACGTTGCATACTTGCGGTATTCACCCGCGTAGTAATCTGGTTTCATATTGCCGCCACAACTCCAGGCTTCATTACAGATCCCCCAAAATTTAACTTCCCAGGATGCGGCCCTGCCATTTTGCGCGCGCAGGTCGCTCATAGGACTTTTTCCATTAAAATTGGTGTATTGCACCCAATCAGCTAACTCCTGTACGGTGCCGCTGCCAACATTACCGGACAGGTAAGGCTCCGTATCCAGCAGTTCGCACAGGTTCAAAAAGTCATGGGTGCCAAAGCTGTTGTCTTCTGTAACACCGCCCCACCATTTATTGACCATCGCCGGCCGCTTCTCTTTCGGGCCAATGCCGTCTTTCCAATGATACGTATCGGCAAAGCAGCCGCCGGGCCAGCGCAGGTTAGGAATTTTTAAATTCTTAAGGGGGTCAATAATATCGTTGCGTACGCCGTTTGTGCTGTGGATGGAAGAAGTGTCACCTACATACAAACCATTATATATGCTATTTCCTAAATGTTCGGCAAAATGACCATAAATATTTCGGTTGATCTTATACTTGCCCGCTTTGCTCACATCAATAGTTACCGGCTGTGCTATTGTCTCATTTAAAGAATCAATCATGATAAATAATGCCAGCAGGCAGATAACATTCTTTTTCATATTATTAATCTACACACCAAAATAAGTATAAAAACCTGCCTTTACTGATGAGCAGGAATTATTATTATAATTAATTAGCAGGGTTGGGTAGTAGATTTTTATTTACATCCTGTCACGCTGGGGTATGGGTAAAAATTCATTGCCAGGCGTCCAGGTATTAACATCACCATCATGCGTTTTCAACTCCGAAAGTTTGGTGGCGTCATAGAGCCATCCCCAATGGATAATATCATTGATACGCTGGCCTTCGATCACAAATACCAGTGCTCTTTCGTGTCCAAGCTGGTCCTTAAGCTGGGATGCGTCATTGCAGGTTCACCGTAGCAAGGTCGGGCAAAGATGCCCTGCTTTTTACCAGTTAAATGTAAGGATAGGAAATTTTGCATGACCCCTACTTATTACCTGGTAATAAAAAGATAACCTTTGCACTATGGGAACTGAGCAATGATAAGAGTTAGCCGAAAAATTTTAACCGCTATTCAACAGCAACCGCAGCCAGGATGGCTTTACCCACTTCAGCTTTACAAATATCTGAATGGTCAGAGATGCAGGCGTCGGCATTAAGGTTATAGATGACACCTTTCTTAAAATCAAATGTGTTATTTTCCAGGTTAAAATCATTATTCGCCTCGGGTGTTTTTTGTGCACCGTTTCCGCCCATGCCCCCGAATATATCATCAGCGGCACCCACACCTTCTGCAACCTGTCTTCCGATCCGTGATGCGATGGCGTAAGCAAGGCCTACCGCGGTATCATTGTGCGTGCAGGTAATTAATATAGGACCTGATACCTTGCCCTGGGAAATCACTCTCCTGAAAAAACCATTCTTTGAAGTTTCATATTTTTCACTAAACCCATAATGCGAAAAGGCCGCTTGCAAAAGCGTTAATGTATTTACGCTAAGTGTATCTTTTTCATCGGTACCTGCTACCGCCGCGGTTACCACACGTGCACCAAAACTGTGGCCTATCAAATGCAATTTTACCGCCGGGATTTGGGCACGAATATCTTTCAACACGGGGTTAAGCCCTTTACTCCCCACCTTTCCTGCCCTTTCCTTCATCTGAAAGAAAGTGACATAGTTTAATAAATTCCGCGCACCGGAAAACAGCCCTCCAAAAAAATCTCCGATCCCGGCAGCAGAACCCATATGATCTATGCCACCGAGGCCTGCGGCACCGCCTGTATTTACGGCTTCTCCACTATGGTCGTCTGATAATTTTACAAGCAGGTCCTTCTGAATGGCATTAGAGAAATTTGCAGCGGGTTCACCATCAATACCGGAAGTTTCTTTATTTATTGCCTGGTTGATCAGGTCGTTCAACCGGTTTACAAATTTAATTTGGGCATCTGCATCGTTTTCTAATAAAGGAACAGTACTCTTTGCATCCTCCAATATTTCATTGGCCGTATCGCCGTCAAAAAAATTATGCAGGTTTTCCAATTGGCCAAGTAACATAACTGATTCAGCATTAGGCGCACCGGCCAACAAACTTGCCGAGCCCCCACCGGCAATAAGCTCTTTTTCAGCGAATTTTTTTGAAGGCCAAAGTATACCCGCTACTGCATACTTTCTTTCGCCACCTAACCCTTTTGCCTCGTCCGCAATTTTTGCCACTAATCTTTTGTAGAGTTGGCGTGCTTCACTCATATCGTTGTTCCAGCCATGTGAAAGGATAAACAGGTCGGTGATATTTTGTTCCTTCAAAACCGTTTTCAATCGTTCCGTTTCCTGCGGATCAAATACATTTGCTTCCTTGGTAAACTGGATCTCGCAATATGGAAACCCTGAAAAAGTATTCATAAGTGATAATTTAAACCGATTGAATTGCTCTCATAAGGTCGATTAGCCCGTGACCCTGAAAATAGGCATCCCGGTTGAGGTCGGTAGCCGTGGAAAGGAAAATCTGCTTTACCAGGTCAGGCCTGCCCTTGTATTCTCTTCGTATGGAAAGAAAAGCCGCTATTACCCCCGACACATGGGGAGCCGCCATGCTGGTTCCGCTATCTTCTATATAAAGACAGGTATTTACCCCGTTTTTCTCTTCAGCAATTTTCTTTTTATTCCCTGCTGCGCAGGAAATGATCTTTTCACCCGGGGCCAGCAAATCAGGTTTTTTCCGGCCATCACCCGTAGGGCCTTTTGAGGAAAAATAAGAAACACCATACGTGTGCGGCATGTCCTTGTGTGTGGAACCAACGGTTATCGCAAGTTCCGCATTTCCGGGATCATTTATACTTAACATCATTCCTGAAGTAACTACATTTCTGAAAGCGGACTTAACATAGCCGTAACCTGTATTACCGGCAGCGGCTACTACAACCACACCCGATTTTACCAATCTGTTTACTTCAACACAAAGCGGGCTTTGCCCGCATGCAAACCATTCCGGATCGAAATCATATCCCAAACTCATATTTACCCCGTGTATCTTCAGGTCGCGGCCATATCCATTGATCTCCTGGATATATTCAATCGCAACGATCAGGTTGCTTGCCAATCCTTTTCCTTCTGAATCGAGCACCTTAAGACTTACCAGTTTGCACCGGGGCGCCATGCCTGAAATTGCTTTTTCCTGTCTTGTCTCGTATACCACAATCCCACTTTCATCCCTGTGCCGGATGACGGTGCTAAAACCTTCCTCACTTTTCATTTCACCAGCAATTATTCCGGCAACATGAGTGCCATGCCCAAAAGTATCATCGAAGGGAACTTCTTCTTTTTCATTTACTGCCGTAAAATCGCGACTGAATACTTCCTCGATATTGTTATGCTCTTTAAAATGAGGATGGGATTTATCAATTCCGGAATCTATAACAGCCCAGGTGATATCATCTCCAAAAGCAGAAAACGAAGAACGTGCTGCATCTGCTTTTACGGTGCTGATTGATTTGGTGATAAATGATTTCACCTCAAAGTCGGGCCAGATACGGTATATAGCCCGTTTGGTAAGTAGTTTGGACAGGTCCTTATCATCATTTAACTTATCCATATGTACCAGTTCCCTGATCATTTGAGCAGTTAACCTTGCAAATACATACTGCCTGCTGATATTACTTTTTACAGTGTTTATAAAAGCACCGGGAGGATAGGGATACTTTTCTTTTAACAGGCCCATCATTTCAATCACGCGATCCTTTGCCTTTCTTTTTTCATCCTTGAAACTTAAATGAAGGTCGATCACGATATCATACAGTACCGGGGCGGGAAGGGCGGGCGGTACCTCCCCCTTTTCTTCACTTTTTTTTATCTTGTCCTGTATCGCTAAAATTGCATCTCCTTCCTGTTTCATATCCTTGAGAAGCGGTATCGCAATGATGGTTCTATCCATAACCTCGGGGGTAAACTGGAAATCGCCAGGGTTACTTTCGGGCAGGGGTGAGTTTGACGCACCCGTATTTTTTTCCTGTTCTTTCATTATCGTTTACTTTTTTTAAGAAGTAATTAACCCATCATGCTTTAATAAACAATTATAGAAATTTCCGGGTGAAATTGTATCTACACAAAAACATTATTAGCAATAACGGGTGTGTAACATATAAATTTATTTTGACAAATGCAAATGGTTGAATCCCGCTTTGGGCTGTGGTAGATCGATGTGAGATGGCTATAAAAGTTAAGCGAAAAAGGTACTAACATCAAGGAGGTAATGTGTTGAAGTTCCTACATCATCCTCGAAGTATAAGTGCATTTCCCGGATTTTTTGCCTGCAGGCTATTTCCAGTTATTTTGCCCCGGTACAAGATTTAAAAAGGAATTAAAGGAAGCACTGTATTTTTTTACATCGACTTTATAATAGAAGGCACCCTTTTTAGAACCCAGTTTATCCTTGTCTTTTAATTTCATCAGTAATTTAGTGGAGAGTAATTTGCGGTTAAAATTGCCTTTGTCAAATTCGGCATTGTAAACGCATTCATATAAGTTCTGCAACTGGGGCATAGTAAATTTATCGGGTAACAATTCAAACAACAACGGATGAAGGGCAGCTTTATACCTCAGTTTTTCTTTGGCGATCTCCACTATTTTTAAATGGTCGAATATCAGTTCGGGTAACTCATTAATTGAAAACCAAGCAGGGTGATAATGTTCAATAATCTGCTTTTTGTACTTCTGAATATCGATCAGGGCAAAGTAGGCAACAGAGATAGTGCGCTCCACAGTATCGCGCTCAATTTCAGAAAAGGCATGCAACTGTTCCATATACAATCCATCTAAACCGGTAAGTTCTTTCAGCACCCGCAAAGCAGCATCCTCCGCACTTTCTTTCTCCGCTACGAAACCTCCTACCAGGCTCCATTGTCCCTTGAAAGGCTCAAAGCCCCGCTGAATAGCCATAAGTTTTAATTCCTTTCCGTCAAAGCCAAAGATGATACAATCAACTGCAAATAGAAATCTTTTTTGCTGGGAATACCGTCTCATACTATTGATCTTGTGTGGACTTTTAATAGATGGATTATTAGCGGGCAAAACAACACAATCATCCCGAAAAATGTTTCAGCTCTTTGAGGAAATCAAAACACATTGCATGCAACCTTCTAAACGCCTTACAACACTGTACAAAAAAAATATTTGGTGAGGAACCGTCACCAACGATATGCAGTTTGGATAACACCGATATTCTTACACCGGCTCATTAAAGATCAACAGGCATAAATAAACCACTTTTAAATAGTTGCCGTTAAAAAGGCTACCAAAACTTAATGTATAATGCCGCTATAATTAACAAGGTAAGCACGATCAGGGCCGTTGTCTGGGGTTTCAATTTAAACATATCCTTATCCAGGATAAATGCTTTTGGATTTACCCTGGGCCCTGCAAAACTTATGGCAATCATTACGATCATTGTGAACATAAAGGACAATCCCATACAGATATGAAAGGGGATCTCAAAACCGCCTTTGCCATTAGGATAAGCGGTATATAAAAATGTCTCCTGCCCAAACCAGGCCGGTGCAAGCTCATTGAATACAACTGATAATACAAAGCCGGTAATAACGCCTACTATTGCCGCCCAACCTGTAGTTCTTTTCCAAAACATACCAAGGAAAAACATGGCGAATACACCCGGACTTATAAAACCCGTGTATTTTTGGATATAGGTAAAACCGCCTACACCACCAATCCCGAGCAGGTCATTCCATGTAAACATAACTGCTAATATCATAGCTACAAACACCGCGATCCTGCCGGTATAAACCTGGCTCCTTTCAGTGGATTCTTTTTGAAAATATTTTTTATGTACATCCAGTGTATAAATGGTAGAGATACTGTTTACCTTTCCTGCAAGCGATGCAACAATTGTTGCGGTTAACGCGGCAACGGACAACCCTTTAAATCCAGTCGTTAAAAAGGTTTGCTTTCATTAATAACCCCAAACGTACCCCCCTACCTGTTGAGGCAAATGCCCATCTTTGTATAAAACAAAAGCGGCGATACCAGGAAGCATTACAATCAGCGGCATCATTAATTTCAGTATGCCGGCAAACAGAATACCTGTTCGCGCAGTCTGCAGATCGGCTCCCAGTGCCCTTTGTGTTATGTACTGGTTGCAACCCCAGTAATTAAGGTTAATGATCCAGATACCGGCCAGGTAGGAAAGAAAGCCGGGGAAAGTGAGGTATTTGTTAATATCGTTTTGTGAAGAATCGGCGGTAGGTTTAGGAATGATCATTTTAAAGTGCTCGGGTGCTTCTTTCATCAGAACTTTAAACCCTGCGATAGCATTTTGCCCTACGCCAAAATACTCACCAACAGTTGTTAATGCGATATAGGTGGTAACAAGGCCCCCGATGATGAGGACGGCAACCTGGATCACGTCAGTATAAGCAACCACCTTCATCCCACCCAGCGAGATCAGCAAGGCAAATACAGCAAGCCCCAGCATGATCACATGCAAGTATCCCCCGCCTGCAAGGCCGTTAATAGCCACCGCTCCGAGGTAAAGAATGGAAGTAAGGTTTACAAAAACATATAGAAATAACCAGAAGATAGCCATGATCAGCGCCACCGATTCGTTATACCTTGTCTTCAGGAACTGGGGCATTGTATAAATATGGTTCTTTAAATAAACAGGTATGAACCATACTGCCACAATAATAAGGGCTATGGCCGCAATCCATTCATAGGCGGCAACAGCGATGCCTAAAAAAAATCCCTCGCCGCTCATGCCGATAAATTGTTCTGCTGATATGTTAGAGGCGATTAAGGAAGCACCGATTGCCCACCAGGTAAGTGTTCCTTCCGCCAGGAAATAGGCTTTGGCATCGTGTTCATTTTTCTTGCGTTTATGATAAATACTATAGCCATACCCCGCTACAATAATAAAGTACACAACGAACACCAGGTAATCGGCAAACGCAAGGTTCTGATTCATAAGCAAGAAATTTGTTTTGTTTTTAATTTTGTATATAATGCAATTACAATGTTATGTTTATTTATTGATTTGATAAAATACTTCGTTCCAGCGTAATTCATTTTTAAACTGGTACAAATTTGTATCCTTTCCTATCAATGCAAATTCGATGGAAGCCATGTCTGCAAAATCCTGTAAGTGGGTGGCAGTAAGGTTTTGGCTATATCCCGTATGGTGTGCACCGCCTCCGAGTATCCAGGCGGCACAGCCGGTTTTCATATCAGGATATGGCTTCCATAAAACGCGTGCGACGGGAAGTTTTGGAAGTTCGTGTAGGGGAGCCACCGCCTCTACTTCGTTAACGAGTAAGCGAAAACGGTTTCCCATGTCGAGCAGCGAAGCATTCAAAGCAGGGCCCGCTGCTGAATTGAAAACCAGTCTTACAGGATCCGCTTTGCCACCAATACCCAGGGGGTGCACTTCGCAGGAAGGCTTGCCGTCGGTAATGGACGGGCATATTTCCAGCATGTGCGATCCCAGGACCATTGGGTTGGCAGGATCAAAATGATAAGTATAATCTTCCATGAAAGAATTGCCACCGGGCAAACCACTGCCCATCACTTTCATCGCGCGGACAAGGGTGGCAGTTTTCCAATCGCCTTCACCGGCAAAACCATACCCGCTGGCCATCAGGCGCTGGGCAGCTATCCCGGGAAGTTGCGTTATCCCATGCAGGTCTTCGAATGTATCGGTAAAGCCTTTATAACCGCCCGCTTCCAGGAAGGTACGCAGACCGATTTCAATCCTGGCGGCATCCCTTAAAGACGCGTACCGGTCACCATCTTTTTTCAGCGAAGGAACCATTGTATATTGGTCTTCGTATTCTCCGATAAGCAAGTCGATGTCGGCATCGCTGGTTTCATCAATCACTTTTACCAGGTCACCGATCCCATGTGTATTTACGGCATAACCAAATTTATATTCAGCTTCAACCTTATCGCCGTCCGTTACAGCTACAAAGCGCATGTTATCACCAAAGCGGACAAATTTCGCCCCTTGCCAGTCGTTCCATCCGGCAGCGGCACGGGTCCAGGTATTTAATTCTTCCAAAACTACGGGATCCTGCCAATGGCCCACTATCACTTTCCTGTTCATGCGCATCCTGCTAACCATAAAACCAAATTCCCGGTCGCCGTGGGCACTCTGGTTGAGGTTCATAAAATCCATATCGATATCGTTCCAGGGTATGTCGCGGTTAAACTGGGTATGCAAATGGCACAACGGCTTTTGCAGGATCTTAAGCCCGCCAATCCACATCTTTGCGGGGGAAAATGTATGCATCCAGGCTATGATGCCGATACAGTTTTTGGTAGTATTCGCTTCCATGCATATACTATAAATTTCCTCCGTAGTTTTTACGGTAGGCTTACATATAACTTTCACCGGTATTTGCGCCGCATCCTTTAATGAACCGGCAATCGCTTGTGAATGCGCCGCTACCTGCTCCAGGGTTTGTTCACCATACAGATGCTGGCTGCCGGTTACGAACCAAACCTCGAATTGCTTTAGATTTATCATTGAAATAGTTTTAAATCGGAAGGGTAATTGATTTGATCTGGTTGATTATTGTAATGGCGATGTGCGTCACAATAATATGCTTACTTAATGTGTCTTTTTTGAACCATGCCACTTTACTTCGCAAGCAGGTCAATATTTTTTACCTGCTCCGGGAACCACAACATCATTTCACCCTTACCCCGGTTGGCCCAGCTATAATAAGGTATTGCGGTAAAGGGCTGTTTAACCGTAACGATACTTTCATTACCGGTAAAAATAACTGCCGGCACTTCGCTTTTTAAAATGGTTACGCCATTTAATAATCCCGGTTTAAACTCCGTGGTAAAAGTTGCATTGGCCGGTATGAAAATATTGCTTGCCATTCCATTGTTATCAGGCCATTCGGCGCAATACATCAACGGACCCCGCTGCAGTGAAATTTTACCTATGTCATCTGTTATCTTTTCGTTCGCAACTACCCTTCTTACTTCCATCGGCAAACTCACCTCTACCACATCCTTCTTTTTCCAGGTCCTGTTGATCGCAGCATACCCGTTCTACAGGTTGTATTCAAATCTTTTCCCGTTTACTTTAACGATGGGCTTATCTTCCGATTGGTTTTTAAACCGGTAAAGGTTGGAGGGAATCGCTGTGTTCTGCGACCAGCCCGGAATACGAACGAGAAAATTAAATGCAGCAGTGGTTTTGGGATTGATCGTAAAAACAAGCCCTCCATCCCAGGGATAATTGTTTTGTTGGATAACCTGCACGGCTTTATCGCGGACAACCAGGTCAATTGTACTGCTGATAAATAAATTGACGTAGAGGTTATCTTCGTTTTGAGCATACATATACCCGGGAACCGAAGGGATCAGGCGGGCCAGGTTGGTGGGGCAGCAGGAACATTCAAACCAGCCCGATCTCGTGGCCTCCATTTGCTTGTGCGAAAAGCTATGCCTGATTTCCATCGCGTTGGTATAAAAGAATGATTTACCGTCCAGCCCGATACCGGATATCAGGCCATTGTATAAGATCTTTTCAAGCAGGTCAATATATTTGGCATCTCCGTGTAACAAAAACATCCGCTGGTTCCAGTATACATTTGCGATGGCCGCGCATGTTTCATTGTATGCCGTGCTGTTGGGCAATTCATAATTACCGCCATAGCGTTCACCATCACCCAGGGCGCCTACGCTTCCTTGTACATATATTTTCTTTTCAACGACATTGGCCCATATTTTATCAATGGCTTTCAACAGGCTATCATCTCCTGTTAAGGCGGCAACATCCGCGACGGCGGCGTACAAATAGCCCGCCCGTACCGCATGACCAACCGCTTCTTCCTGCCGGACTACCGGGATATTATCCTGCCAGTAGGCCCCGTTTTTAAATGGGTTTATGTCTTTGGGATCATACCCGGTAAAACGTCCGCGTTGTTCTATAAAAAATTTTGCTGTTGATAAATATTCCTTTCTCCCTGTAATACGGTACAATTTTACAAGACCCATTTCAACAATCTGGTGACCCGGTGCTACCTGTCTCTTGCCAGGTCCGAATACCGCGCAAACAAGGTCCGCGTTTTTTAAGGCGATATCAAGAAGATTTCTTTTCTTGGTAGCCATAAAGTGGGCCGCGGCTGCTTCATACAAATGGCCGGCATTATATAATTCATGGCTCATGTCCCTTTCCAGTTCCCATCTTGCCTTACCCGCCCATACATGCGGGTCCCCGGGATTGATCGTTCGCGCCGTGTACAGGTAACCATCGGGTTCCTGGGCGTTGCGTATAATGGTTACCAGTGAATCGACATAGGCATCTAACCCCGGATCAGGATGAACGGCGAGGGAAAAAGAGGCGCCTTCAATGGTCTTATAAATATCAGTATCATCGAAAGGGAAAGTAGTGCAGAATTTTCCTTTTTTTTCGGCTGCCATGATAAAATTCTTTACGCGTCCGGTACTTTCGCAACGCTCAAAAGAAGCGGGAATCGTAACAGTCCTGTTTACTTCTATTCTTGGTAACCAGAAATTATCAGAAAGCCTTACCTGTGTGAATGGAACGGATTGTATGGGATAATCCTTTTGCTGGGCATGGAGAAAAAAAACAGGGCAGGTGATTAAAAATAAAATAA
>JBBJMD010000288.1:0-3752 GCA_037719925.1 Ferruginibacter sp.
TTTTTCCGGCTGCTTCGCTGGCATAATAATTTGCCATTGCTGCCTCTTTGGTTAGGGGTAAACCATTATTTTTTAAATAGCAGGCCTGGTTGATCAACAATTCGCAGGCAGCGATTTCAGTAGCCATATCCGCCAGTTTAAAACTGATACCCTGGAAATTCGCAATTGGTTGGTCAAACTGGTGACGCTCCTTTGCATACTGTACGGATGCCTCATAAGCACCTTTAGCAATGCCCAGACTTAAAGCGGCAATAGATATCCTGCCGCCATCCAATACCTTCATTGATTGCTTGAAACCCGCACCCACCGCACCAATCCTGCAGGAATCAGGTATCCGGCAATTATCAAATATCATTTCAGCAGTTTCACTGGCCCTCATGCCTAATTTATTCTCCTTTTTGCCCGCACTAAACCCTTTAGTTCCGCGTTCAACAATAAAAGCAGTACAATTATCCCGGACCCTGGGTTCGCCGGTACGGCAGATCACTACCGCTACATCACCACTTTTGCCATGCGTGATCCAGTTTTTCGTGCCGTTCAGTATCCATCCATCCCCATCCTTTAATGCAGTTGTTTTCATGTTGCCGGCATCGCTACCCGTATTGGGTTCGGTAAGCCCCCATGCCCCTAAAAATTCACCGGTTGCCAATTTTGGTAAATATTGTTTTTTCTGATCCTCATCCCCAAAATTTAAAATATGCCCCGTACACAACGAGTTATGCGCAGCCAGTGACAAGCCGATAGATCCGCACACTTTCGATATTTCCTGGATGATGGCATTGTATTCAAAATACCCCAGCCCGGCACCATCAAATTCTTCCGGTACCAACACACCCATCATACCCAGCTTGCCCAGTTCTTTAAAAATATGTAAGGGAAATTCCTGGCTCTCATCCCATTCCATCAGGTGCGGCCGGATGTATTGTTGGGCAAAATCCCTTGCTGTGGCCGCCACATGTAACGTGACTTCGCTTTCTTGAAAATTCATTATGGAAATATTATAGGCAAATTTAAGTATTTTAAAATACTAACACCCGTTAGTTTTCTTTGCCCCTAAAATGAGATGGCCCGGGTTGACCATGCCCTAATTGACCATTAAATAGGGCGCTACCCTGTTATAAATTTCGTCGGTTACGGACATTAACTTCTTGAGATCAGCAACTGCCCTATAATTACCATGCTGCACCCGGTATTGAATGATCGCATTGGCAAGGGCGAACCGGATATAGGGGTGAGTCTTCATTTCGTCAATCGTAGCCGTATTAATATTGATGCGCCTTAATTCAGTGATGCTGATCTTTAGATATGGTTTAATTTTTTGAAAAGCAGAGTCTGGTAACCCAAATGTTTCCCCAATCTGGTTTACATTATAAAAGCCGCCCAGCTTATCCCTGAAATGAAGTATCCGCCCCGATAATTTTCCGCCGATCCCGGGCAAAGCGATTAATGCAGTGGTATCTGCACTGTTTATATCAACATCAGCGATGGTATAAAACTTCTTCCTGTAGTCCTTCTGTTCATATTGTTTTTCTACGGGTTTTTCGGAAGGGCCGGCGCTATGGATTTGAATATACGGTGTTAAACGCTGCACCTCATCTTTATACAGCCCCCATATCTTACTAATATCTTCCTTTTTAGTAAACCTTCCCCCCTTCGACAAATATTTCCGGATGGTTGCAATTGTTTTATCACGCACACCCAATCGTTTCCAATCAGCCTGGCTGGCCGTGTTAGGATCAAAATAAAATAATTCGCCTGCCAGCGGTTGGCTGGAACGTTTAACCGGGTATGGGGGATATTTTGTATAGCCTTCCTTCCCTGAATGTTCCCCTGTGCTATCAACCAGCATTACCTGCAGGGCGGCGATGTCCTTCGCAAACCCAGTGTGGTCATAACTTTGCTGTGTAAGCAGGTAGGGATACAGCCGTGGGAGCAGCATAACAAAAATGATGATGAAAACAATAAGGAAAATGCCGGTTCGCTCCTTTTTTGTAAAAGTAAGGTAGCTGGAAATGAAATGTTTCCACATGGGTTGACGGGATTAGTCACCAAGATAATTGTTTTAAATAATAATTGCAATACCTGTCATCATGGTGGTAAATTTATGACCAGCGTTGCATCCTTTAACACATAGTCAATACAAGGTTGGTAATATACATGGTATTAAGATAGATAACCGACCTGTTTAAACAGGAAAACTTTAATTAAAGCTAAGCCGCAACCCGTCATAAGCAAGTTCCAATCCATCGGGGAGTTTGTTATTTATATCCTGATATTTTCCCAACTGGTGACTGATATGGGTAAAATAAGCGTGAGGTACTTTTAAATCACGCACAACATTTATCGCTTCGTCCAATGTATAGTGTGATAGGTGTTTTTGATGGCGCAGGGCATTTATAACAACTGTCTTACTACCTTTTATCTTATCTTTTTCTTCAGCATCAATCCTGTTAGCGTCTGTGATATAAGTGAAATGACCAAAGCGGAATCCTAAGACCGGCATATTTAAATGCCATACCAACACAGGAATCACCGGAATGTCCCTGATGGCAAAAGGCACGAGGTCAATCACATGTAAATTGATATCCGGGATACCGGGGTATTTTGAATCAGAAAATATATAGTAAAATTCTCTTTTTAACGCCTCCTGCGTTAAGGCATTGGCATATACTTCCATTGGTTTACCTGAGAGAAAGGTGAATGCCTTTACATCATCGAGCCCGGCAATATGATCCTTGTGCGGATGGGTAAATAGTACAGCATCGAGTTTTGTTACTTTTTCGCGCAGCATCTGGTACCGGAAATCAGGAGTGGTGTCCACAACAAAGGATGTGTGCGCGCTTTGCACCAATATGCTGCTGCGAAGGCGTTTGTCTTTTTTATCCGTTGAGGTGCAAACCGGGCATCCGCACCCGATCATAGGAACGCCGCTACTAGTGCCGGTGCCGAGAAAAGTTATTGTTAAAGGAGGGCATTCCACGGCGCAAAAATAGGGAATTGGCTGTATATTAATCAAATGAGGCGCAGGGTGAGGGCATCCCCAATGAGCCTTCCGTATTATTTTTCAGGAATCATGGACATGAGTTCACCGTACATTTTCTGACTCTCGTGGGTGAGGAAGTCTACATTGATATCCAGCTGGGGCATAAGGTCGATCAGGGTATTTATCCGCCCTTCCGTTTGTAAAAACTTGTTGAGGACAACCACTCTTTTTTCCTGCAGGATACAATAACCGCTTTGAAAGTTGCCTCTCTCATAACGGATCACATACCCGCTTTCTGCTGCAACCTTTTCTATTTTATCCAGAATGTTTTGTGTGTATTTCATGATGGCCGGGCGCGATGTTTTGGTCCTGAAAATCTATGCAACTTCCTTCTTATCGGGAACAATAAAAAAAATGTTTTTCAACACACGTTAATAAGAGTTGGCGCTCAGTTGTTTAAGTCGATCCCTGGCCGTTGGTTGTAAAGCTGGCCTGTAAGGGAAGATCGTAACCGTTCAAAGCTGGCCTGCCATTGAATGCGTTGGCCATGCAACAAATTATCTGCAACGATCGGGCATCTGTTATTTATTTGTCATCCTGATTACCGGCACGATCATTTCCTCGAGGCTTACCCCGCCGTGCTGGAAGGTATTTTTGTAATAATTTACAAAATGATTGTAATTATTTGGATAACAAAGAAAAATTTCTCCCTTTGCAAAAATAAAGGAGGAGTTTACATTGGGAACGGGTAAGCCAGCCTCCCGCGGAT
>JBBJMD010000289.1:0-3741 GCA_037719925.1 Ferruginibacter sp.
ATGAAAATTTTTTTAAAAAGAACCAGCCGATTTTTACCCCGTTAACCGGGAGGCCTCCTGATAGGGTTGCCAGATTTGCCAGATTTCCAATTTTTCCAGCACCAGCAATGTTTTCCATCAATTTATTCCAGGCAACCTGCCATTCTTTTTTGGCGCTATGTATTTTCTCATTATCCTGGCTGCCCTCGCTCCCTTTCTCTCATATACGCATCCAGCTTTTTAAGGGCGTCTCTGTTAAGTTTTACTAATTGATTTTTTTGACCATATTGTTGTTTTTAATTAAATAGTTTTAATTGAATCGGAAATTGTCTTCCGTATTTGCCCTTTCTAAATTGTTTACTGCCACAATGTCCGTACCGAAAGGATTCCTTCACTATTTGATTGTCAGCCATTGAAAGCCGTGTATACCCGAACATGTTCGGAAAAAACCAGTTGAGGTGTAAATTATTTAATCCGATTCTGCATAATCAATATTATGCAACCTTAGAAAGGCTTTTATTTTATCAGCATGCACGCATAAACCAACATGCAAAAACGGGTTGTTGGAGACTTTCATTTTTTTACCCCCCGTTATTATTTCCTTGTCCTGCAGGTCGAAGCCTAAATGCAAATGATTGGTAGCGAATTGCATCCCGTATATTTTACCCGTATTATCAAATAATGGCCCGCCGCTCTGGCCTCTCAGCCCCGGGGTGCTCATTTCTATCCCGGTGATGCCATCTATGTTATCGCCTGTAAACCTGGTGATAATACCATCAATAGGGAAGGTAGGAGAATTAAGATTTCCTGTAGTGGTCCACTCAATATCATCCGAAACCGGGTTGTGTTTAAAATTATTAAATTCCGGGAACGGAAAGCCTATCCTGCATAAATATTTGCCTTGTTTTATTTCGCCGCTATCCTTTATAAAACTGGCATACCCATTATATAATATTTTATTAAACCCTTTAAATTCTATGATCGCCAGGTCGAGGTCGGGATGGGTATGGCAAACTATCTGGTCAAGTTTGTCAAAACTATTTAAAAAATTATTTTTCAGTTGAACAAGGGTTTCTTTGCCATACTTATATTTGGTTTCTAAGCCCCTCAGGAGGTTCGGATACCTGCTATCCTTTACTAGTTTATCCCGTTCGGCTTTAAATTTAGTGTAGGTAGTATTCAGGTTATCTGCAGCTGGAATCAGGTTCGCAACATGTTTGCAGGTAACGGCTACACCCTTATCGTTTACAAAAAAAAAGGTTGCAGTACCCGGCATGATCAGCCCGTTATAAGTGCGGGAAATAGTATGAAGCGGCCTTGTAAAGCCGGAAATCTTTTCTATGGCAGATTCAAACATGGTAAAATTTTAATTCAGGAAATATGGTAGGATTACAATTATGCAATGCCCCTATTTATTGTATATTACCTATTCTTAACCGGCCTTTATAATAACATTTTTATCCTGGTTAATAATTTATTAATCCATGACTTCGTAAATATTCATTGAACTCACTTTATTTTTCATCCTGATCTCACCGGCGCTCTGGCAGTTGAATGATTCTTTTACTATATCATAAGCCTTTTGGCTGATCACGATTTGCCCGGGACCGGCAGCCGATTGTAAACGTTGAGCCGTATTTACCGCATCACCAATTACTGTATAATCTAACCGGCGAAGACTGGAGGAACCTATGTTGCCTGATATCATTTCACCGCTGTTGATGCCGATTGAAACTTTGGGGACAAATGTTACCGTTGCTGATAGTGAAGGCAAGCTTTCCAGCGTGGTTCTAACGGCAAGGCATGCATCGATCGCCCGGTCTAAATGGTAGTCGCCCCGAAAGACAGCCATGATAGCATCCCCGATAAATTTATCAATATACCCGCCCTGCGCGATAATTTCTTTTACCATCACATCGAAATATTTATTGAGCAGGTCAACAACAATATCGGCTGGTTGATTTTCGCTGATCGCCGTAAAACTACAGATGTCGAGAAAAACCACGGTTGCCTCAATGGTTTCATTTGCAATCAATGAAGATTCAAACTCGCGGCTGGACATAAAATTAAGTACGGCTTCATCAACATACATCTTCAGGATATTGTTCTCTTTAATTGCTTTAAGAGTTTCGCGCAGTTGAATTACATGCCTGAGTGTTTTCTCAACAGTTAAAGAGAGGTCCGTAAAGTTAATCGGCTTGGTAATAAAATCGAATGCGCCCCGGTTCATTGCGGTTCTTATATTTTCCATATCCCCATAAGCGGAAACTATTACAGACTTTATGAGGGGGTTTGATTCATTCAGGCGACTAAGTAATGTAAGCCCGTCCATTTCAGGCATATTGATATCACTTAATACGATATCTACATCGGGGTGCTGCTGAATTTTATCCAGCGCGTCTTTACCATTTATCGCGAAAACAAATTCATATTGTTGTTCTCTGATTTTCTGACGGAATTTTTGCTTGATGAGCATTTCCAGGTCTGTTTCGTCATCTGCCACTAATATTTTTGCCATCAGGTTTTTAGTTTAAGTTTTTCTTTTAGTAGATTAAAATCAACTGGTTTAGTTAAGAAATCATCGGCCCCAAGTTGTTTGGCCATGTTGTAGTTCTCCTCATCCCCATAGGCTGTGATCATCATTACAACCGGGGGCGGTTTCAGGTATTTATGTTTAATATGCTCCAGCAGTTCGAGTCCGCTCATTCCCGGCATATTGATATCAGACAAGATCAAGACTGCCTCATGTTCATGCTGGTTCAGGTAAGCCAATGCCTCTTCGCCGGAAAACGCAAAAATAAAGTCTACCAGTTTTTCGCGGATCTCTTTTCTGAAACGTTGTTCAAAAAGAGTTTGAATATCCTTTTCGTCGTCAACTACTAAAATTTTCATTTGATGATTTTAAGTTATGAACAGGCACAATTGTAAAGGGTGATTTAATTTTTACCTGTTACCGCATGTTGAATACAAAAATCGTTACCCGGCAATCCCTCCTAGCTGGTTATCACTTAGAAACAGGTAATTTGATGATAAATACTGCGCCTTCACTTTCCTTCGTTTCCACTTTCAGTTCACCGCCGTGGCCCTTGGTAATAATATCATAACTCATGCTCAAGCCTAACCCGGTTCCCTGGCCGGTGGGTTTGGTTGTAAAAAAAGGTTGGAATATTTTGTCCAGCACTTTTTGCGGAATGCCGTTACCATTGTCTCTTATTATTATCTCCACTTTATCATTTACTTTTTTTGTGCTTACAAAAATGGTTGGTTCATAAGCGCCGGCTGACTGTTTCTTTTTTTCTGTTATTGCATAAAATGCATTGGTGATCAGGTTAAGCACAACGCGGCCAATATCCTGTGGTATGATATTAATTTTTTCAATAGTATCGTCATAATCTGTTTTCATGGTCGCATTGAAAGACTTGTCCCTGGCGCGCAAACCATGATAGGCGAGCCGGAGGTATTCATCTGTCAGTGCATTGATATCTATTGGCTCTTTAAGCCCGCTGCTGCTGCGGCTGTGCTGCAACATACCTTTTACAATGGCATCTGCCCGTTTGCCGTGCTGGTTTATCTTTTGTTCATTACCTGCTATGTCACCTGCTATTGCCTTTACATCTTCCAGGTTACCTTTGTCAATTTCGGCTATCATTTCTGTGATGAGCTCAGTGTTCAACTCAGAAAAGTTATTGACAAAGTTTAAGGGATTCTGAATTTCATGAGCAATACCGGCGGTAAGTTCTCCAAGCGAAGCCATCTTCTCCG
>JBBJMD010000290.1:0-3740 GCA_037719925.1 Ferruginibacter sp.
GGAGAGGCAGATCGCTCGACAGGGCTGCCGGTGACACGGTTAACATACAGGTATTTGGCATAGGCGCAAATGGTACCCAAAGCCTGCTGGCCACTGTAGCCCCTGCAACAGATACTACGCTTGCATTTATTAATGCCGCCGTTTACCCTTTTATAAAATTAAAAGCGCTCAGCTCGGATGTGAAATTCGCCACGCCCAACCAATTGAACTATTGGCGGATCAATGCAGATTATGTGCCGGAAGGGGCCGTAGCTCCCAATATTTTATTTTCTATGAAAGACAGTGTAGAACAGGGAGAGAAGATCAATTTTTCATTAGCCTTCAAAAATATCAGCCCGGTTGCCTTCGATAGCCTGACCATTAAATTTGTGATTACCGACCGAAACAATGCGCCTCATACGATCGTAATTCCAAAAAAGAAGGCGCTGGTATCCGGTGACACGCTAACAGTAAATTATAGTATTGATACAAGGGACTATCCCGGGAGCAATACCCTATATGTGATGGTTAACCCGGATAACGACCAGCCGGAGCAATACCTATACAATAATTTCATTTATAAAAATTTCTTTGTCAGTGAAGATAAATTTAACCCTTTGCTGGATGTAACTTTTGACGGGGTTCATATATTGAACAAGGATATTGTCGCTTCCAGGCCACATATACTGGTTAAACTAAAGGATGAAAGCCACTTCCTCCTGTTGACTGATACAGCGAAAGTAAAGGTGAAAGTTCACTACCCGGGTGATCCTGCCGATGTGTACCGCAATTTTTATTTTGGCGATAATATGCGGTTTATCCCTGCCACCTCAGGCGCTGATAACACCGCTTCCATAGAATTTTCGCCTTTTTTCCCGGAAGATGGTGAATATGAATTAAAGATCGCCGGTAAGGATGTAGTGGGAAATACCGCAGGTAATAATGTAGAGTCGTCCGATAACTTTGCATATTACAAAGTGACGTTTAATGTATTGAATACTCCAATGATCAGCAATATGCTGAATTATCCCAATCCATTTACCACATCCACAGCTTTTGTTTTCACCCTGACCGGGAGCGAGGTTCCTCAGAATTTGCGAATACAAATATTGACGATTACGGGTAAAATTGTTAGGGAGATCACCAAGGCGGAATTAAGCGATATTCATATCGGCCGAAATATTACGGAGTTTAAATGGGATGGTACAGATATGTACGGGCAAAAGCTCGGAAACGGCGTTTATCTCTACAGGGTGCTGACTAATCTCAACGGCAAGTCGCTGGATAAATATAAATCGGACGGGGATCAAACGGACAAGTTTTTTAATAAAGGCTATGGTAAAATGTACCTGATGCGATAGTAGAGTGATCGGGCGGTTGTATAAGTTAAGTACTTCCGTTTAAGCAATACAAATGGCGCCCTTACAGGGCTTGATAAATATTTTACTTATTAGATCTACCAAAATATCGCCTCTATGAGGCTTGCAACATTGTAACAAACCTGGATATGGATCTAAATGGGTACAGATATTTTTAAATGAATGAATTAATAATGAGGCTTGCAACATTTTACAAACTTCTATACAGGATCTAAATGGGTAATGCTTTTTTTTCAAATGGATGAATAAGAATCCTTTGTCTGCTATAAAAGGTTATATGAACCCAAACCTTTCCGGATCGCCGATTCTACCGGCGCGTAATTGCCATCGGGACGCTTAATTTCAAATTCTTTATTAGCCATGAGCGCTGCCTGGGCCATGAAGCGGGGATTTTTTCCACGATGGGACTGGGCGGCATGTACCAGCAAGGGATGACACACATATACAGTTCCCGCCTTACCTGTTGCAAGTACTTCCTCTTTTCCTGACGGGATAGACAAGCATGCTGCAAGTTCCATAAAGGATAAGCCGGTCTCACCCTTCGGGAATAATAAATTTGCTACAACTAAAAGTGAACCAACACTAATACGGGTAGGAGCGTCGTTTTCTCCACATCAGAAAATAGAAATAGCAACAGCAGTGCCCTGCCTTTCGATCTCACATTAATTCTCCAGCTCAGATAATTATATTGATCGTCCCCGGGAAAAGCTGCATCCACATGCCAGCCGGTATCTCCCGGTTCGTCGGGAGCGGGGAAACGAACGGGAAACGATCCAAGGTTTTTTTTCGGAAGCCAGTTTCCCTCGCCAGCCAACTGATTAAAGGCAGTGTGAAGCAGGGGGGTATTGGCAGCCTTGACGAAAGGTTCCTGTGCATATTCGCCCAACCGGATCACAGTTTTTTCCAGGTTGCCGGATCAACGGGATCACAGTGGGTATCTTTCCAAAGAATCTGAAGTGCTTTTTTAGCCTCGCTTTCAGGAAAAGCATTTTCCAGTTTTATGTAGCCGTCTGCAATAAATTGTTGAATTTGGGTGATACTGAGTTTTTCTTCCATAAACAGGTATGTTCTATCCTCCGGCCGGGGATGTACTAGATAACTAAACTCGAAATATTTGGAAGTTGGCATTAGACACTATTAGGGAGTTATTAATATTCATTATCCGCTTTGGGTTTGGGCTTATCGGTTTTTACAGGCGGCAATTTGCTTTTATCAGCAGGGCTCGCTCGCTGCTGCTGGTTACCTTTTTTATCGTCCTGTTTATTACCTGGTGCAACAACTTTGCCATCCTTTTTTATTTCGGGATTGATTACGGATGGGGGCAGTTCTTTTATTTTCATTTTTGTAGCGGTATCAGGTTTTACAGGGCTAAATTCACTTTCGACCGGTGCATCTGGTTGCACCTGGTCCGATAAAGGTTCATTCGTAAAATCGTTCGCGTCACCGCTTCCCTGCCCGGTATTATCATCATCTCCCTGGTTAACGATATTTTCAAAACGCTGATCGGCATATACAGGGTTGTTGGCCATATCTGCTGGCTCTGTGAAAGTAAGCTCCCTTCCATACGGGAGGGTTTTATCCGCATACACTTTTTTCATAAAATATCCCCATTTCGGAAGGGCCATTTCGTTCCCGCCACTTGTGCCAGAATATATCCTGATAAACGGGTCGTCGCAGCCAACCCATGTACCGGCCAGCAATTCGGGGGTATAACCGATGAACCAGCCGTCCGTGTTGTCATTGGTAGTGCCTGTCTTGCCCGCTTTTTGCGCAGGAATACTATAATTGTTTAACGACCTGCCCGTGCCAATCTGAACAACTCCCTGCATAAGTTTTACCATTGTAAAGGCATCCTGTTCACTGATCACCTGTTTGCTGCTGATCTGTGTAAAATCTTCTAATACATTGCCATTTTTATCTTCAATACGGCTGATAAAGATTGGTTCGGTATCGAATCCTTTATTGGGAAACATCGTGTATGACTGCAGCATTTGTAATAAAGGTATTTCAGCCGCTCCCAATGCGATGGAAGTATAAGGAGGAAGCTTGGCGCTCACACCAACACTTTTCGCGAAGTCTATGATCCTGTTAACTCCCAGTAAATTCGTCATCCTTACCGACGCGGTGTTTTTGGAAAAGGCCAGGCAATTCGCCAGGGTGCCACCACCCCCGGTAAAGGTTCTCACTTCCTTGCCGTATTGTACTGGTCCGCCTTCGATTACCGTAGAAGGAGTATAGCCCGCGTCTTGCACTGCCAGTGCATAAATAAGTGGTTTGATTGTTGAACCTACCTGCCTGCTTGCAGTAACATGATCGAATTTGAACCATTTAAAATCTATTCCGCCAACCCAGCATTTTACCTCACCTGTTTTGGGATCCATG
>JBBJMD010000291.1:0-3714 GCA_037719925.1 Ferruginibacter sp.
GGTGCTTACTAATTATGAATTGGAAAAAATAAGAAGTATTGATACCGGTATCTTACAGGCAAAAACAATACAATCCTATTTTAGAAACGATGGCAAACCGGGGGCTTTAAAAAGAGCGCTTGAGCGTTTATGCTTTCTTGCGGCAGATGCGGTGGAAGATGGCTTTGAAGTGGTTATTATTTCGGACAGGGCCATTGATTCCGAACATGCGCCCATCCCTTCTTTATTGGCTACGTCGGCTATTCATCACCACCTGATCACAAAAGGATATCGTGGAAAAGTTGGTTTGGTGATAGAAGCCGGCGATGTTTGGGAAGTGCATCATTTTGCCTGTCTCATTGGTTTTGGTGCTACGGCTATCAATCCATACCTGGCTTTATCTACCATTCGTGAATTAAAACTCAGTGCTCATTTGCAAACTGATAAAGATGTGGATAGCTTAAAAAAGAATTACATCAAAGCAATAAATGACGGCTTGCTTAAAGTGTTTTCGAAAATGGGCATTTCCACTTTGCAATCTTACCAGGGTGCCCAGATTTTTGAGATCGTTGGCATAAACAAAGCAGTGGTCAATCAGTATTTCACCGGCGCTATTTCACGTATTGAAGGAATGGGGCTGGATGAAATAGCAAGGGAAACATTGTCAAAACATCAACTGGCATTTAGCAAAAAAACATTTCCTGATGATCAGTTAACCGTTGGCGGTTTGTACCAATGGAAGCGCACGGGCGAAGCCCATTTATTCAATCCGCAAACCATTCACCTTCTGCAATATGCTACGCGGATGAACGATTACAAAACCTTTAAAAAATATTCGAAACTTGTAAATGATCAAAGTAAAAAAGCGCATACGCTAAGAAGTTTATTTGAATTCAAACGTAATCGTTCTTCTATTTCCATTGATGAAGTAGAACCGGCGGAAGCCATTTTCAAACGGTTTGCAACAGGCGCTATGAGCTTTGGTTCTATATCGCATGAAGCCCATTCAACATTAGCCATTGCCATGAACCGCATTGGTGGTAAAAGCAATACCGGGGAGGGCGGCGAAGATGAAATGCGCTACCAGGCATTGGTCAATGGCGACTCTATGCGCTCCGCCATTAAACAGGTGGCTTCAGCCCGTTTTGGTGTAACCAGCTATTATTTAACCATGGCCGGTGAATTACAAATTAAAATGGCGCAGGGCGCAAAGCCCGGCGAGGGCGGCCAATTGCCCGGGCATAAAGTAGATGAATGGATTGGTAAAGTACGGCATGCTACTCCTGGTGTTGGTTTAATATCTCCACCTCCACACCATGATATTTACTCAATTGAAGATTTAGCGCAATTAATTTTTGATTTGAAAAATGCTAACCGCACCGCCCGCATCAGCGTGAAATTAGTTTCCAAAGCAGGTGTAGGCACCATTGCAGCGGGTGTGGCAAAAGCAAAGGCCGATGTAATATTAGTTGCAGGTCACGACGGCGGCACCGGTGCTTCTCCACTTAGCTCTATAAAACATGCGGGCTTGCCCTGGGAACTGGGTTTGGCAGAAACGCATCAAACGCTTGTGAAAAACAATTTGCGTAACCGGGTTGTGTTGCAAACCGATGGTCAATTAAAAACAGGACGGGATGTTGCGATTGCTACATTATTGGGCGCTGAAGAATGGGGCATAGCAACAGCAGCGCTGATAGTGGAAGGTTGCATTATGATGCGCAAATGCCACCTGAATACCTGCCCTGTTGGTGTGGCTACCCAGGATCCGGAATTGCGGAAACGCTTTACAGGAAATGCAGACCATGTAGTAAACTTCTTTCATTTTATTACGCAGGAACTTCGGGAGATCATGGCTGAATTAGGTTTTAGAACTATTAATGATATGGTAGGACAGGTCGATTTCCTTCAACAAAAAACAGACGTTAATCATTGGAAATTCAGCAAGCTCGATCTTTCTCCCATTTTATACAAAGAACCGGCATCCAAATATTATGGCTTGAACAAACAGGTAGAACAGGATCATGAATTGGAAAATGTGTTGGACTGGAAACTGGTAGAAGCCGCACAACCTGCATTGCAATCCCAAAAAAAGACATTTGCTTCTTTTAATATTAAGAATACCAACCGAACAATTGGTACCCTGCTTTCCAATGAAATTTCCAAAAAATACCAGTCCGCAGGATTGCCGCATGATACCATTCATTTCAAATTTTCCGGTACTGCCGGGCAAAGCTTTGGCGCTTTTAATGCGAAAGGAATTACACTGGAACTAGAAGGCGATGCCAACGATTATTTTGGGAAAGGTCTATCAGGTGCCAAACTCATTATTTATCCTGCTGCGGATGCTGCTTTTGTACCGGAAGAAAACAGCATCATTGGTAACGTGGCTTTTTACGGTGCTACTTCGGGCAGCGCTTATATAAGAGGCATTGCCGGAGAACGTTTTGCTGTACGAAATTCCGGTGCAAATGCAGTGGTAGAAGGTGTTGGCGATCATTGTTGCGAATACATGACCGGTGGACGGATCATTATTTTAGGCGATACGGGAAGAAATTTTGCTGCGGGCATGAGCGGCGGAATAGCTTATGTGTATAATACAAAAGACAATTTTGAGGCTTTATGCAATACCGAAATGGTTGACCTCGATCCTTTGCAAACAGACGATGTAAATGGGCTAAAAAAAGAAATAGAGCTACATTATCAATTTACCGGCAGCAGCGTTGCAAAGTTTATTCTATCTGATTTTGAAAACCAGTTAAAACATTTCATTAAGGTGTTTCCTAAAGATTATAAAAGAATACTGCAACAAAAAGAACGGATTATTCCGGAGCAAATTCAAAATAATTTTTAAAATATGGATAATGACAATACGTTGTTGCTCATTCTTTTTGGGTGATCTCAATGTCTAATAAGGCTTCGGCAGGCTCAGCCTGACAAAGTCTTTTAAGCAATCAGAGTCCTTGTCACCCTGAGCTTGCCGAAGGGTAATAAAAAGACCTCATGCATTATTAGCTTTTAAAATACATAACCAAAATCGAATCCAGCATAACTGATAATAATCTAAAATTGATTTATGGGCAAACCAACAGGCTTTTTAGAATTCAGAAGGGAACTTCCGGTTAAACGTTTGGTTGAAAACAGAATAAATGATTACAACGAATTTATTGAACGGTTTTCTAATGATAAGTTGAATAACCAGGCAGCCCGTTGTATGGATTGTGGTGTTCCTTTTTGTCACAATGGTTGTCCATTAGGAAATTTAATTCCTGATTTCAACGATGCCGTTTACAAGCAAAACTGGTTGCTGGCTTATCAAATACTTAGTTCTACAAATAACTTCCCGGAATTCACCGGGCGTATATGCCCTGCACCTTGCGAAGGAGCCTGCGTTTTAGGGATCAATCAGCCACCCATTACCATAGAGGAAATTGAAAAGCATATTATTGAAATAGCTTTTGAAAAAGGCTATGTAAAACCCTACAAACCATTTGTGCGATCAGGAAAAAAAGTGGCTGTTATCGGCTCTGGTCCTGCAGGGCTGGCGGCCGCGGCACAACTCAATTATGCCGGACACAGGGTTACGGTTTTTGAAAGAGATGATGCGCCTGGTGGTTTATTGCGTTACGGCATTCCCGATTTTAAATTGGAAAAATGGGTGGTTAACAGGAGGATTGATTTATTGGAACAAGAGGGCATTGAATTCAGGTGCAATATTGAAGTAGGGAACAACTACAG
>JBBJMD010000292.1:0-3713 GCA_037719925.1 Ferruginibacter sp.
TGCCTATGATGAATTTACCGGGTTGATCTTCGTGTTTATTCACTTAGTAATCCAATACATTTATCGATTTCCCTGATATATTGTTCAATAAGTTTTTCAAACATCTTCTTATCCGGGTCATTCATTTTGCCCGCGGCAGATTTCAGGATACCTGCCTGTTGCTCTAACTGTATAATCCGGAGCGTCTCATTCTCGCGTGTAGCTTTTAGCCCGGCTATCACCGTTTTTAGCTGCCCGTTCTCCTTTTGCAACGACTGGTACTGCTTCAGCAATTGCTGAAGTTTATGATTGATCCGTTTAATATTTTCTTCTAAAACACTCATGCAAAAAGAAATTAGAAGATTGGCTTAATATAAAATTAGCACATAACGCGTGCAAATCAGCATATTCTTACATGGAGTCCTTATTCGCACAATCCAGTTTTGTTTATTTCAAATGTAATTACTTCCGAATCTCAGCGTTCAATTCTTTTTCATAAACAGCAATAATTTCCGCCATCATTCTGTCGATCTCTTTGTCCGTCATGGTCTTTTCTTCGTCGAGGAAAGTGAAGCTCACGGCCATCGATTTTTTACCAGGCCCCAACTTTTCACTTTCAAAAACATCAAATAAACTGACCGACTGTAATATAGCGGTATTCAGTGAAAGGGCACATTTTTCCAATTCCTTGTACCGCAGGGACTTATCTACGATCACTGAAAGGTCCCTGGAAGCCGCAGGGAATTTGGGGATTTCCCGGTAGGTCGTTCTAATTGCATCAGTTAATTGCAACGCCTTGTCCCAGTCTATATCGATAAAGAAAACCGGTTGCTTTATATCAAACCTTTCCAGCGTACTTTTATTAACACTGCCCATGGTGGCCAGCCGTTCATATTGCACGCGTGCGTATAAACAACTGTCCAGTTTGTTATGCTGTTCTTCGGTATAACCACTGATCTTCAACCCCAGGGCGCCGGCTATTTTTTCGAAAATGCCTTTCGCGAAATATAGGTCAGCCTGTTCTTCTTTTACCTTCCAGCCATCTGCACGTTTCTTACCGGTTATGTAAAGGGCAATATGCTCCTGCTCCTCATATTTACCCGTGCCGGTAGTCCGATACGTCTTACCAAATTCAAACAATTGCAGGTCATTATTGCGGCGGTTGCAATTATAGGCCACGGTTTCCAGTCCTGTTTCCATCATCGCGGGACGCATAATATTCAAGCCGGCACTGAGGCTATTTATCATTTTCACAGTAGTGTTCAATACATCTGCGTGATAATATGCCGCATTGGTAATGCTATTGGTGAAAATTTCATTGAAGCCGGTACCTGCCAGGGAAGCCGCGATCTTTTCTTTGTAAGCCGCGGCACGGCCCAAAGTTTCCACAGCAGGCGAAATGATGATCGCGGCGGGTATATCAACATTATCCAGTCCATCGATCCGCATGATCTCTTCTACGATGTCTGCAGGTATTGAAATGTCGGGCTTGCTGAAAGGAACCGCTAACTGTATTTCATCCAATCCTTCCTTTATGATCTCGAAGCCAAGTGAGGTTAAAATGTTCCTGGTAGTGTGGGGGTGATATTTTTTACCACTTAATTTTGTTAGATAATGGTATTCCAGGGAAACTGTAGTTTTTGCTTTTGGCATAGGGTACACATCTATGATATCTGACGCAATCTCACCCCCTGCGATCTCTTTGATCATCACCGCGGCCCGCTTCAAAACATTTACGGTATTGCTTATATCAACGCCCTTTTCAAACCGGGTAGCCGCGTCTGTGCGTAATCCATGCCGTAAAGAAGTTTTACGAATGCCTGTTGGGTTGAACCAGGCGCTTTCCAAAAAAATATTTTTAGTATCACTGGTAACACCGCTGTGAAGGCCGCCATATACACCCCCAATACACATGGGAGCTTCCGCGTTGCAGATCATCAGGTCCTGGGCGGATAACTTCCGTTGTTTTTCATCCAGTGTAATAAAAGGGGTTCCCTCGGGAAGGTTTTTTACAATGATTTTTTTGCCCGTGATCTTATCGGCATTGAACGCATGGAGTGGCTGCCCGGTCTCATGTAAAATATAATTAGTAATATCCACTATATTATTGATCGGCCGCAGCCCGATGCTGCTTAATTTTTGTTGCAGCCACACCGGGCTTTCCCCGATATTTACCCCCTGAAGGCTTACACCCGCATACCGTTGACAGGCTTCCTCATTTTCTATGATCACCTCTATTTGCAGGGCCAGGTGATCCGGTTTAAAATTATTTTTAAAAGGAGATTTGATTTGGGTTTCATGTTTATTATGGTGCGAAAGCCAGGCGCAAACGTCTTTTGCCACTCCCAGGTGACTCATGGCATCCATTCTATTGGGTGTCAGGCCAATTTCATAAATAAAATCCTGGTAGGGCTTGAAGTATTCAGCTGCAGTGATGCCTACTGAAGTGTCGGCGGGCAATACCAGGATTCCGGAGTGATCCTCGTTCAGGCCGATCTCATCTGCTGCGCATATCATTCCAAAACTTTCTACGCCGCGGATTTTCGCTTTTTTCATCGTGAGCGGTTCGCCCTTTACAGGATAGATAACGGAACCAATGGTAGCTACAACAACTTTTTGCCCCGGAGCAACATTGGGTGCGCCACAAACGATTTGAAGCGGCTCCCCGCTTCCTGTGTCAACCATGGTAATGTTTAATTTATCCGCATCCGGGTGTTTGGTACATTCCAGTACCTGCCCGATAATCAATCCGTTCAACCCACCTTTCAGGCTTTCATATTTTTCCAGGCTTTCTACTTCCAGACCAATAGCCGTTAAGATTTTACTCAGTTTTTCCGGTTCTGGTTTTTCCGGCAAATATTCGCTGAGCCAATTATAGCTTATGGTCATTGCACTAAATATTTATTTGAGCCGCAAAGATAACTATTGAGCAGTAAGCAAAAAAGGGGGATAAAAACAGCAATTGAAGTAAGAACATTACAAAGCAGCATACGGACTACCGGTAAAAAAAATAAGGATTCCTTTCCAAAAAAACAACGGTAAAAATATGTAGCGAAGGTGCAGAAAAATAAAAACCACTTTTAATCATTGTTAATAAATTGTTACGTAAAGGCGTCCTGTTTGACTGTTCTATGTGAATAATACTGTGCATAAGCCCTTAATAAACTAATTTTGCCTGTGCATTTCCTGTGCATAATCATTACATAAAGTTGATAACACTGAGAAGACAAAATTCATTAATATTTTGAATTTACCTTAGCCGCCCCGTTCGAATTTATTGTAAGCGTTGATCATTACACAACGGGAAATGATACCAGGGTTCCGTACAAAAAAATAGCTATACGAAAGATATTCTAAAAAAACTACCTACCAGATAATACAGCAATTACAATGGATCTAACTAACCTGAATAAAGACAGAAAAATAAGAAGAAAACCATCCCTCGACCTGGGAAATATGGTTTATGGCAAAGTTCCTCCACAGGCCAAAGAACTGGAAGAAGCAGTATTGGGTGCAATAATGCTGGAAAAAAGCGCATTTGATACGGTCATTGAAATTTTGAAGCCGGAGTGTTTTTATGGCGAAGCCAACCAACGGATTTTTGAGGCAATGAAGTCACTGGCGGAAAAAAGTTTACCCATCGACCTCTTAACGGTAGTAGAAGAATTAAAATCCAGGGAGGACCTTGACCTGGTTGGCGGACCTTACTATGTCTCCAAACTAACCAATGCCGT
>JBBJMD010000293.1:0-3702 GCA_037719925.1 Ferruginibacter sp.
GTATGGAAGGATGGCCGTTCACAAAAGGTAGAGACTGGAGAAGCTCCTGCGAAAAAAGCGGCAAAAAAAAAAAGTCCTGAAAAGCCTGGAAGAAAATGATTCGGATCCTTCGCCAAATCTTCCATCAAATCCTTCAATGGACATTACCAGCTTACTTCAAAAAGCTCCTGCCTCAAAGATACCAACCGGGATTACGCCAATGCTGGCAACCTTAGTGGATAAGCCTTTTGACGACCCCGAATGGGTATATGAAGTCAAATGGGATGGATACAGGGCATTGGGATTTATCAATAAAGGAAAAGTTGAATTGCTATCACGCAACAATAAATCCTTTGATGAAAAGTTTTACCCTATACGCAATGAATTACTAAAATGGAAAATCGATGCAGTGATAGATGGAGAAATTTTAGTACTGAACGATGAAGGGATTTCTAATTTTGGCCACCTACAAAACTGGCGCAGTGAAGCCGATGGAGAATTGGTCTTTTATATTTTCGACCTGCTTTGGTACAATGGTAAAAACCTAATGGGCCTGCCGCTGAATGAAAGGCAGGCTGTTTTAAAAATTGTTCTTCCAATAGATGAGGAGAAAACCAGGGTAAGCCAGGTGTTTGATAGCAGCGGGATAGAATTTTTTAACGCGGCCTCAGAAATGGGTCTTGAAGGAATTATAGCAAAACAAAAATACAGCCTCTATTCTCCGGATATTCGTACAAAGGCCTGGCTTAAAATCAAAGCTAACAAACGCCAGGAAGTAGTTATTGGTGGCTTTACAAAAAATAAAGATACGGCCAAACAATTCAGTTCTCTTTTATTGGGCGTTTATAAAGAAGGTAAGTTTCAATATGCCGGGAAAGTTGGCACTGGCTTTAGCGATAAAGATCAGAAAGCTATGATGGCGCAGTTTACACCCCTGGTCACAAACAAGAGCCCTTTTGAGAGCTTGCCTGATATTAATGCCCCTTCGAGGTTCCGCCCAAATCCGCCGGTAGCAACGGCTACGTGGCTTAAACCTGAGTTGGTATGCGAAGTAGCCTATGCTGAAATAACGGGTGATGGAGTTTTTCGTCATCCTTCCTTCCAGGGGATGCGTATTGATAAAAAGGCGGCGGATGTGGTGCAGGAAAAGGCAAAACCTACCGGTTCAACACTGAAGGTTACAAAAAGTGCTCCCGACAATAAGAAGATAACAATGGTAACTCCGCCAAAAGGCAAAGAGCGCAAAACCTTATTAAATCCTACTGACGAAACTCAGGTGCGCAAGATCTGCGGGCACGACCTTAAATTTACTAGTCTCAGCAAAGTATACTGGCCGGAGGATAATGTAACCAAACGTGATATGTTTAATTATTATTACCAGGTTGCCGAATACATCCTCCCGTATCTTAAGGACCGCCCATTATCGCTTAACAGGTTTCCCGGGGGTATTCATAGCCAGAGTTTTTACCAGAAAGATATTAAAGGCAAGTCGCCGGAATGGGTGAGCAAAACATTTCCTTACACTACCAGTGACGGTGAATCTAAGGAGTACCTTGTGGGATCAGACGAAGCAGTTTTGCTATGGATGGCATCCCTGGGTTGTATTGAAATGAACCCCTGGTTCAGCCGGGTACAAAGCCCCGATAATCCTGATTATTGCGTTATAGACCTCGATCCCGATAAAAATACTTTTGACCAGGTGATAGAGGCAGCTCTTGAAGTGAAGAAAGTTTTGGACGCTGTTGGTGTGCCCTGTTACTGTAAAACATCAGGATCTACGGGCATCCATATTTACATACCCCTGGGCGCTAAATATAGTTATGATCAATCGCAAATGTTTGCACGTATCGTGGTTGGTATTGTACATGATAACCTTCCATCTTACACAAGCCTGGAACGCATTATTTCAAAACGGAAAGGTAAAATGTACCTTGATTTTTTACAGAACAGGCCCGGTGCTACTATTGCCTGTCCCTACTCGCTCCGCCCAAAAAAAGGGGCAACCGTTTCCATGCCGTTAAACTGGGAAGAAGTAAAGCCAGGGTTAAAAATGACCGATTTTACGATCTTTAATGCAGTTGATCGTTTAAAAGTTCAGGGGGATATTTTTAAGAGTGTACTTACTAAAGGGATCGACCTTGTAAAAACGCTTAAAAATGTTGATCGTATTTTCAAGTAATATACCGTTTAAATGTAAATGAAGGGCTGAAGAACACTCCAGCCCTTATCATTTATTGATGTTTTTCGGACAAACACTTTAGACAGCATTAAAAGTATTTTATTTAAAATTTCAAATTATAAATTAAAAAATTTACTATGGAATAAATTTTTTCAGTGCGGCTTATATAGTTACCAGCAAAAAACAACAAGACTGTTCAATCAAATATTAAATATTAGCCTTATGCGCTCAGCATTCAAATAAATACTTTTTCGTGATAATCAGCTCGAGCCACTTTTAATTTACTAAAATGAGATACAGTTGATTATCGCGAATGGAAGCTGATGTTATTTAAGAGCATTTTTTAATTGTGAAGCAGCCAGCGCCTGGGCGTCCTTTGCTTCGGGAATTACCTGGGCCATTCCGAAGAATTCGTGGGTAACACCTACATATAATTTATAAGTTGTTTTTACCCCGGCTGCCATAAATTTATCAGCAATTAATTTCCCTTCTGTTTGTAACGGATCTATTTCTGCTCCAATAATTGTAACCCCAGGCAAGCCAGCGAGGTCTGCTTTAAGAACAGCAATCCTTGGATCCGCGCTTTCCGCTGGCGTATTTAAATAATGCATTAAAAACCATTCAATCAATGGCCTGTTAAGGGGCTTAGCAGCGGCATATTGGATATACGATGTGGAGTTAAGGTCATTATTGGCAACGGGATATATTGCAAGCTGGTGAAGGGGCATTCTTACACCTCGGTCTCTGGCCATGATAGATACAGTAATAGCCATATTACCACCGGCACTTTCACCTGCTACAGCCATATGTGTAGAGTCGCCTTTTAAAGTGCTCGCATTTGCAATCGCCCATTTGTAGGCTTCAAATGCATCTTCATGAGCAGTCGGAAATTTGAATTCAGGACCTTTACGATATTCAACTGAAATGACTATTGCGTCGGTTTGCTCAGCCAATGCCTGGGCGGAAGCGTTATAAGTATCAATGGTTGCGATAACCCATCCACCACCATGGTAATAAACTATTACAGGATAGGAGCCCTTCCCGGTTTTAGGTGTATAAATGCGTACATGAATCAGTGATCCCTCTGGCACCGGAATATCCCTGCCTATAGTATCTACTTTCATTGGCGGATTTGGGATCCCGTAGTTGCGCATGACCCGCATTGCTGCATCTGCCGGACTTGGCTGAAGCCTCGCCTCTTGGGGAGATAGCGTATATAAAGGGATAGGGCTTATTGAATCCAGCGCTTCAATAACTGTTAGCATCTGAGGAGTAATAGTCGGTGCCCAGGCAGGTTTAGGGCCTTTTGGCTGAATTTGCTTGTAGGGATTAAAATTATTTTTTTTGCAGGAGGTAAGGAGTACCATAAGAAGCATAATAAAACTTACGGATTTCAAGTAAATTGATTTAGTGAATGCCACGTTGTTTCTGTTTTCTGTTATCATAAAAGTATTTTAATAAGAGTACGTATAATTTTGTACCAACTTCAGCTTACATAAATTTACAAATTGTTTAAGAGTATGGGTAATAATCGTGAGTAATGG
>JBBJMD010000294.1:0-3692 GCA_037719925.1 Ferruginibacter sp.
ATTATGCTCGCCATGCATACTAAAAGTGAAAACACAGGGCTGCTGTTCAAAAATTTTTGCAGTTCCGTTTCCCTGGTGAACATCCAGGTCGATGATCAGTATTTTTTTGGATAGCTTTTTTACCAGCAGGTAGTTTGCTGCCACGGCCATATCGTTTAACATGCAAAATCCTTCTCCACGTTCGGCATATGCATGATGCGTACCACCGGCAACATTTAAAGCCACCCCATTTTGAATCGCAAAAAGGCAACAATCAATTGTTCCCTGTGCAATGATCAGTTCTCTTGTAGTTAACTGCGGAGACTGGGGGAAACCGATATGCCGCTGCTCCTTTACAGTTAGCTGCTGCCTTTTTAGTTTATCAAAGTAAACGGCTTCATGCGTCCATAAAATAACTTCGTCTGTGCATTGCTGTGGGTTAAAGATGTTTTGTTCAGAAATGGTGCCTTCATGTAGTAGTTGTTCCGGTATCAACTCATATTTCAACATAGGAAAACGATGTCCCTCAGGAAGCGGGTGTGCATATATCGGGGCATAAGCGATCTTTAGTATACGGTCCATGTTTAAACTTTCATGATCCCACCCAATTCGCCCCTGGCCTGATTGGGGGGTAATAAAGCATAAACAGATTCTCCGCGTTTTGGTTTAATATTAAAAGTGCCGGTAAACCTGCTGAAGGCAGGTAATACAGCATATTGCGAACCGAAATAAAAACAGGGGAAATTAAGTGATTGGTTGCCCAATCCACGCATGATTATCCCGGGGTGAATGTGGCCGCTGAAGATATATCCTTTGTCCGGCATAGTACAATCCTTAAAATCATGTACGAAAACGAAATCGCTGATATTTAATTCGCATTTATTGATGGTGATACCCGCAGTTTTGTACCAGTTTTCTTTTAAAATATCATGATTCCCTTTCACCAGCTGTATTGTTAGTTCCGGAAAATCATTTCTCCATTTCAAAAAAAAATCATGTTCTTTATTGTCATGGCTGTGAAACATATCGCCAATAACAATCACCTGCCTTGGTTGATAAAATTGCACCTGGGTTACCAGTCGCTGCATGTCTTCTTTAAATACAGCCTGCGGCACTGCAATACCAGCTTTCCGGAAGTGTCCTGTTTTGCCCAGGTGCATATCGGAAAAGATCAATGTTTTTTGTTCCTGCCAATAAATGCAGCGTTCCGATGAAAGTAAAAAGGTATTGCCTGATAAGGTATGAGGAATAAATTGTTGCATTATCGGCGAAGGTAAAACTGATAGCTGGTAAATTAATTGATTGTTTATTTTTGAAATGAACTATATACTCTTTACTTTAGTTAAAAAATTATAACATGGAAGACAATTATTCTTCAACAATTCAGCTCAATGAAGACGGCAAGCCCAAATTACCCTCCGGCCTTAATGTATTAACCATTCTAACCTTTATTGGTTGTGGATTGGGACTGATATTTACTTTGGTTTTGCCAATGTTTTACAAATTTATGCTTGGCATGATGGATAAGACCAAATCTTCGGGGACGGAATTTACTGCAAAACAGCTGGAGGAAATGGAAAAAGGCCGGGCCGCAATTCAACTGGGACAAGCTAATATGGTTCCTTTGATCGCCATCAGCCTCGTCGGAATTATTTTATGCCTGGTGGGCGCGATCTGGATGCGGAAACTTAAGAAGGATGGGTTTTGGATCTATACCGCCGGAGAGCTGTTACCGGTTATTGGTAGTTTTATTGTAATGGGTACCGCACAATTCACCGGCGCGGTCAGTATAATTTTTGCTGTTGGATTGCCCCTGCTTTTTGTTTTTTTATATGCCCGCCAGAGAAAATATCTTATAAATTAATTACCATTATAAAATTTTTAAAAGCCTTTACTCCTTTTTGAGAGGCAAATAAAATAACCATCGTGTTATTTTTCTAACTGTGCCCGCATTCTTTTTACCCTGTCTTCAAATCCTTCAGACGAAAGATTATTCCGGCTGAGACCGTCTACTAAAATGGGGAAGCAGAACGGGGTTAACCTTTTGGGAAAATTAATAACGATCTTGCTAACGGAAATACGATGTAAGGCGTTCCTTAAACGCTGCTCTTCCATTTGCTGGTCCAGTACTTCGCGGTATGCCTGTTTCAGCAGTACATTGTTAGGATCATATTCGCTGAAAACATTGAACAATAACCCGGCACTGCTTTGAATATGCCTTGCTTTCACCTGCTCGCCGGGCATACCCTGGAAAACCAGCCCGCCGATTACCGCGATGTCCCGGAACTTGCGCCTGGCCATTTCAGATGAATTGACACTTTTAAGGATATCCGCCAGCAGGTTATCGGAGGTAAAAAGTTCGTAGGCATTGGTATCATCTAACGGTATCGGTTTATCGCTGAGCAATTCAAACCCATAATCATTTATCGCGATAGAAAATGTAATGGGTGTGATCAGACTGATACGGTATGCGAGAATTGCTGCCATGGCCTCATTCACCAGCCGGCCTTCAAAAGGGTAAACAAATACATGAAAGCCATCCCTGCTTTCTATATGTTCGATCAGTAATTCATTTTGGTTCGGAATGCAGGAAAGCTCGTCCTGCAATTGCAGTAACGGTTTTAAAACAGTGATCTCTACGGGTATATTACTGGCAGGTGCGAGCACTTCCCTCAACTTTTGGCCGAGGTTCGCCGTTAGCGACATTCGTCCACCCTGCCAACTTGGGACGATCGATTTTTTATTGGTTGATTTTCGTACCAGCACGGTCATATCCCTGATCATCACAAATTCAAGGTTTCTTCCGGCAAGCGTAAATACGTCACCCTGCTGTAGCCGCGAAATAAAGAACTCTTCTATTACCCCGATATAACCGCCGCTCAAAAATTTTACTTTCAGCATGGCATCACTTACGATGGTGCCGATATGCATACGGTGGCGCATTGCCATTCTGCGGTTCCCGATACGGTATACGCCATCGATGATCTCAATCTTTTTATATTCATCATACTGTTGTAATGCCTTGCCGCCCTGTGTTAAAAAAAATAATATTTCCTGCCACTCGTCGTCTGTGATATTATTAAAGCAATAAGTTGACCGGATCTCTTTAACAATCTCTTCGGGTTTAAAGCCATCGGAAATTGCAAGCGTACAGAGGTATTGTAGCAATACATCAAAACACAAAAGCATCGGTTCCCTGCTTTCAATATAGTTTTCCGCGATGCCTTTTTTTAAAGCCGCAGCTTCCACCAGCTCAAGCGAATGCGTAGGCAAAAAATATATTTTACTTGTGGCATCGGGCCGGTGGCCACTTCTTCCGGCCCTTTGCAAAAACCTGGCTACACCTTTCGGCGAACCAACCTGTATAACGGTATCCACGGGCCGGAAGTCTACACCAAGGTCAAGACTGGCAGTGCACACGACGGCCTTTAATTTACCCGTATGTAAATTATCCTCTACCCACATGCGAAGGTCCTGTTCAATACTGCCATGGTGCAATGCGATGAGGCCTGCAAGGTCGGGGGCCTCTGTAAGCAGGGCCTGGTACCATCTTTCACTCATCCCCCTTGTATTAATGAAAATAAGGGTGGTTTTATTTGCATAAATAATAGGGATAACTTTATTCACCAGCTTGATGCCGAGGTGGCCTGCCCAGGGATATTTTTCAATTTCATCCGGGATGATCGATTCAATCCGGATATTCTTTTTGATAT
>JBBJMD010000100.1:0-14335 GCA_037719925.1 Ferruginibacter sp.
GAACCGGGCGTTTTTATTGACATCATTATTTCTTGATTTCGGGATATCATGTTGCACAAGCGATGCATTATATTCATCCAATAGCTCATGGGTTTCCCTGGCATACCAGCTCGGGTTTCTAAACTCGATGGCTTTGCGCCATTCATTTTCCTGGTCATGCTCCGCCAGCTTCATTAATATTTGCTCAACTGCATTGTAATATTCCAAAGTGATCTTTCCCGGGAACTGGATCAGCAAACAACCTTTCTTCCGGCCTAGACCGGTGGCAGCTTTTAAAAAGGAACCGACATTATTTAAATCGGCATTCAATTCTTTCACATGAGTAATATCCCGCCAAAGTTTTATGGTGAACTGGAAATTGTCCGGAACATCGAGCGACCACTTTTCAAATGTTGAACACATCGGCACTTTGTAGAAACTACTGTTTACTTCCAGGGTGTTAAACATGGAACTATAAAAGTTAAGCCGGCTTTTGCATTGATACGCTGGTGGGAAAGTTTGCTTTGTGCCTGGCACAACGATGTTACTTGTTCCTATCCTTAAAATTCCGCAGCCTTTTTTGCTCATGTATTATTTATTATTTCTTTCCCGTCGTAGTAATAGATGGCCGCACCTGGGTAACCCGTATTTATAATTAGTGATAGGGTCATAAAAGTTTATCAGGGGTAATGGGCAATTCCCGGATGCGTTTTCCAGTTGCATTAAAAACAGCATTGGCAACGGACGCGGCCACCCCAACGATGCCTACTTCCCCAATTCCTTTTACGCCGAGTTTATTTGTAATTGTATCTTCTTCATCAATAAAAATAGTTTCAATGGTTCCGATATCAAGGTTAGCCGGTACATGATAATCAGCCAAAGACCGGGTGATAAAATTTCCGTAACGCGAATCAACTACTGATTCTTCCATCAGTGCCATTCCGATTCCCCACACGTTGCCACCAATGATTTGCGAACGGGCAGTCTTTGGATTTAAAATTTTCCCGGCGCCGGTGACGGCCAGCATGCGATGCACTCTTATCATCCCGGTTGATTTGTTTACCCATACCTCCGCAAAATTTGCATTAAAACTATGTACCGAGTAACTATCTGCTTCCGCAGGTGGTTTTGCTTCCACCCTGCTTTCGAAAGAAGTAATATTTTCCGAAACCATCATTTCGCCCGCCGTAGGTTTTTTGAAAAATTGTTTGCCCGATCGGGCGATCAGTTCATTTGTGATCTTTTCGCAGGCATCGTTTACTGCATTGGAAAAGCTTGCGGCACCTACTGAGCCCACCGAACCTGCGGCAGGAGGAAGGCGTGAATCGCCGATCATAACGGCAACCCGTTCCATTGGCAGGCCAAGTGCATCGGCAGCCGTCTGGGCAAGTATGGTAAAAGTGCCTGTGCCAAGATCAGAGGCGGCTAATTCAATAAGGGCATTTACCTGGCTTCCCTTACGTGTGAGTTTTACGATTGCTGAACTGTCCCGCTGGCGGGCAGGATAAGTTCCTGCGGCAACCCCATACCCCACCATCCATTCTCCTTCACTGAGCTCACCTGGTGTCATCTTTCGTTTTTCCCATCCAAAGGCCCGGGCGCCTTCCTGCAGGCATTGAACAGTCGTGCGGGACGACCAGGGCTTACCATTTGAAGGATCTTTGGCAGGCTCGTTTTTTATTCGAAACTCGATTGGATCCATCTTGAGCTTATGCGCCAATTCATCCATTGCCGATTCAAGCGCAAAGCTCCCGGTTGACTTACCCGGTCCGCGCGTGTATGTAGGAAGTATAATATGCATCGGCACTACGCGATAGCTGATCAGGGAGTTAGGCGTATCGTACATCAATTTTGAGCAGTCGCCGCAGGGTTCCACAAATTCATTATCAATGGCGCAGTGGGTAATTGTTTCGTGGGCAAGAGCGGTGAGCTTTCCTTCCGTGGTTGCTGCAAGCCGCAAGCGTTGCCTGTTCTTTTGACGAAGCCCGACCGAATTAAACATTTGCTGGCGCGCAAGAGCAAGTTTCACAGGACGGTTTACCATTTTTGCAGCAACAGCAGCCAGCACCAAATTGGCCCATTGACCTCCCTTTGAGCCAAAGCCCCCGCCAATGTACGGCGTAATGATCCGAACATTTTTAGGATCAATCTTTAACGTGGCGGCAGCCGCATTTTGTGCGCCGTTTACAATCTGTGAACCATTGTACAGGGTTAGCTGCCCGCCTTCCCACACAGCAATGGTCGCATGCGGCTCCATCGGCTGGTGATGCTCGATCGGTGTATCGTATACCGCATCGATACTAACATCACTGTTGCTGATGGCTGACTCAACATTGCCACGGATCATATCGGCTTTATCCTTTTCTTTTGGTAGAACGGCCTCTTTGACCAGCTTTTCAAAATCGATCCGTGCCTCTTTTTTATTGTAGGTTACTTTAATGAGCTGCGATGCATGGCGCGCCTGCTCAAAGGTTTCGGCCACCACCAAACCAATATGCTGGCCGTAGAATTCTATGGTTGGCCCCTGCAACAGTGCTCCTCCGCGGATACCACCTTTTACATCAAGTTGGGGAGCATTTTTATGGGTAATAACCGCTAACACACCCGGAAGTTTTTCGGCCTCGCTACTATCGATGGCTTCAACCTCGCCCGCAGCGATTGTACTTTTGAATATCACGGCCCATGCAATATTTTTTATCTTGTAATCTGTGGCATATTTTGCTCCACCTGTTACTTTTAAGAAGCCGTCTATTCGGTCTATTCCCTGTCCCGTATTCTTGATTGGTTCGCTCATATGCTTATGCTTTATCTTTTGAAATTTGATATTGATCTGTACTTTGTTTAATAAAAGGTAATAAGATCACGGCTTGCTGATGCGCGCAAAAATCGGAGCGGCAAACAGGCTAAGCATTTCCGTTTTTCATGGCTTTCACCAGCGCCAGGGTTACCGCACGGATGCCGAGTTCGACTTTAAACGCATTGTGTTCAAGCGGTTTTGCATGCTTCATCTCCATTTCGGCGGCGGCCCTGAAATTTGCTTCCGTTGCTGGTTTTCCGGTTAAAAAATTTTCTGCTTCCAGTGCACGCCAGGGTTTATGTGATACACCGCCAAGGGCGATCCTTGCCTGTTTAACTGTGTCGCCCTCCGTTTCAAGCAGTGCTGCTACAGAGATTAGCGCAAAGGCATAACTGGCACGGTCCCTCACTTTCAGGTAATACGATTTGGTAAAATTATTTTTAGGAAGCTCGATAGAGGTAATGAGTTCGCCATGCTCCAGGTTATTGTCTTTCTGGGGTTTGTCACCGGGCAGCCGGTGATATTCCGTAAAGGGGATGCTGCGCTTATTGCCATCGGCACCCTGCACTTTAACGGTGGCTTCCAAAGCGGCCAATGCTACACACATATCTGAAGGGTGAACAGCCACGCACTGTTCAGACCAGCCAAAAATGGCATGCATGCGGTTAAAACCTTCCATTGCGCCGCAACCGGTACCAGGCTCCCGTTTATTGCAAGGCATACTCACTTCATAAAAATACGGACAACGGGTACGCTGGTTAAGGTTACCGCCGTTGGTAGCCATGTTACGGATCTGAACCGAAGCACCCGCCAGGATAGCTTTTGATAAAACAGGAAAATGCCGGCGGATCAGCGGATGATTCGCCGCCGCAGTATTTTTACCCAGCGCCCCAATGGCAACACCTCCCTTATTGATACCACTTCCGATGGATATTATGCTATTTAGCTGAATACTTGTAATATCCACCAGTAGGTTTGGGCGTTCTACATCTTCCTTCATGAGATCCAGTAAGTTGGTACCTCCTGCGAGAAAACGCGACGCTTGATTAGCCGAGATCGTACTTATGGCTGACCCTATATCGGTTATTTTGTTATATTTAAATGGTCTCATACGATTTGATTATTGATATCTTCTGGTTAGATGGATTGATTTTTTTGTTCTACAAAGGACCATGCCTGCGCTGATTCCCTACCATGATGCACCTCTTCTATGGCTGCAACGATATTGGGATAAGCGCCGCAACGGCAAATGTTCCCAGACATGCGTTCCCGGATCTCATCCGCTGAAAGTTGGATAGGTGATGCACCGGCTTCAGGACGTTCAGTTACATAACTTACCTCCCCGTTTTTAGCTTCTTTCATCAGGGCAATTGCCGAGCAAATTTGCCCGGGTGTGCAATAACCGCACTGGAAGCCATCGTGTTTCAGGAATGCAGCCTGCATGGGATGAAGCTTACCTTTTTTAGCAAAGCCTTCGATAGTCGTCACCGACCTCCCTTCGCACGATGCCACCAGCGTAAGGCAGGAGAGTACCCGCTGGCCATCTGCAATAATGGTGCAGGCTCCGCATTGGCCGTGATCGCAACCTTTTTTTGCCCCGGTTAAACTAAGTTTTTCACGCAAGGCATCTAATAAGGTCATTCTGGGATCAACCTGTAAAGTCCGGGGGGAACCATTCACTTTAACTGTTACCCGGATCAGTTGATCTGCGTCAGGAGGTAATTCATTGTAAGTTGGTAAAGGTTGTGCTATCAATGATTCATTGCCGGCGAGTTGCCATGCCAACACCCCGCCACCGCCTGCAAGCACTTGTTTTAAAAAATTTCGTCGCCGGGAATCAAAACCCGACTCGGACTGGCCTTCATCGGGCAAAAGGTCTTCCAATAACTTTTTTTCATCTTCAGTAAATTCAGGCTCAAAGGGTTCTTCTGTCATAAGGAATACTTTTACTGGTTATCAATTAATAATTTTGATCTTAATATTGTTCAGGATTTACGGGAAATGTTGTAGAAGCTTCATTATTTACCCGCCTTATATTAATAATTAAATGCTATTAAAACCTTGCCAGATTTTTAACGGGTAACCAGACAGCCGGTAATTGAACTTTTTTGGTTGTTTACTGCATTCACTATATCCATCGAACCGGGAATAATCGCAACCCTTCCAGTTAAACTTATTAACACCATTTCTTGTTCGCGAGTCATCAATTAATTTGGATCATTGTAAAAAAATTGACAAAAAAGATCCCGGGTTAATATTTGAAGTGTAGGGCAAATGCGCTTATTGCGGTTGTATCCTGGCAAAAGGCTGCATGCGGATCATTTGAAACCTATCCGGAAAATAATGTATAAAAAAGGAGTATGCAGGTACCCGCAGTGGGAATGTATGTAGAATTGTATGCCTGCATGTGCCCGTTGCAACATCAATCGCATGCATGAAACCGGAAGAGTTCCTTACCCTGGTTGCAGGGTTTATGAAATATTTGAATGAGCGCAACAAACAATATAAAATTGCCCGGCGGTTCGGGTTCGTAACAGAACCTGAAAAGTTAGTGTTATATTATTTTGAACAATTGATGAAGAAACAAAAAATTGAGGAATTACCCTGCTTTTAAGGAAGCAGACGTCCAAAGCTGTTAAGAATGCATCATAACCGGAGTTTTTAATATATTTTTCCTAGCGGCCGTGTGATATTATTGGCTGATTCCTTCTTCCAGTTATAAGCCGGGACAAACTTACCTGTCATTATTATTTATCTGTATCTCTGTTGTGAAATTTATCTGCCTTCCATTTGCTGATGCCCGGTATTATGACAGGCAGATTAACATCAATGCCCGTACAGCATATTGCCGGCGAGTGGTGCTTTGCAGTTTAACTTAAAAACTTATTCCAGGTCTTTTTCAAATAAACGCCATGCCCGCTCCCCGGCTTATCAACTCGTGGAGGAAATTGCCGGGACTGAAATATGCAACTAATTGCCCCGGCCTGATTTTTTGACATCCGGTAATAATGCTTTGCTGACGTTATAAACTTGCCATATCAATCACAAACCGGTATCTCACATCACCCTTAACCATACGGTCATAGCCTGTTTGGATATCCTGGATATTGATGATCTCAATATCTGAAACGATATTGTTTTCGGCGCAGAAGTCGAGCATCTCCTGCGTTTCTTTAATTCCACCAATGCCGGAACCAGCCACACTTTTACGGCCCCCTAATAAGCTGAATGCGGATATCAGCGCGGGTTCAGGTGGCGCACCCACGCAAATATGTATGCCATCGGTTCTCAATAAGGAGAGATACATATTCAAATCATGTGGTGCAGATACCGTGTCCAGAATAAAATCAAATGTGCCCCTGGCGGCTTTTACCTGGGCAGCATCGGTGGTAACTACAAAATGATGGGCACCCAAAGCCTTTGCATCAGCTTCTTTTTTTGGAGAGGTACTTAGTACCGTTACCTCCGCGCCAAAAGCTACTCCAAATTTAACGCCCATATGTCCCAAGCCCCCTAAGCCTAAAACGGCCAGCTTATGACCCTTTCCTACTTTCCAGTGCCTGAGCGGTGAATAGGTAGTGATTCCCGCGCATAATAACGCGCCGTTGCAGCCAGGTCGAGCGTATCCGGAATATGCAACACGTTCTTCCCTAACCACGATGTATTGAATAGCCACCGTAAGTGGGGGTTTTTGTCGCGCTCATAACTGTTATATGTTTGGCTGCTGCCTTCCAGGCAATATTGTTCAAGATCGCGTTTACAGTTTTCGCAAGCCTGGCAGGAATCTACCATACAACCCGTTCCGGCGAGTTCACCTACTTTAAATTTTGTTACCTGTTCGCCCACCTTTACCACGCGTCCCACAATTTCATGCCCGGGAACCATCGGGAAAATACCTGAACCAGTCGTTTTTAATCTGGTGCAGATCGGAATGGCAAACGCCACAAAATAAAATGTCGAACTGCACATCATGCGGTCCCACTTCGCGCCTGTCAAAGGTCCATGGTGCCAAAGGGGTATTTTCATTCTGCGCAGCATAAGCTTTCGTTGCTATCATTCGTGTTATTTTTTATTTGATTAAATATTACGTGATACGGTTAACTGAAAATAACATAATTGTTTTCAGGAAGTTTAATTTTTATAAAATTACCCGGTGACCATTTTTTGTTGAAAAGGATGTTCTCAATTCAAAGTTTAGCCTGCAAAGTTAATAGTTGGATAATTCATTTAGCAACACTTTATAAATAAAATCAGGAAAGCAAGACGCCCCTACCCTTACAACCTGCCCTTCATTCCTAAAGTCCGGGGTAGCAGTTTGTACCGGTTCGCTGTTCTCAATACTGATACGGACTGATGCCCCATCCGATATATAATTTAACCTGCCTTCCCTATCTTTATCTATCATTGGAACTGATATATGGAAAATGAAGGAACACAAACCTGGCAGCATCGTTTACATGAGATCATTTATGAATCTGATACAAGGGCAGGAAAAGTCTTTGATATATCCCTACTTATCCTGATCCTTTCCAGCATAATTGTAGTAATGATGGATAGTGTGAACAGGTGGCATCTCTTAAATGGCCGGTTGTTCTTTCTACTGGAATGGGGCTTTACGGGCCTGTTTACTATCGAATATATTTTACGGCTGATCTGTATTAAAAAGCCCTGGCGATATGTTTTTAGTTTTTTGGGTTTTATCGACCTTTTGGCCATCATTCCCTCCTACCTCAGTATTTTTTTTGCAGGCGCGCAATCACTGCTGGTGTTGCGGGCGCTAAGGCTCATGCGCATTTTCCGCATATTTAAATTATCCCATTTTTTGTCGGAAATGCAATTCCTGGGAGTCGCGATCAAAGGCAGCCTGAGAAAGATCAGTATTTTTATGCTGGTGGTGCTTACCCTTGTGATCATTATGGGTTCTATCATGTACCTGGTGGAAAAAGGACAGAACGGGTTTTCCAGCATCCCGGATAGCATTTATTGGGCGATCGTTACCATTACTACCGTTGGTTACGGCGATATTTCACCTGCTACCCCCTTGGGAAAAGTGATAGCAAGTATGATCATGATGATGGGATATGGAATAATTGCGGTACCGACCGGCATCGTTACCACCGAAATGGCGCTAGCGATGCGAAAAAAAGAAACACGCGCGGAAGCCTGCCGGAGTTGCGGCAGGGAGGGGCACGATACAGATGCAATATGTTGCAAATACTGTGGTGAAAAGTTATAAATTTCGCATGGGCGAAGCGCGGTGATTCATTGCTTGTCCAACCCGGTACAATGCGTTGTGCGTTCGTGTTTCACTTCAAAATAAACTTGGCATTTATATTTGCGGTAACCTTTATTTTCTCAAACTCAATCTTAGGCACTTCTTTATCGCTATTATTGAATGAACTGATACCACGAATTTGAATTCCTGCCAGTCTACCTTGTAATTGTTGACTTAAGTTCTCCGCGTCAACGATATGAATAGCAGCACCCACAGTTTGGTTTAGAGTTTTTGTCAAAGCAATTGCCCGTTCTTTTGCATCAACGATTGCCTTTGTCCTCATTTTGTTTTTTAGATTGTCAAGATTAGAATGGTCAACCCTTTCAATGGATGTATTGGAGACGCCAAGTTCCTCAAGTTTCATAAATACGTTCGTGGCCGTTACAGCATCTCTCACTTTAAGTGTATAAAGTTTGGTCTTAATGACGTCCTTACTTTTTAAAAGGTAAAATTTAAAATTACTTGTCATATACGACATGGTTAAATCTTTTTCCGTGTCCAGCCCCAGGCTTTTTAAACCAGCTACCATGTTCTGTTCAAGTTGTTCAATTGAAATCCTGTCGCGGGTATCTTTCTCGGAAAGAAAAATTCGAATAAAAATTTCATTAGGTGTCACGAGGGTGTCTGCACTACCATTTACTTCAATGTAAGGTTGGTCGACAAAATTCTTTGTCTGTGTGCGTGCCTGAAGAAAGATAGTAAGCAGAAATGCTAAAGTGATTAATTTGTTCATACAAATTTTTAAGACTAGATGCAGGGATGAAGCTTTTTACACAAAGCACAACATTGTGCTTTACGAAGGGAAGAGATTCAATGCAGGTATTCCCCGGAACCACAGCTTATAAAAAAACAAATATCCAGATAAACAATAAATGCTAAGTTGAAAAACGTGCGGCGGTGCATTTGTTGTGAATGATTAAATGTTCATTGTTTCCATTCAGCGCTGATTTTAGCAAATCCAATGGCAGCAGCCGTTATTCTTCAGTGATTCCTTTAACGTGGAGCCGGAACTAAAACTGATAGCTCCTACAGTTAAACGAACAGCGTCCTGCCCCAATAAAGCCAAACACCATGTTGTGCGTTCGCCTTTTCACTTTAAGGTACAAGTTGTTGCTAATTATTTTACGCTACAAAATGTTTTTTCTTATAGGCAGAAGGGTTTTCACCTGTAAATATTTTAAATGTTTTAGTAAAGTGTGAAATGTTTGCGAAGCCGCTTTCGTAACATGCTTCCGTAACATTTTTGTCTTGCAACAATAATTTCTTTGATTGATTAATCCGAAACTGATTTATAAAATCTGTAAAAGTATAGTGAGTTGATTTCTTAAAATACCTGCAAAATGCAGCGGTCGTCAAGTTGCACAACTTCGCAACAGCATTCACATCAATTTCATGTAGATAATTGGCTTCAATAAAGTGATAAACTTTTTGTAACCGCTGTTGTCCCTTTAATACCGATGCACTGGCAATAGGCCTTGCTTCTAACATTTCTACCTGGTTACTGTTAGCCAACAAATTAAAAACCTGCAGTAAAGAAATAAGCTGTTCAAAATGCGGTAATGCGGTTAATTGCTTTAATTTTTCACCTGCTAACTTTTTCGTTACTCCGTAAAATGCTATACCGGTTTTTGCTTTTTCAAACAATGTTTTTATTCCTGCTATTTCAGGTAATGAGAAAAAGTCCTGTCCTAAAAAATTTTCTTTCATTTGAACCACTACTGTGTCCACCCTTGCCTTTACGCCATAATCAAAATTCAAATGCGGTATGTTAGGCCCGATTAAAGCAATGTCGCTTCCTTCATACTTTGAAATATGGTCGCCAATGTGGCGGAAACCACTCTCCGTTTCAACGTAAACGATTTCATATTCAGGATGAAAATGCCAATAAAATATTTCATTCAGATTGGGAGTTAATAATATTCTAAATGAGCTATGGCTATCGCATGGTATAGATTCTAATTTTGCTTTCATTACCCTGGTTTTGAAGCATTACCCGTAAAAGTACCAAAATATATCAATACAGCACAAACATCTGCCATTGTAGATGTTGATTAGCCTTTACCTGCTAAGCTATTTTTGTGTTATAGAAAACAGGTTGAATGCTACAACAAAACTTCACTTCAAATGCTGGAAAATTTATACAGCCGACATTAAAGGTTACATTTAGTACTCTTTAAAAAAGAAATGATAACGAAGAGAAAAGATGTAACATAGAAATTAAAATGGCTGTAACAAAAACCAAGGACAATGCTTGTTATTAACGATTTATATTCTAAATATTAAATATTGCCATATGGAACAAAAAACAATGGTGCCTACAATGACACCAACCATGCACCCGGATAATGCACACAAAGATATTCCGGGCAATCCTTCAACTGCAAAAAGCAGTGCAACTAAATTTAACGACCGCAGCAGTGGTGAGCCACTTCGTGTATTAAGTGAAGCTGACTGGATATTTTGGATTACTAATGGTTACATTATAATTAAAAACGCTGTACCCCGGGAACAAGTTTTAGCCACTGCAAAATTTTTATGGGAATTTGAAGAAAAAGACCCCGGTAATCCAGGCACATGGTATGCACCACCACGCGTAGAAATGAAAATGAAAGAATTGACCAATACCGGAATGGTTGAAGTGTATAACAACCAACATTTATGGAATAACCGCATGACGCAAAAAGTGTATGATGCATTTAGTGATATTTGGGAACAAAAAATTGTGGGTAACAATTGACGGGGCAAACCTAATTTTCCCAACGCTTTGAACAAAAAGGGTTTATTCATTGGGATTACGACCCCGAAACAAAACCAGTTAATGTGCGAGTGCTGGCATTGGCAGACCAAACGGATGAAAATATGGGGGCCCCAATGTATTCTAATTATTTCGTACCTACGATACACGGAAACTACTACAGCCTGAAGACCGTGACCGTTTTAAACCTGATACAACCGGCTTTGAATTTGTAAAAGTAAAAATGGAAGCTGGCGACCTACTGATTTTTAATAGCCTGCAACCACATGGCATACGTCCCAATATGAGTAGCGATAAAGTGCGTATCGCTCAATATATCTCCATGATGCCTGCGGAAGAAAACAATGAAGCTTTGCGTCAATGGCGAATCAATTCCTGGAAAGATTGTATTGCTCCTGAAGGCTATGCATTTCCAGGCGACCCCCGAAAATGGGAACAAACAAAATATGGCAGGGCTGAACTAAATGAACTTGGAAAGAAATTATTAGGCTTGGAAAAATGGTAGTTTATAAATGTGCGTTAGACATTATTTGTTTCAATTAAATAGATCATTTTATCTCAAAGCAGGAAAGCAGGGTTCTTTTTAGAGTCCTGCTTTTTTATATTTTAAAGGTTAGCGGATGTCAGTAAGGTTTGTCGAATAACGTACGAGTATTTGCGTAGGCGGGGAATTTATTGACCGTCAAACCGGGTCCCAATGCTCATTTGAAAAATATATTGTTGAAATTAAGAACTAAAACTGAACATTGAATGGTCGAGCCGGAACCGCTGCTGCTTGCACATAGCTGATGTTATGTTGTCCCGCCATGCTTTTGCAAATACTTTTGATGCCTGCAGTTGATTTTGTTTAGGGTTCTATTTCTTTGAGCAATTCTTCAGCTTGTCTTAAAGAATTGCCATAAAATTTCTTTACCCACTTCGATAAAAATAACAAGAATAAATAACCAAAGGAAAGGCAAATGTCCAAAACGATTTACTAAAAGTTATATCCTTTCCGTAAAAGAATTTCGGCAATAAAACAATCATTGTAACTAATAACAGGTAACTAAGAAAAGTATTCGCCTTTTGGTATTTCAGAAATTGTAATTTTGATTTGCAAATTGTTTTATTATTTCAATATATGGTTTGTCAAAATTTTCTGCTGAACTGAATTTTGTCAAACTTAAAAAGCTTAGCATTGGCATTATCATTAAAAGTAAAATTGTTAGCACACCAATTGATTTCAAAAAAGTAGTGTCTAATTTATTGAAATTAAAGCCTATAAAGCTTAGTCCAAGAATACAAACGATTGCGCCAATTAATTCTGGATATTTAATTTTTTTAATTTTTTATTGATATTTCTTTTGTGTCAATTGATTAATAATTTTTGAAGTTAATATATTTTGTTTGTTGGTTTGATTGGTTGCTGCTTCCCAGTCGTTTTTTAAATAGTCTAAATACAAAGTTTTTGCAATTATTTATCTGGTATTAATTTATAAACATTTAATCATAATTTAAAATTAATTAGTGATAATTTAGTTCCCACATTACTTTTTGAAATACCAACTATCTCTGCAATTTCCTCGTAGCTTTTGCTTTCCAAATAAAGCATTAAAATACCTTTTTCTAATAAGTTTAAATCCATAATGTGTCTTTGTAGGATGTGTAGCTTTTCTTCAAAATCATAAAAATTTGTTTCTTTAAAATTCAAAACCTCTAAGTCAATTGGTATTGTTGCAACTTTTTTTTTATTTTTTTTGAGATGAAAAATAGCCACATTCATTGCTATTCTATACATCCAGGTACTCAAGCTCGAATTGTGCTTGAACCTGTCAAAAGATTTCCAAAGGCTGTAAATAATTTCTTGTACTAAATCGTCTCGGTCGTCTCTACTATTAGTGTAGAATGAAGCAACTTTATAAATCAGCCTTTCATTTTCTTGTATTGATTTTATAAATATTTCCTTTTTCTCCACTAAGAGTTTGCTTTAATATTTTCTTGTTACTCTATTAGTGTAACTTATTTTAAAAAAATCACAGAAAACAGAAAATAATTTTTCGGTCGTCTCTCCGAAAAAAAAGAAAAGGGGTTACGAAATATTTTTCTAATTGGTTGCGTCAGAGGGCTGTCCGCCAATTGAAGGCAACTCATTGCTTTCTGCATTAAAGGTTGCGCAGTTATTTAGCTGATGGCGGTGGATTAAGTATTCCCAACCCGCTTAGGCTCTTTACCCATCCGAAGATGTTACCGCCTTTTGCAAATCCGCCAGGGAACCAGTATGCTTCCAGTTTTTTACCGTTCAGCTTTGCACTTTGAATATATTTATTTTCCCCCGACACATTAACGGCTTCAATTTCGAATTTTTTTCCCCTTCCGTATTTTCCATCCAGGCTGATAATTACTTTAGGAAATATCGGGCTGCCTATTTCATAGATCGGATCAATACGGCAGCCTCCGTCCGTTTGGAACAATCCCAATGCAGCCATGATAAACCAGGCACTCATTTGCCCCTGGTCTTCATCACCCAGGTAGGCATTGGCGAGCCCGAAGCCATAATAACGGTCGATGATGGCCCGGCTCCAATGCTGGGTAAGCCATGGCTGCTGAACCCAATTAAACAGGAAGGCGAAATGCATCGACTGCTGGTTGCCCTGGATCACCGGGTAATCCCAATAGGCATCATTGGGCGCATTGAATCGCCACTTATTACTTTCTGTAAATCCCCATTGCAATCTTTCCCTGAACCGTTCAATACCGATCGATTTAGCCAGGCCGGGGACATCCTGGGGTACAAAAAATGTCAGTTGCCAGGCATTGCCTTCTACATAATGCTCGTTGGCGCCCGATTTAAAAGGATCGAAGCCAGGGAACCAGCTACCATCCGATTTACGCAACCGCGCATAACCGGTCGCCGAATCAATCACGTTTTTCCACCAGGTTGCTCTGGCCTGAATTCGGTACTAACCTTCCTGCCCAACGATTTTGCAAACGTGCGAGGGTCCAGTCATCGTAGGCGAATTCCAGTGTATTTGAAAATCGTCCTTTATCATATGGAACATATTTATATTGAAGGTATGCCGGCAAATCAGGGTTACCCGCCAAACCTTCCCCTACCCGTTGCGCAGGCGTGTTCAAAGTTTTATAGCAGGCTTTAAATGCCTTTTGTACATCATAATCCCTGATGCCCATTTGGTAGGCTCCTGTAATTAAAGGCACTTCATGTTCGGCTACCATCACCGGTACGTATTCCATTCCTGCCGGCCCCTTGGCGAGCCAGCCATTGGCATCGTACATGGCCAGCTGCGATTTCACCCAGCGCGATGTCCATTCCGGTGTTACCAGGTTCCAGAACTGGTTGAGGTTCCAGAATGTGTTCCAAAAGGCATCGCAACCCAATGCCACATCGCCCGGGGTTTTCAGGCGCTGGACCTTTTCAGTGGCATCCACCCAACGCCCGTCTACATCACTATAGATGTTCCGGCTGCAAAGGGCGCGGTACATGTTTGTATAAAACCGGGTCTTTTCGCGGCGGTCATTGGTAGTGATCTGT
>JBBJMD010000295.1:0-3668 GCA_037719925.1 Ferruginibacter sp.
CTCCTGATCCAAGGTCGATCCCGTTATTATTACCGGGCATGTCATTTTTTTTACAGGCTGCGGCTGTAACCAGTAATGCAGAAGCACCTCCAAGATACCCCAGGAAATTTCTCCGGGATAAATTTTTGATGTTGGCTTCGGCCACAAGATCTTTGTCAGATGAATTTTTGGTTGGCATACGAATTAATTTTGTTGTGAAAGAAAGTAAAAACGTTTTTTTAGAAAAAATATTTCATTCACAACTACGACAGAAGATGCCAGATGGTTTTATTTAAAAATAATTACCAGTCATATTTTTTAATACCTAATGGGTTATCAATCATAACTTTGTGTTTGGGGAATATTAGTATCAAATCTCATAAATTAAAATCATGCCATACTGGTTAGTTAAATCAGAACCTAAGAAATATAGTTGGGAACTTTTAGTTAAAGAAAAAAAAACATGCTGGGATGGAATACGAAATTATGCGGCAAGAATTCATTTGAGGTCAATGACCAAAGGCGACAAAGTATTATTTTATCACAGTAATGAAGGAGTGGAGATTGTTGGCATTGCTAAAGTCGCGAAAGAAGCTTACCAGGATCCTACAACCGAAGATGCCGCCTGGGTGGTTGTTGACCTGAAGCCTGTAAAAAAGTTAAAGCTCCCGGTAACATTGGCGCAGGTAAAAGCAGATAAGCGTTTAAGTGAGATGGCACTGGTCCGTTTAGCCAGGCTCTCGGTACAACCTGTAACGGATGCAGAATGGAAGATTGTAATGGAACTGGCAGGGGAGAGTGATGCTCAGAAGAAAATTTAGGAAACGTTATAATAGTTGATCTTAACCAGTAAAGCAAAAATGCAACTTGTAGAAATAGTAAATTTGATTAATGAAAAGAAAACATATTATAGTACTCACCGGCGCGGGTATCAGTGCCGAAAGCGGGTTAAAGACCTTTCGCGATAGTGATGGATTATGGAATGGGTATGATGTGTACGAAGTTGCCTCACCTCGGGGCTGGGAAAAAGACCCGCAACTGGTATTGAATTTTTATAATGACCGCAGGAAAGACGTAGCAGCGGCGCAGCCCAATGCCGCACATACCGGGCTTGCCTTGCTGGAAAAAGATTTTGAGGTAACTATCATTACACAGAACATTGATGACCTGCATGAAAGAGGAGGTTCAACCAATGTCATTCATTTACATGGCCAGATATTTTTTATGAGAAGTGTAGAAGACGAATCGATGATATATCCCATCAGGGGAGATATCAAACTGGGGGATACCGCTGAAGACGGCGCACAACTCAGGCCGAATATTGTGTGGTTTGGGGAAGCGGTACCAATGATGGAAAAAGCGATCAGCCTTTTGAACGATTGCGATTATTTCGTAGTGGTAGGTACTTCATTACAAGTGTATCCTGCGGCTTCGCTTTTGCACTATGCCCCTTCTTTCCTTCCTAAATTCATTATCGATAAAAAGATACCGGAAGTTGCTCATTATCCTAATCTTACCTTTATCGAAAAAACAGCTACAGAGGGTGTTGCCGAGTTAAGAAAATTTTTGAAAGACTGACGACCAATGCACTAACCCGCATGGATAAACGCCCTCACAAAAAGTAAACATTGAAAGGAATGGTGATTTCTGGCATTTGATGGAGATCGGTAAAACCCCTTGTTTATGCAAGAGAGCGGCGGATCTGTTCACCCCATTCCTTACACATATTTTTCAGTAAAACAAATACCTGCCTTTTCCAGTTCAACCAAAACCGGCTCGTAGATTTCTTTAATGATGGGAATGTGAAGCCCTTTCACCTGGATGGTTCCGTTCAAAATCATTTTAGCTGCGATACCTAAAGGCAGGCCGACTGTTTTGGCCATGGCGGTACGGAGGTGGTCTTCGCCTTTTACTACCAGGCTGCTTTCGATTTTAATGACAGTCCCCGCGTGTTCGTATACAATTTCGTGCAACATAATGATCATGTCTTTGTCGCCTGGTTGCATCATTAACCTTGTTTCCAGCAGGTATTGTAAAATGGCTGCGGATGTTTTTGCTTCTGCTGGTACCAAATCTTCATCGAAAAGTCCGAGAAATAAAAGCAACTCCTTATTACCTGTATCAACAAAGGGCAATATAGCAGCCGACCACTTTGCGAAAGTTAAACCAGCCGCGTGTGGTATTTCAGTATCACTGGCCAGGTTGGCCTGAACAATGGCATTCCAGGCTTTACAAAAGGATGGATGACGAATGGTGGTCCTTAAAAAAGTAGCTGCATTGTTTAGTTGATAGAGTGGGAGGTAACTTAAAGAATCCCGGTTAGGGTAAATAGCAAGCGAGCCGTACCCATCAATATTTACTTCAGCGCAATTATCAAATAGAGATGTATACTGTATATATTTTATTTCACCATCCATCTTATATTCGGCACCTGTCCTGCCCGCCATGACTACGTTGCGGGGATTCCAGCTTATCTTATAATGCCAGGGGTTATTATCACTTTCCGGGGCAACCAGTCCCCCACAATGGCTTTTAAACGAAGTTATTACACCTGAATTTGCTTTAATGGAATCAATTATTTTCATCGCGCTCATATGATCGATTCCCGGATCGAGCCCCATTTCACATATGAATAAAAGCCCTTTTTCCCTAATAGCGCTCCCGAGGCCTTTAATAGAATTATCGAGATAGGAGGCAGTCAATAAATTTTTGCCTAATTCCACACAATCTTTGGCGATTAAAAAATGCAGCGCAGGGGGCATCATGGAGATTACAATGGCTGCCTCGCGAATTAATGCAGCACGCTGCGCATCATTTGTGATGTCTGCGGCAACAGCCTCTGCAAAAAGTGAATTTTTTATTTTAGCAACAACCTGATCCTTATTTGCATCCGCAATAATAATCATCCAGTTATGGGAGCCTGCTTCGCTGATGAGGTAATCGATTAAAACCGTAGCCGATTTACCGGCGCCTAAAAGCAATATCTTTTTTACCATAATTTTTTTTAGACTGACAAGTTATTGTATAGTCATTTAATCACCAAAATCGTACTGGAGGGCGGATACTTGATGCTGGAGGCTTAATACTGGATACTTGAATCTGGATGGTGGACACCAGTTCGTGGTACTATCGGGAGGCATGTCAAATAACCAGTTTCATAAACCAGTTTCAAGTACCCATAACAATGGTTTAAATGTTCTCCACAATCGGGTATCAAATGTGTAAAAGTAAGCCTTGTTATGACCTGGCTTTAACTGGATAAACGGGTTATATTCAGTATTTTCGCAGACTACAAATTTATATGGAAAATAACGAAGATTTAAATGGAGAAATGCTGCCTCCAAATGATGGCGGGGCTGCCAGCAACAGGGGAAGGATCATACCTGTAAATATCGAGGAACAAATGAAAACCTCCTATATCGATTACTCGATGAGCGTAATCGTTGGCCGTGCGCTCCCTGACGTGCGGGATGGACTGAAACCCGTTCATAGGCGCGTATTATTTGGGATGAATGAGTTGAGCAATTACAGCAACCGTGCTTACAAAAAAAGTGCCCGTATCGTGGGGGAAGTGATGGGTAAATTTCATCCCCATGGCGATGCATCGATCTACGATACCATGGTGCGTATGGCGCAGCCATGGTCGATGCGGTATACGATGATCGACGGCCAGGGTAATTTCGGCAGCC
>JBBJMD010000296.1:0-3665 GCA_037719925.1 Ferruginibacter sp.
TGTGATGCTAATTATGGGATCCTTTTAAAGGGCGATGGCAAAGGAAATTTCAGTTACATTAACCAGCAACAATCCGGATTTCATATTTGGGGAGATGTGCGCAGTGTAGTTCCTGTCAATGACCTTTTATTGTTCGGGATCAACCAAAAGGAGAGCAGAGCCTATAAAATAAAGTGACCCTGCCTACGGAAAAATAGACACATGATCCCAAAGACTTTTCAATTGTAATTAGTTCTTAAACATGAAAAAGCGCTTAACCTTTCCAGTTACTAAAAAGATCCCAAACCCACATTTCAGCATCCTGGTTATTTTTTCTTTTTTACTTATACTGATAACTTCCTGCAGGCCAAAGCAAGAAGCGGTTTCTTTTCAGCCTGAGGATATTAATGAGGTCATCTCTAAAATGAGTGATATCATGTTGCATGATATCACCAATCCGCCACTGGCTGCACGTTTTTTTTCCTATACCTGCCTCGCTGGTTATGAAATCTTATCCCAGAATGACAAGAAATTTAAGGGCATGCACGGGGTATTAAATAATTATCCCGAAATAAAAAAACCGGATTCAGTAGAATTAGCCAATTACCAGTTGGCAGCCCTGCTCGCCATGATGGAAACAGCAAAGAACATGCAGCCTTCCGGCAAACTCCTGGCCGCTTTTGAAGAAAATTTTCTTGACTCGTGCAGCAAGGCCGGGTTTGATGAAGATGTGCTCGGCCAGTCAAAGAATTATGCAGTCAGTATCAGCCAGCAAATAATGGGATATGCGAAGGCTGACGCATATAATAAGATCAGTAATCGTCAACGGTATACCCCGCTTAAAACGGATGGTTACTGGTATCCGACGCCACCGGGTTTTATGGCTGCCGTAGAACCCTATTTCAATACGGTACGTCCCTTTACACTTGATTCCGCCAATCAGTTTATTGCGGTGCCGCCTGTTCCTTACAGTGTAAAAAAAAATTCACCTTTTTATAAATTGACCGCAGCAGTGTACCAGGAAGGAAATGCTTTACCGGACGAGCACCGGGCCATTGCCGCTTTCTGGGATTGTAACCCATTTGCAATTCAGGATGGCGGGCATCTTCAGTATGGGTTTAAAAAGATCTCACCGGGTGCGCACTGGTTGGGCATAACAGGTATCGCCTGTGTTGACGGAAAAAAAAATTTCAACGAGTCCATGCAGATCTACACCAGTGTTTGTGTAGGGTTGATGGACGCATTTATTTCTTGCTGGGATGAAAAGTACCGCAGCAACCGCATTCGCCCCGAGACAGCCATTCGGAAACTGATCGACCCGCAATGGGTGCCTTTATTACAAACACCACCTTTCCCGGAATACCTCAGCGGTCATTCCTACATTTCTTCCGCATCCGCAATAATTCTTACGCATTATTTTGGTGAAAACTTTTCATATACCGATCGTGTTGAAGTACCGTATGGCTTGCCTCCCCGGGCATTTAAATCATTCCGGCAGGCCGCGGAAGAAGCAGCAATATCAAGATTTTATGGGGGCATACACTTTATGGATGCCATTGTTGAAGGACAGCGGCTGGGAATAAAAGTAGGTAGCCTGGTCTTACAAAAATTAGGTAAGGGGTAATAAAGCCTTGCCGGCAGCATATACAGGCACAACCCCTTGCCGTAAAGTATAGCAGGAAATTTATGAAATTAATATTATGTCGAATACAAATTTTCAAAAACCCTTTAGCTACTTAACAGTTTTATGACGAACGTATCCGGAATTATCAGGGACTGCAAATTATTGTGCATGGTATTATTACTGATAAATGCATACAGCTGCAAAAATAAACCAGGTGAAATTAATAGTGAATTTCATTTTGTTTTATTAGATAAAAGCGAGACTAATATTGATTTTAATAACCGGATCACCGAAAATGACTCTGTGAATTTTTTGACTAACCAATACATATATATTGGCTCAGGCGTGGGAATAGGCGATTTCAATAATGATGGATTGCAGGATATTTTTTTCTCCGGGGAGCAGGTTAGTTGTAAGCTATACCTGAACAAAGGCAATTTTACATTCGAGGATATTACGGAGCAGGCAGGCTTGCGCACAAATAAATGGTGTGCCGGTGTAAGCATCGTTGATATTAATAATGACGGCCTGATAGATATTTATGTCGCTGTTTCGCATGCACCCGATGAGCAGCAAAGAAAGAACCTCCTTTTTATAAACCAGGGAAATTTGAAATTTAAAGAACAGGCTTCCGGGTACGGGTTGGATAATACCGGGTTTTCAACACAATCTGCATTTTTTGACTACGATAAAGACGGCGATCTCGATATGTACCTGATGAACCATACGATATTTCAGAATCAGCCGAACAATATTGTAACGCACAATGCGCAGGCTACAGCTGTTGCGACAGATTTATTATTCAGGAATGAAGGAGTGCCTGCCGGGGGTAACCACCCGGTATTTAAAGATGTTTCTGCTGAAGCAGGTATCAGTGACCATGGGTATGGGCTTGGATTGGCGATCAGCGATGTTAATATGGATGGCTGGCCTGATATTTATGTGGCGAATGATTTTTTAAGCAACGACCAGTTGTGGCTTAATAATAAGAATGGAAGTTTTACAAACCGGGTGGCCCGCTGCCTGCAACACCAGAGTTTTAACAGCATGGGCGTGGATATTGCCGATTTCAATAACGACCAGTTGCCCGATATTGCAGTATTGGATATGCAGCCCGAAACAAATTACCGCAAGAAAACAATGTTTGCCGGTGTCAACCAGGAAAAGTATGAAATGGAACAAAAGTTTGGCGGGTTTCAGCCACAGTTTACCCGCAACATGCTGCAATTACATAATGGCAACCGGCTATCGGATAGCAGCAGTTACCAACCCTTTTATAGTGAAATAGGACAGCTCTCCGGTATATCAGAAACGGACTGGAGCTGGAGCGTATTAATGGCTGATTTTGATAATGATGGCTGGAAAGACATGCAGATAACCAACGGCATCGCGAAAGACCTTACCAATAATGATTTTCTTTTCTTTAGAAATACCCCAGAGCAGTCTGGCACGGTCGGAACCAGGGAAACCGAGGTGAATTATAAGAATTCGTTATTAAAGGACCTCGATGCTCATGGGAGTATCAGCATCGACAATTATTTTTATCTTAACAATGGCGACCTTACTTTCACCAATACTACCCGGCAAACGGGAATGTCGGTCCCTTCCATTTCTCATGGTGCAGTATATGCGGACCTGGACAATGATGGAGACCTGGACATGGTGATCAATAACATGAACCAGGAGGCATTTATCTGGAAAAATCAATTAAGAAAAACGGTAAAGGACAGCCTACATAATTTTCTCACTATCAAGTTAAAGGGACGCGATGGTAACCGGTCCGGTATCGGGGCAAAATTAATGTTGCACGCTGATGGAAAAGTTCAGTTCCTCGAACAGAATACCACAAGGGGATACCTTTCTTCAGTTGATGACAGGTTACATTTTGGGCTGGGCAAAACTAGGGAAATTGATTCCTTAAAAATTGTTTGGCCGGACGGGAAAGCGCAATTGCTTGAACACATAAAAACAAATCAGTTCATTGATATAAATTACGACAATGCCCATACCGCCAGTCCTTTTCAGGAACCTGTATGGCCTGTTTTATTCTCGAGTAGCGCAC
>JBBJMD010000101.1:0-14259 GCA_037719925.1 Ferruginibacter sp.
TCAGGGGTATAAAATCCTTGTCGCCCGGCCGTAATAACCAGCCGTTGTTTATTATCGACGGGATATTAATCGACAACGGCACGAATACAGTTGATGATGCAGGTGAAGTACGAGGCTTATCAAACAGGGCTGCTGATATCAACCCGGATGATGTGGAAAACATCTCCATTTTGAGGGGCGGCGCTGCAACTGCTCTATACGGGCAGGCTGGTTCAAACGGTGTGGTACTCATCACTACCAAGTCGGCAAAGGCGGGTCGAATGCAGGCAAGTTTCACCTCCACGTATGGCATTGATGAAGTCAATAAATTTCCGGATGTGCAAACCAGCTACTCCCAGGGATTTGGCGGAGTATACAATGCCGCAAGTTTTTGGCCAAGTTGGGGGCCTACCGTTGCAGCCGCAAAGGCAGCCGATCCCACCCATCCGGCAGAATTGTATAATCAGTATGCCCAGGGATTTAAACGCGGCAACCAGGTACGCAATAGCCTCACATTAAGTGGAGGCACAGAAAATGCGCTATTGAATTCCTCCTTTTCTTACTTCAAACAAAATGGGGTTATCCCGTTTTCGGATTACAAAAATATTTCTGCCAAAGTGGGCGGCCAATTTAAATTTGGTAAAATGCTTCGGATAAGACCTTCGGCTTATTTTATCAATTCAGGCGGACTAAGGGTAAATGCGGACCGGTATAATGAAAGCCTCACCTACTGGTCCCCAAGGTGGAATGTTAAGGATTATATCAAACCGGATGGCACGATGATCACTTACCTGGCCGGTAATAACAATCCCATCTACGGAAATTACAGCAACCAGTATAAGGACAATGTAAATCGCCTGATTGGTGATGTATCGGTAACTTTTTCACCCTTTAGCTTTATGGATATTGATTATAAACTCGGCATGGATTATTATTCCGATTTCAGAAGGCATGCGGCTCCCGGCCCATTAGGACTGGTAGGGGAGATCGCTCATGAAGATAACGGGCTGGGGTTTGTAAATGAATACCGGATCAGCAACCGGGTGCTGAACTCCATTCTTTTGGTAACCTTAAAAAAGGATTGGACTGAAAAATTCAATACTACGCTGAGAGTGGGTACAGAAAGCCGCGATATCAGGTACAGCCGCTTATTGTCAAGCGGATCAGAACTAGATATTCCCGACCTGTTATCATTGAACAATGCAAAGGTCCGCACCACTAACCAATTTGAAAGCCAGTACCGTATTGTAAGCACCTACGGTGACCTCACGCTTGGTTATAATAATTTTTTATTCCTGGATGTTACGGGGCGTAATGAGTGGACATCTACCCTGAACGCACCGAATAATTCCTTCTTTTATCCTTCGGTAAGCTTATCCTATGTGATGTCAGATATGGTGAAAATGCCTTCCTGGATAAGTTACGTTAAACTAAGGGCATCCCTTGCTGCGGTTGGTAAGGATACGGACCCATATCAAACCAATATTTATTACGGATCCAGTGTTATCAGGTCAAGTAACCAGGTGGCATCGACAAGGAATGACGACAAAGGGATTGAAACATTAAAACCAGAGCGTACCAGCACACTGGAAATAGGTACAGAGCTTCGTTTCTTAAACAACCGGCTGGGAGTTGATTTTAGCTGGTATAAACTAAATAGCCGCGACCAGATCCTACCGGTGGCTGTTTCACCTACCAGCGGTTTTACAAGCTTTATAATCAATGCAGGTGAGATTGAAAATAAAGGCATCGAGCTTGCCCTGACAGGAAATCCTGTTCGTACCACTGATTTTCGTTGGGATGTTTCGCTTAATTTTTCCGCCAACAGGAACAGGGTGATATCCCTTACTGAGGCGCTAAAAGAAATCCCGATCGGTTCGCAGTTTGGTTATGCAGGTTCTACTGTTTCATTAAAATATGTTCCCGGTTATGCAGTCGGTAATATATATGGTACTTCTTACAGAAGATATTACGGTACTAAAACAGATGACGGGGTAACGGTTGATAACGGCCTTCCCTTATTGATTGGTGCCAATGGCTTTCCCGGCCAGGACGGCACGCAACGCTTGTTGGGAAATTCGCAGCCCAAATGGATCGGGGGTATTACCAATAACTTTAGTTATAAAAATTTCTCCCTGTCTTTTTTATGGGATACACAGCAAGGCCAGGATAAGTACAACCAGTTGAGCAACTTTATGGCAGCCTTTGGTATCGCCCGGTATACAGAAGACAGGAATGATACCAGGGTATTTCCAGGCGTGTTGGCAGATGGCACTACCAATACAAAACCGGTATGGCTGGGACAGGGTACCGGCCCCGATGGAGTTAACTACGGAACTGCAGGTTTTTACAGGGCAGTGTGCAGGGGAATCTCGAACAATTTTGTGGAAGATGCCTCCGGTGAGGTTGCGTAACCTGAGCTTAGGCTACAGTTTACCTTTAAAGAAAGGCGTCATAAAAAATGTTGCAGTGACCTTAACCGGTAACAACCTCTGGCTTATCACCGATTACACCGGTTACGATCCTGAATTGAGCAGCACCAGTTCCGCCAGTAATGCGGATGCATTTGCCGGATTTACATATCCTGCCGTGAGAAGCTATCTCGTTAGTGTAAATATTAACTTCTAAACCTGATTATCATGAAATTATTAAGATATTTATTCATCTTCACTTTGTTGATTTTTGTTTCATCCTGTAAAAAATACCTTGATGTGAACCAGAACCCAAATGCTGCCACAAAGCCTCCCATCAACGGCCTGTTAATAGGCACAACCCAAAATACTGCATTAAACGTGTTCCAGGTTGCAGATATTACTTCCTATTATGTACAATATCTTGCCAACACCAGCCTGGCAGGCGCAACCGACACATACGAACCTATTGATGCCAGCACCACCTGGACCCTCCTCTATAGCAATATGACGGACATTTATGACCTGCAAAAGATAGCTGCAGAACAAGGTGCACTAAAATACCAGGGGGTGGCAAAGATCATGATGGCAATGAACCTTCAGCTTGTTCATAACCTATGGGGCGATGCTCCCTATTCCAACGCTTTTGAAGGTGAAACACTTACGCCTACTTACGATAATGCCGAGGCCATTTTTGACACCTGCCTTTCCTTACTGGACGAAGGGATTGCGTTGCTCAGCAGCACCCAAACAACCATTGACCTTAACAGTAGCGCTGACCTCATTCACCATGGGGATGCCGCCGCCTGGATAAAAACAGCGCATGCTTTGAAAGCAAGGCTGCTGAACCAGCTGAGTGAAACGCCAGCGTATGATCCTGCAGCAATTACAGCGGAACTGGCAGCTGCGTATACAAGTTCAGCAGATGATGCCTTTATCACCACCTTCGATGTTCGTAATCCATGGAACCAGGAGGCAGTTGATAATGCTGCCCTCAACCTTAATGGATGGCTTTCATCCAATTATGTGAATGCAATGAATGGAACCACTTATGGGATTTTTGATCCACGCCTCCCCTTTACAGCAAGCCTTACAAAATTTGGAGACTACCGGGGTACGCGCAACGGTGGCGACAGGGTAGGCACCGGTACAAATATGGAGGAATCATATATCAGCCTCACCGGGTACTATTCCGGCACAAGTTCGCCATTATACATTACCAGGTATGAAGAAATGAAATTCATTGAAGCAGAAGTGGCCTTCCGCGCTAATGACCTGCCCAAAGCGTATGCATCCTATCTTGCCGGAATCACTGCAAATATGAACAACATTGGTGTAATGGCCGATGCACGGGACACCTACATCAACCATCCTTCGGTATCCATAGGAGCTGCTAATCTTTCCCTTGCGCTTATAATGAAAGAAAAATACAAAGCACTCTTCTTATCGCCCGTAACATGGGATGATGCAAGACGTTTCGACTATCAATACCAGGGATTTCAATTACCGCTGAATGCCTCCACCACTACCTTTATCCGGAGGCTGGTTTACCCAACGGTTGAAACAGGAAGAAACAGTGAAAATACACCATCAGTCACTGACGTAACCCAGCGGCTTTGGTGGGATCAATAGTGCCAGCCAATTACCTTCAACACGCAGCCGCATCTTTAACGATGCGGCTGTTTATTATAAATTACTGCAAGCTTCATTCGAAGTACTTGCTACACCTGCAGGTATTCCTTTCTGTCAATGGCTATTTTCCCAATGCCTTATTATTTTCTTTCAACGCCGGGAAAGATTTAAAAGCGTTGTTGAATATCAATTGATGATGCAGGTTGTTTGTATTATCTCTGTCCAGCAGGAAGTACCGGATTAAGAAGGTAGCCCTGACGGCATAGGTTGCGGGCTGACTTTACGGGTGTCTTATACTTTGCAAGTACACCGGGAATTAAGGGCATAAATTTTGAAGCGATCCTTTTACAGGGATTTAGAATCCTCTTTCCGGATTAGGAAAATCCTCCATGCTTACTTTTTAGCTTTGGCTTACCATTTATTTTGTTGCCCCGGTAGCCCAGTCCTGCAAACAACCAGCCCAATAAAACAACCAACTATTTTTCATAATGTACAGTTGTTGGTTTGAAATCCATTCTGATTAGATATTTACTTCTTCGCGTAAACGATTTTTCCTTTTATCATTGTCATCGAAACTTGAATATTGTTGTCGAAAATAACAATATCAGCATCTTTACCAGTGGCCAGGGAACCTTTTCTATCGGCTATGCCTAAGATACGGGCCGGTGTGGTAGTGATCATTTTTACGGCATCGGGTAAGGGTACTTCGCCCATGTTTACCATTGTCCTGACCAACTGGGCCGCAGTAGCGATGCTTCCTGCAAACGAGCTCCGGTCGGGCAGTTTAGCAACGCCATCTTCGATGATTACTTTTAACCCGTTATCCCGGTTCCCCAACACGCTTTCCTTTACGATGGTGCCTGCAGCGCGCATCGCATCGGTTATCAATGCTATCCGGCCGGCGCCTTTTATTTTATAAATTAATTTCAACAGGGGGGCGGGCAGGTGGATGCCATCGGCTATAATTTCTACATCCATTTCATCAATAATAAAGGCGCTTTCCACAACGCCGGCATAGCGAAAAGCATTTCGCCTGGTAACACCCGACATCCCCGAATACAAATGTGTGATGAGCGAATATCCATTTTCAAATGCATCCAGTACTTCTTCATACACGGCATCCGTATGTGCCACTGACGCCAAGATATTTTTTGATCTTAAATACCGCCCGAATTCTAACGCGCCCTTTAATTCCGGTGCTACGCTCCAGCGGGTGATGGAAGACGAATGGGCTAATATATCCTTATATTCGGCCGGGTCGGGATCTCTTATAAAACGGGGGTCCTGTGCGCCCCGCTGGTTCATGGCAAAGTATGGACCCTCCAGGTGAATACCAAGAAATTGTGCTCCATGGATATTACTCCGACTGGCAGCTTCATACACCGATAATAAATGCAGTATTGCTGCTTTTGTACTGGTAAGCGTGGTAGGCACCATCGCGGTAGTACCATATTGCGCATGTGTTGCCGCGATCTGTAAAAAACCGTTCTCGTCGCCATCCATAAAATCCCACCCGCCGCCGCCATGCACATGCATATCAATAAAACCTGGAGAAATATATTTTCCGCCTGCATCTATTTCGATGGCATTACCTGATTCCAGGTTCTGTTCGCTAACGGTGGTAATTTTTTCATCCGTAATAAGTATTGATCCGCCGTCAATGATCTTATAGGGTGTAATAATTTTTCCGTTAAATATTTTTATTGGCTGATGCATACCGGTAACGAATAAATGTTTTTAAAAGCGAATGAGTATTTAAGACACACTGGTCATTTGCCAATTGTTTTAACCCTGGCATCATCTCCAGCTGCGTATTGTATGGCCATAAAAAGCATAGAATACAAGGTACAAATAACACGGAAGTAATATCCAGTAAGCAGCGCGCACTGTATACAGATCTGCTAACCAGCCGTAAAAAAGCGGAAGTATGGCATTGCCACATAATCCCATGATCATGATGGAAGCGCCCAGCTTTGTAAACCTTCCCAGTCCATCCAGTGCAAGCGGCCACATGCCCGCCCACACCATCGAATTGGCGAACCCCAACAGTACCACAAACCAGATTGAAATATCAGCGGTATGACCTAAAAAATAAACCTGCCCTTTTGCAAAGATGATCAATATGGTAAAAACTGTTCCTAATAATGTACATAACCGAAGCGCATTTACCTGTTTGATAAATTTCGGGATACAAATGATGCCGAGTATATAGCCGCAAATGGTTGCAAAAAGCGTATAGGAAGGAAATACCTTCGCCTCCATCAAATTTATATCCATGGAATCAGCATACCCGATAATGGTGTCGATGGCGATTACCTGGGTCCCAACATGTAAAAAAATACCTATTGCCCCCAGTATCAAATGCGGAAACTGGCTGATATTTTTTTTACCTGCGTTGGCTAATTCAAGTTCGGGACTTTCCTTTTCGGTATCAATCTCGGGGAGAGGTGAATAACGCACCATCAGGCCAAGTAAAAACAAAGCGGTTCCTACAAATGTATAGGGAAGGATAACGCGCCTGATGAACTCATTCAAAGCAATATCCCTGCTTGCTTCATCCATTGTAGCCAAGGCTTTGAACATGCTGGTATCTGTGGCTTTTAAAATCACTGCGGCGAACAACAGCGGGGCGATGATGCCTGCACCCTTGTTAAAAATCCCCATGATGCTAAACCGCTGGGCGGCTCTTTCGGGGGGTCCTAATACGGTGATATAGGGATTCGCCGCTGTTTGGAGAACGGCAAGACCCGCACCAATGGTAAAAAGACCTACGAGGAATATTTCATAGGTCCTGGATAAAGCGGCAGGCACAAAAATAAAGGCCCCTGCAGCCATTACCCAAAAACCTATCATCATACCTTTTTTAAAGCCGGTCTTCTTTAAAAGGTATGCCGAAGGGACCGACATGATAAAATAGGAAATATAAAAGGCAAAGGTTACCAGGTAGGATTGAAAATTACTTAATTCGCAGGCGATTTTAAAATAAGGGATCAGGATCGCATTTACCCAGGAAACAAAACCAAAGATGAAAAACAGCAGCCCCACGATAAGAATAGAAACAAACGTATGCCGCCTGCTTAAAGAGCTTGTCTCAGTGGCTTGTATCGGTACCCCGGTTACTTTCATTTATTTTTTATATCAATAACACATACCTTCAGCCCTGAAGGAGTGGTGAAAAAATTATTCTTAAATACTTTCAGGCTATTACATAACCACTTTTGTTGTGCCGCCTTTTTCCAGTGTGATGTCTATAGGCTGGTTCGTTCTCCATGAACCGGAAGTAAAATCCGGAAAGTCCACCGCTGTGGACCTGTTAGCAACCGATGTTTCGCTTAATGGCGCCACGGAGCTCCAAAGGGCCGCATCATATACATCCATATCCAGCGGTAATCCATTGCGGAGGCAATCGATCGTGCGCCAGTCCATTAGGAAATCCATTCCGCCATGGCCGCCCACCTGCTTTGCCAGTTCCCCGACTTTATTTACAATTGCCGGCCGGTATTTCTCCTCCATTGTTTTATACCCGGCTTCACTTAACCAATCTTCATCACCGAAAGTAATTTTACCGGGAACGGGATATTTTAATGCTGATCCTTTGGTTCCGCTTATTTTGAAGATCCTTGAATAAATGTTCGGAGAAGTTACATCGTGCTGCAACATTATGGTACGCCCGTTACCGGTGCGGATAGTGGTTACATTCATATTGCCCCTGTAGCTCTTATTAGCGTAAGGGGTAAAAAAATTATCTTTCTTAGCAAGTTCAGCCGCCATTTTCGCCATCATAAAATCGTTGCTTTGCATTGCGATGAGATAGTCCATTTTATCACCCCGGTTGATATCCATCACCTGCGCTACGGGCCCCAAACCATGCGTAGGATACAAGTTGCCATTCCGGAAATTTTCTTTCAGCCGCCACATGTCATAATATTTATCTTTATCGAAATTGCTTAACAGCAGGTCATGATTATACGCGCCTTCGCCATGAATAATCTCGCCAAATAATCCCTGCCTTACCATATTAAGGGTAAGCAATTCAAAGAAATCATAACAACAGTTCTCCAGCATCATACAATGCTTACGGGTGCGCTCGGAAGTTTCCACCAGTTGCCAGCATTCCTCTATTGTTTTGGCTGCAGGCACTTCCACACAAACATGTTTGCCCTGTTCCATTGCATACACGGCCATGGAAGTATGCAGGTGCCAGGGAGTTGCAATGTATACCAGGTCAATGTCCTGACTTTCGCATAATTTTTTCCACTCGTTATCCTTACCTGTGTACACTGCCGGGTGGTGCGAAGTTCCGGTAAGCTTCTTTTTTACAGCAGCCACCTTTTCGGGGCGCACATCACACAAAGCTTTTATAGCTACTCCTCCTATATGCCCCATTCTTTCTACTGCGCCAGGGCCCCTGTTGCCTAGCCCGATAAAACCTATCCTGACGGTTTCTAATTTCGGAGCGGCATACCCACACATATTAAAATGATCCTTATTGCCGCGATCCATGCGTTTATGCGTAGCAGTTAGGTCTAAGGTGGTGGTCGCGAACCCCTTCATCATATCGCCAACAGCCACGGCCACACCAGCGAGGCCCGAATATTGTAAAAATTTTCTGCGGTTACTTTTCATGTTTTAAATTTTGTAATTTAAATTTTAGCGATATCCATTAGTCGCATGTGCCATTGCACGGTATTTTCGTAAAAGAGGGAATTTTTCAAAGTTAGCAAAGCCTCATAGAAGCGTTTTTTTATCTGTTCAGTTTAAGCTTTCCAAATGTCGCACTTAAAGGGCTTTACCAATATTTTACCAAAATATCTCTACCCAAATATCGCCCCGGAAGCTTTGCAAAGTTGTAAACAACGGGGTATTCGAGCAAATCCGTAATCCGATTTAAATTATTTTCCATCACAACGAACCTGAATGATTCTAACATATTTTTCAGTGGCCGTTATTGGAAAAGTGCACTAACCAGGTTTCTTATCCTTCAGCCATTTATCAAACCAACCAAAAGCATCCGACTGCATCTTCGCATCAAACTTATGCGGGCCAGCATAAAATGAACACCGGTAATGATCTTCACTTTTTGCCTTTTTATATACCTGGCTTAATATGTTATCCGCGACCTTCATTTCTGCCAGCGTAAAAAGATTGTCCTCGTTATTATTCAGCACCATAACAGGCAGGGGTACACGCAACCCTAATATTTCGGGTAAATCCATTTCATTGGGTAACAAAGGAACATAAGTCATCCAGGTATGGGTATATGATTTAGCGAGTACAAAATCCTTCCAGGTGGTCATGAAACCTACACAGACAGCGCATTTAATCCGGGCATCCAAACCGCCCATAAATATTGTGCGCATCCCGCCGCCTGATAAACCGCCACAACCTATCCTCCCTGCATCCACTTCTTCCCGCGCACACAGGATATCCAGGGCTATCCGGTCCTCAGCAAAAAATACTCCCGGCCAGGTGGTTCCAGCACTAAACAATGATTTTGCCATGATATGTTCATGCTCCCCCGCCCAGTCATTGTATGCGGTTACATTTTCCGGCTTGCCGGGGTCGTGATCGTTTAACCCCTTCCGCAAGTGCTCCGGCACATCCTGCAACCATACCCTCCTGCTCGCAAACGGAAATGCATCCGCCACCAAAACAACATACCCGCGTTTAGCTATTTCATTTGCCCAGGCAAGGCCTTCGTAATACTCCTGCTGGTGTGCTTCTATCAATGGGTCGCGCCGCTCAGCGGTACGGGTGATTTTTTTTGTGCCGAAATATTTATTGCCTCCATGGTCGTGAAAAGCAAGTATAGCCGGAAGCTTGCCACTTGCATTTAACGGTTTTAAGAGGATGGCTTCCGTAGCCCGGCCGTATGGTAATTGCCAGGAAAGCTCTTCTATGTGAAGGCCATCGTAAGCATATTGTTTGATAACATTGACCCGCGGCATCTTGCCAATACCCGGAATTGCCAGTCTTTCAGTAAGCCGCTTTTTTGCTGCCTTCCGCCAGGCTTCAAGGTTGGGCCACGCTTTACTTCTAAAAGAAAATGCGGGCAAGTTGTTTTTATTAAGGCTGGTGGCCCATTCACCGTATGGGCCAATCAGGCTTAAGGTTTCTTCATTCAGATTTTTATTCTCCACCTGGCTATTATTATTTGAGTTAATGAACGGACCGGCTGATTTTTGCTGGCTGGTTACCGAAGAATATGCCTTCAGCATCCCACCGGCAGTAAGACCCATCCAGGTAAGCCCGCTTAATTTTAAAAAATTCCTGCGTTTGCTTTTCATAACTAATGTATTTTGGAGGCCCCAGGGCCGCGCCATTGGAATTTTTCCCTTGCTACTACCAGCAATCCGGAACGAGCTACAGTCTGTGCCTGCCCCGGTTTATCCTGGGTCTTCAATGAAGAAATAAGGTAAGGTTATTTTTGGTGAGATGTAGCCAAATACATTTTTATTTTTATTTTTATAGGGGTTCCTTTAACGGAACCTGATTATTGAGGATTCGGTATATCCCCATTTGGGCAATCATGTGTAAAGGGAAGTAATTTGAAACACCGCATCTTTTTTGCCAAGCCCGGCCAGTGAGCCAATCTTATTCGATCAGTCCTATTGTTTTTGAATGCTGGATAGCATCATGGTTGTCTTCAAAAAGACAGGTTTTAATTTCTTTGTTTTTCAGGGCAGCCATCAGCGTTTCTGCATGTAATTTGTTATCGATGCGGATATTCCTGATATAAATGGCACCGATCCTATCCGGATATTTATTGGCGATGGCAGTATAGATATCAGGATCACTTTGCGAATTGTCACCAAGTAATACGAAACGCTGGGCCGGATAAGCTTCCAGGATCCTTGCCACCTTCATTAATTTAGCGTGGTGCTTTGTTTTACCGGTTTTAAACAATTGGTACCATTTCTTTATCTCACTTAAAAGAAAAGCGCCTTCAGGAAGCTGGTTGTGTTTAAAGAACTCATTGAGGTCATCATATAAGTTCCATTCACTGCTGGAAACGTAAAAGAATGGATTTGGTACAGAAGGTTTCGTATGGGTAACAGAGAGCAAATGATAATGTGTCACAACATCGTCAAATGCCCGCCTGCTATGAGGATTTTTTGTAAAAAGCACCCGCAGTCTCCTGCCCACAGTGGCAGAATGAGAAACAAGCACCGTGTCATCTATATCAGAAATAAAGGCATACTGGGTGATATGAGGTACAAAAACTTTTCCCGTACCCGTGGCCCGTACCCTGGCATCCTCATCCAGCAATTGTACCAGCACGGGATGCCATCCTGCCGGGGTAGGGGATGCTGACTGCCACTCAAACTTAAAAAAGCCGTCCGACTCGGTGATGCCATCAAATTGCTGGTTATGCCAGTGTAGTTGTACCCTAACGCCGGGTAACGGCCTCACAAAAAAGAGTTTTACCAGGTGGATAATATTCAATAACGCATTATTCGTATACCTGCGCCTTGCAGGCGGCTTGCCAAGCAATACATGGCCAAAAACAATCAGGTTACCTTCATGGCCATAGCCGTGATATACTTTAACCGTTGCAACATCTTTTTTTGATAGTTTTATCATATAATTCCGGGTGCAATTTAATGAAAGCGTATTGTCGTATTAAAATAAATGTACTATAGTTATACTACATTTACAGGCCGGATATTTACCTGATCAAAATATTATTTATGCCTGCCACTAATAATTCACGAATTCTCTTTATCATTAATCCGGGCTCGGGCAATAATGCTACGGACTGGCCAAAGCTTATACAAGACTATTTTGCCTCCCTTGAACATACCATTGAATTGTTTCACCTTCCGGACGATTGCGATCTTAACAAGTTAAAAGAGAAAGTAACCGCGTTTTCTCCGGGGCAGGTGGTGGCCGTAGGGGGTGATGGCACTATCAAGTTGGTAGCGGAATGTTTGGTACACGCGAAAATACCGCTGGGAATTTTGCCCGGGGGTTCTGCCAACGGGCTGGCAAAGGAATTAGGAATACCCATGCAGCCGGATCAGGCATTAAATGTTATCGTAACAGGCAGCCCTAAAAAAATACACATTACCAGGGTAAACAACCAGTTATGCATTCACCTCAGTGATATTGGTTTTAATGCTTTTTTAATAAAAAAATTTGAATCGCAAAATGGCCGCGGGATGTGGGGTTACCTGAAAGCTTCCATTAAAGTTTTGTTCTCCCATTCGCTTATGGCGGTCGAAATGCATGTTGATAACAAGGCCCTTAAAATACAGGCGGCGATGATCGTAATAGCCAATGGCACCAAATATGGAAGTGGCGCCATCATCAATCCTGTAGGAAGTATTGACGACGGACTTTTTGAAGTAGTTGCTGTTAAAAAAATATCCCTGCACGAAATATTTAAAATGACTGTTTCCCACGCTTCTTTCGACCCCGCTAAAACCGCCGTGTACCAAACAAGCGGACTGGTGATACGTTCCAGGAAAAAGGTACATTTCCAGGTAGACGGAGAATACCTCGGCAAGGTAAACGAAGTAAAGGCTTCCCTTATCCCGGGAGCCCTTGAAATAATTGTCCCGTCATGAATGGCTGCCAGCGGCATCAGTATACATTTACTTTCTAGTTCACAAATAATGACACGAAGGCACGAAGCAACACCGAAAATTTCTTCGCTCGATAGGCTCGGGATGTTCATGCCTTCCTCCGGAGGTTAAAAGTTGCAGGCAAGAGTAAATACCTTTTTTTTTTCAACTCATCTATCCTTCGGGATATTTCCAATATTTACTGAACTTCGTAAAAGTATCACCAGGTCTAAATGTTCATGTTGTTATAAAATGAAAACCATGATAAATGCATATGTATTTAACAAGCATACCTACCCGGTTAAACGACCTGGGAAAACTTCCGTATGGCTGGTATTTTTTTTATTATTCCTTCAGGCGTTTCCCGCTGGCGCCCAGGTAAAAACCATCTGGAAGATAGGGGAAGCAGATAACAGCAGCGCGGGAATGACGCTCGCGCCGGCTGGTTACAAGCAATTTTTATCACACGATTTCGGATGGGAAGACCGCTTTTACCTGGCTGGCTATTCCAGCCCTGAAAAAGACTGGCCTTATGTGTTGCCGGGCCCGGCAGATAGCTGGGGCGGTACTGCACCAACAGCCGGCATCAGGTCGCACCAGTTGAATGTTTTGTTTGATATGGAAAAAATAGGCAGCGATTCCGGATGGAAACTGGTGATCGACCTGTTGGGCTATAACCAGCAATCGCCCCCCTTATTTAAAATAATTATCAATAATAAACCGTGGGTTTTCCAGCTTCCAGCGGGTAGCGACCAGGCTGCCATTACCGGCGCATCATCTTCCACGGCAGAGCATATAATTACAGTTCCTTTTCAATCATTAAAAACCGGCGGCAACGAGGTCCGGCTAACTACATTGTCGGGGTCGTGGGTTGTATTTGACCAGGTGAGACTGGAAGGGCCGGCAAATGCAGTGATAAAAACGTCCCGCAACAATTTTATAAGGGAAATTAAACCCGCGGATTATGAAATAATAAAGGATGGTCAACATTTTCAGCCACTGTTAATAGACATTGAGCAGTTGACAGGTACCGGCAAATTAACGGTGCGTTTACGGGGAAGGCGTGTTTTTGATGAACCCGTTGATTCGGGAAGACACCAGTTTGAAGTGCCGATGCCCGCGGTAGCAAAAGTAACGGAAAGCGAATATGAAATACTATCTGCCGGGCGCGTAATCAGCAGCGGCGTTGTGAAGCGTTCGCCGCAAAGAACTGCCGCCTTCTCCGATTATGTCAGTACGGCAATGGGTACTGCGCACTCAAGATGGATGATAGCGCCCGGGCCCTGGATGCCTTTCAGTATGGTAAAATTAAGCCCCGATAATCAAAACGGTGGCTGGCAGGCTGGCTACGATCCCACTTTTGAAAGCATCGGCACCTTTAGCCATATACACGAATGGACAATGGCAGGCTTAGGCATGCTACCTACCAACGGCCCGCTTAAAACAAAAGTAGGGAACGAACGCGGCACGCCCGGAGAAGGCTATCGTTCGCGGATTGATAAAACGACAGAAGAGGCGCCCTTGGGCTATTATAAAGTACTGCTTACGGATTACAACATCAAAGCAGAATTGACTGCTGCCACAAGGTCAGGTTTTCAGCGGTATACTTATCCAAAAGGAACAGATTCAAGGGTAATGATCGATTTGCAAATACCTGCAGAATACGGTTA
>JBBJMD010000297.1:0-3659 GCA_037719925.1 Ferruginibacter sp.
TATCCGTATGCTGCCATTTGGAGGTAAGCTATGCGATGTGCAGATGAGCGGGCAATTGCTTAACGAGCTGCTTGCTGGCAACAACGACCGGCAAGGCCTGGGGGGCTACCTGCAGTTAAGCCCTAATCTTCAATTTGACGAAACCCGCTGGTTATTGAAAGGTTCGGCCATTATTCCATCTAAAACCTACCTAATTGTAGTGCCGGAATATTTATTAACAGGTTTAGATAAAGGCCTGGAATTTTTGAAAGAAGGGAACCCCGGGATAAAATCGGTCAGGCGTTTTACTTCAACCGGCGATGTACGTTCAGACATAAGGTTGGCTGTGGTGAGGTACCTGGTAAGTTTGCCGTTGGAATGATTTTGCCTGGTAAGATATTCATACCGGTATTAACTGAAGCCTGCTACCATTCTTTTCACGAAATAGCGATACCTTTACTGGTGGTTTAATATTTGTTTAGACATGTTTAAAATCCTGTAATGAAATGGATCATCGGCTGTTCTGGGTTCATTTATAAATCCTGGAAGCCGTTTTTTTATCCTCCCCGGCTCCCTTCCAGAAAATGGTTTGAATCAGGTTCTGGCACATCAGGACCATACAATTTATACCTCAATCCGCCACCTTTATATGCAATAAAAAATCGCCGGTGTACGGATCCCCGGCCATTAAGTTTTCGCCGATAATAAAGCATATTACCCCGCTTCTTTTAGAAGCATAACTTAAGCTATCCCCAAAGGGGCCGTCAAATGCGCCACCGGGTAGCTGTATCTGGTTAATGCGCACATTGCCGCCTTTTTTTACAGGTTTGATCGTTGCAGTAATTGTTTGCCCCTTTTGTACCGAAAGCGAATAGGCAGGATGTTGTTTATTGGCTGTAATGTGGCCCATTAAAAAAGCTTCCTTATTATTTATGATAACATTGGTATCCCTGTCGCCTGCAAATATGGTATCTACTACAGGACGTAAGAAAGTCCCTGGCTTAGTCCCTTTTGTTTTACCAGGCTTCTCAACGGGGTGATCCGTATTGTTGCAACTCAGAAGAAGGATACAAAGTAAACACGCGGGAACAACATATATGTTTCGCCGTTGATCTAACAGTATTACCAGGCAGCAAAACAAATGCCACGGCGCCGTATATCTTTTTTTTAGCGAATATCTTTACTTTGCCTGATTACCGGTAAATGTCAATTTGTAAATAGTATGATTGCGAACCTTGGTATTCCAGACACAAAATATTAAGGTTGAAAAAGATAGTCCTGGTAAAAAGATATTGAAATGCATCCTATTAAATCGGGGCGTTTACATTTGGAAAAAGGCCGTTGGGATAACATTTTTCATGATGACTAACAGCACCTATATGTTTGTGGTCTTTAAAATTTAACTGTATAAACATTCTGTTATGAGACATTTATTTTATTTTATTATCGCTTCCTTTTTTGCACTGAACACAAATGCACAGGTAGCAGGTTTTGCCAGGGATGCCGAGGGTACACCGATCAAGGGGGCCACCATCAGCCTCCTGGTTGCTAAAGATTCAGCCATCGTAAAACTGGCGGTATCAAATGACGACGGCGCCTACAGCTTTTCAGGTATCAAAGAAGGCAAATACCTCGTGAAGGCAAACGTTGTAGAGTACGAGGCTTCATTCTCAGCGCCGATTGATGTTGCCGGAGGCGCTACTTACACCGTGCCGGATTTCAAACTTAATAAATTGCCCAATAGCCTGAAAGCAGTGGTAGTTACCGCGCAAAAACCTTTGCTGGAAGTTAAGGCGGATAAAATGGTTGTCAACGTTGAAGGCACTATAAATTCAGTGGGATCAGATGCGCTGGAATTATTGCGTAAATCTCCGGGAGTACTGGTGGATAAAGATGATAATATCAGCCTGAGTGGCAAAAATGGTGTACAGGTGTATATTGATGGAAGACCAACTCCACTGGGCGGGCAAGACCTGAGCAGCTATCTGAAATCATTGAACTCATCGCAGATAGAAGCCATCGAGATCATCACCAATCCATCCGCTAAGTACGAGGCAGCAGGCAACGGCGGTATCATCAATATCCGGCTGAAGAAGAACAAATCATTTGGAACCAATGGCTCCGTAAATGCCGGTTGGAATATAGGCACCTACGCCAAATACAATGCAGGCATCAACCTGAACTATCGCAATAAAAAAATAAATCTTTTTGGTAATTACAGCTACAATAAAGGACTCAATGCAAATCGCCTGAGTATTTATCGTACGCTCGGAGATAGCCTTTTTGACCAGCAAAGCATGATCATCATGAAAAATGAAAGTAATAATTTCAAAGCAGGAATGGACTATTTTATCAATAACAAAAATACCCTCGGCGTTATTGTAAATGGCACGCTTTCCAACCCCTCTTTTAGTAATAAAAGTACGACGCCTATTTCTTACCTGCCCACTAAAACGGTAGACCGCATTCTTATCGCAGATAATTCCAGCGTTATGAAAAGGGATAACATGAATGTTAACCTTAACTATAGCTATACCGTTCCAAACGGTAAGAACCTTACCGTAAATGCGGATCATGGATCGTACGACATAAACAGCAACCAGTTCCAACCAAATTATTATTTTAACGGAACCGGCGAAACGCCGATAAGTAGTGTCTTGTACCGTATGATTGCGCCCACGAACATAAAAATCAATTCACTAAAAGCCGATTGGGAACAGCCATTTAAAAAAGGTACACTGGGGTTTGGAGGCAGAGCGGCTTTTGTAAAAACAGATAATGACTTCCGGCGTTACAATGTAAATGGCGGCACAGACCAGCTTGACAGGGACCGCAGCAACCGCTTTAATTACAAAGAAAATATCAGCGCAGCATATATTAATTACAATCGTGCCTTTAAAGGGCTCACTGTGCAGGCTGGAATAAGGATGGAACACACAGGCGCCGAAGGAACCTCAATAGGTGAAAAGCCAGGTACCGCCGGGTACGTTGCCTATAGCGAGATTTTTAAACGCAGCTATACCGATTTCTTTCCAAGCGCCGCAATTACATTTAATAAAAATCCTGTAAAACAATTCAGTCTATCTTATAGCCGCAGGATCGACCGGCCCAGCTACCAGGACCTAAATCCATTCGAATTTAAACTGGATGAATATACTTTTCAAAAAGGTAACATTAACCTGCGCCCCCAGTATACCAATAGCATTGGCTTAACCAATACCTACAAATACAAGCTGACCACCACCTTAAATTATAGTCACGTGAAGGACCTCTTTACGCAGGTTTTTGATACGGCTGAAAAATCAAAAGCGTTTATCTCGAAACGTAACCTTGCCACCCAGGATATCATGAGCCTGAATATCAGCTATCCTTTCCGCTATAAATCGTATAATATGTTTGCCAACATAAACAGTTTTTACACAAGGTATAAAGCAGACTTTGGCGCGGGGCGGCAGATCAATGTAAACGCCGGCGGAGTAAGCGTTTATGTGCAAAACAGTATTAAATTTGCAAAAACATGGACGGCAGAGCTAACAGGTTTTTACAATGCCCCAACTGTGTACCAGGGAACCATCAAGGCCAACTCGCTCTGGAGTATTGATGCCGGTTTACAGAAGCAGGTAATGCAGGGCAAGGGCACCATTAAAGCTTCTTTAAGCGATGTGTTGCATACGCTTAGG
>JBBJMD010000102.1:0-14197 GCA_037719925.1 Ferruginibacter sp.
CCTTGATTTTTTTTGTTTCTTTTTTTTATCAAGAAAAAAAAGAAAAGGAACCAGCTTCTCCTGGTGTTAGCAGGTACCGATTTGATTGAGAATAGCTTTTTTGTTTCTTTTTTGGCGAAGCTAAAAAAGAAACAAAAAAGGCGCCCCGAAATCGATATACAGCCCGATTTCGGGAAGGAGCTATGATGAAGCATTTGTACTGGAGTATGAACAACAGTTGAACTACTGTGAAATGTGCGAATATATACTGCAGATCATAAAATAATACTATTCGCATTAACAGGCTCCTGGACGGCCTCAACTAAAAAGTGCTAGAAAAATAGCTCATTGGGCGTGAAAAAATCAAGGCTGTCTGAGCCGGCATCGGATACAAATTATTATGCTATTACGGCGAGTTCCTTGATTTTAGCCGAATGAGCTATTTTTCAGCCTTTTTAGTTGCAGCCTTGATTTTTTTTGTTTCTTTTTTTTATCAAGAAAAAAAAGAAAAGGAACCAGCATATTCAGAAAAGCTATTGAGAATAAGAGATCAGCCACTAATTGCAGTTCACTTTTTTACCCTTTTTCTAAGCATAACATTTCCCGTTTTTTTAATATCCGCAGGCAAAGCAGTGGTAAATAGAAAAGATAATTGTTATAAACACAAATCATAAATTTTACTGAATATCCACACAGAAGTTATAAAGCTTTAAGCGGAGAAGGGGGTGCAGGTTCGCCAATCCGTCCCAATCGACCAAGGAAGTAAAAGGCAACTAATATTATTCAATGGCCGCCTCGACCATCCATTCGTAAAACTATGGACTGTTCTGTATTTCAAACATATTATTTATTCGCAACCGTCTCTATCAAGTGGGTAACGGCTACTGCATTTCTGCATAATAAAATGATGATTAATTAAGTTTTGCTATTACTAGATTACCAATCGCTTTGCCGATGTTTTTTCCTGTATTCAATGCATTTAAAAAATGTATGCCGCCATACAGCCTGCTGACACTTGCCTGGTCTGATGCTTCATAAAATGAATTGAATTTTCTTACGGGCCTTCCATAAGGAACTTCTGTTGAATCAAGAAAAGAATAATTATCCCCTACCATTTTGGTAAGCACTACAGCAGCACTGGCAGATGCTGTGCTGTGGCCGGCGGGGTATTCAGGAAATGGCGGAGTTTGAATCAACGGCTGCCAGTCTTTATCAATGTATTTGTTAATAAAAGTTTCAGGCCTTCCGCAGTTGTAATGGTACTTGGCTTCCCAGCAGGAAATAAAAGCATCAAATAATGCAATGGCTGTTTTTGAAATAAGCGAGGCTGTTTTTATCGCATTATAATTTTCTTTTTCAGCAACAGCAAGGGCAATATGCACCCAATGGCCAGGTGGTGAATTTTTTTGAAGAAAGTAAGTAATGTGGCCATCGGTGATCGAGGTGTTTGGGTTATCGTCCCAATACCATGCAGTAGCCGAGTCACCAGCATTAGGTTTCACAATTGCATCATAGACGTGGTATGCCTCTTTATAAAAAGCAGAGCCTTTGGTAGTATCATAAGTAATGGGTGCAGCCGGCCTGAATTGTGAAGCGGAATCCATTACCAATGGCCTTACGGTTCTCCAGTTATTTTCCACTGCATCCATATAATCCGGTGGTGTGGGGATCCACCTGCCGCCCGGCTGCTGGCTTACAATATACCCTCCGAAAGATGTTCGCTGAAGATAACCGTCGTTACTTGCCCATGCCAGTATATGCTGCCCTACAGCCCGGCCATACGAAATAGAACTATCTAATAGTTCTTTGCTGATACCAATGCTATCTAATTGTTGCAGGTATTCTTTTTCCCTTTCTTTCAAAGCATCACCATTAAACACCAGCATCTGCCCAACAGTGATAAATGCAATGATGCTTGAAATCGGGTAACTATATTCTTTATTCTTATCAGGTTTCGGCAAGGCCTTTAAGCCGGTTAATTTTCCTGCATAAGATTTGTAACCCGGGTTTTCAGGAAGCAATGCTTCATAAGCCGCAATATTGGTGTAAGAATAAATGCGGCTGCATACCGGCGGAGAGAAAATATCCGTCATTATAACATAAGTAAGTTTTTCATTCCATTTAGGCAGTTGATTTTTACAAAATTGTTCAATGCCTGCATGGTTTGGTTTTTGTTTGCAGGAAGAAACAAAAACAATTATCATTAATAAACCTGCAATCTTTTTCATTTCACTGTTTATTTTGAATTAGCAGTTACTTGTTTTTTATTCCCTTTGTCATCGTAAAAAATAACAGACGATACCAGTGAGTTATTGTAACTGAATACCCGTGATGAATTTGATAAATAAGTATTGCCCCAGTAAAACTCCTGCCGGTATGCCTTTCCATCTTTTTTCTGAACAATGGCGTATTCATCATTTTTGCCTGCCGCGACAAAAGTCATACTGTTAGTGGCAAACGTATAAGTTTTTAAATCACCATTGTTATTTGCTGATAAAATGATGGCAGTATTAGCCGATATTGGTAATGCAGCGATTCCTTTACTATCACCATCTGCTTTAAACCCCGTTGTGCTTGAAGTAAATTTTTTGAAATCTCCTTTACCGTTGCCGGAAAGTAATATTCCCGTCATTGCATCATAAGCGCCTGTGGACACTTCGGTGGAGTAAGCGTTGCCTGTTATTAATATATCTGTATGCCCGTCATTATTATAATCTCCTGTTAGCATACCAAATATGGGGGCAAACTGGCATTCAGGGGGCAATGCTTTCCTTTCAAGTATTCCGTTTCCTTTATTTTCTAAATAACTGCTTTCAAAACATTCGCTTTTTACAACCAATGCATCGCTTAGTTCCTGCCTGGTGAATGATTCTTCAAAAGTAACGGATGCAAAATCTTTGTACGATTGGAAGCGCCCCCTCATGGCGGCAACTTGTTTTATCATTTCATCACGGGTGGGATAGATATAATTTTTCCCATCCACATAGTAACACATAACGGGGTCAAGCCTTCCGTTTTTATCAAAATCTTTTGCATAAATACAAAGTGGTTCTTTTGTACTTGCTTTATGCCTCGTGTTTAATCCCAGATTCCCAATTATATAATCTATATCGCCGTCTTCATCAAAATCGGCGGCAGCAATACTGTTCCACCAGCCTTGTGAATGGTTAATTGTAATGGGTGAGTTGACTGCAAGTTTTCCGCTTTCATTTTTTAAAAATGTAATGGGCATGAATTCTCCTACCAGCATTAAGTCAATCCAGCCATCATTATCATAATCTGTCCAAAGTGCAGAAGTAACCATTCCTATTTTCCCCCGCTGGGGTAATTCGGTTGAAGATACATCTGAAAATTTTCCAGCATCATTTTTTAATAAATAACTTTCTGCTGCCGAAGGATAACTGCCCGGCACCACCCTTCCGCCAATAAATAAATCCAAATCTCCATCCTTATCATAATCACAGGCCACCACACAGGAACCACTTGCTTTTGTGCCAGGCAATGCATCCAGCCTATATGCAAAATTACCTTTGCCATCATTAAAATACAACCTGTCTTGTTGCATAGCAGTACCTTCCCTGTTTTCGGAGCCACCACTCACCACATATAAATCAAGGTCTTTATCATTATCTGCATCAAACAACAACAAGCCCATGTCTTCATACAAAGTATCCTTGTTCAATTTTTTTTCAGAAAAATTTCCATTTCGGTCTTGAATAAAAAAACTTCCGTCATTTCCTGAAGCAGCGCCGATATAAAAATCTTCTTTGCCATCACCATTTATATCACCTGTTGCAATCCCGGGTCCATTCTTAGAATGCATGTGTGGCAAGAGCGGCTGTTTTTTAAAATCATCAAATTCATTTTCGGTATGATGATACTTTATTCCATTCTTCCCGGCAATATTTGTGAACAGCCAAGAAGAATTATTTTTAATACCCGCATCGTCGATCTTCGTTGTAGCTGCATATGCAATGTTTACAACCTGGTTTGCTTTTACATTAATTTCTATTTGCTGTGCTCCACCAGGCCAAATAATTTTTATACTGTCTGCCAAGGTATTTTTTCCAATACCAAAATGCAATACGGGCTCCATAGATGATTCATATCCACGATAAGGATTTAATTCCTGCAATTGCATCTGTCCTTTTGTAAATACATATACTTTGGAGCCAATTGCATCTGAATTCGGCTGCTTGTCCTTTAATTTTATTGAGAGATAATTATTCTTAAATAACTCATTGGCGTTATTCTTAAAAATTTTTGCTTTGCTGTCAAACTGATTGATGATTAATTCAAGGTCGCCGTCATTATCCAAATCAGCATAACAGGCACCATTGGAAAAACCGGGTTCATTAAATCCCCAATCTGTGGAGCGTTTGGTAAAGGTGAGGTCATTGTTATTTTCAAATAAATAATCCTGCAAAGGAATATTGGCCAATGCTTTTACAGCCTTCAATTTTTCTTTCCTCTTTGCAGATTGATTACCCATCGGGTTGTTGAGCTTTGCCTGGTAATGAATATAATCCTGGTCGCCGAGGTCACGGTAAAATCCATTGGTAACCATTAAATCTTTATCGCCATCATTATCATAATCTGCAAATAAAGTTGCCCAGCTCCAGTCGGTACTGCTAACGCTTGAAAGAAAGGCAATGTCGCTGAAAGTACCATCGCCATTATTTAATTGCAAAGCATTACGGGTGTATTGTGGCTCGTATCCCTTTTGCAACAACAACTGAAATCTATCGTAACCGGCAGATGGTATAATCATTTTCTTCCTGTAATTATCTTCAGGCAACATATCAAGTGTATAAATATCAGGCAACCCGTCATTATTAAAATCAGCCACATCGTTGCCCATTGAAGCAAAGCTGGTATGCTTTAAACATTCATGTGTTTTATCGCTGAACGTTCCATTGCCATTGTTAATGTATAAAATATCATTCGTTAAAAAATCATTAGAAACATATATATCGGGCCATCCATCGTTGTTCAAATCGCTGATGGCAGCGCCCAAACTATATCCTTCTGTTAAGATGCCTGCTTCTTTAGATACATCTGTAAATGTTTGGTTGCCATTGTTGCGGTACAAAATATCTGTCCCCGGAGATTCGCCGTGTTGACGGATTTCAGTGATGGTGTTTATATTCGTCACCCTTTCATCGGCAGGATTGGTTATTAAAAACAAATCAAGGTCGCCATCCCTGTCATAATCAAAGAAAGAGGCATTCATCGTTAACCTTGTATCTGCAATTCCATATTTCTCCGCTTCTTCAGTAAAAGTTCCATTCCTGTTATTGATATAAAGCAAATTTGCAGTGTTGCCAAACTTAGGACTGCCAGCTACATTGATATAAATATCCAGCCAGCCATCCTGGTTTATGTCTACCATTGAAACCCCTGTACACCAGCGGTTCGTTATTAAATCAGCTTTCTGTGTTACATCTTCAAATTTAAAATCACCTTTATTCATGTAAAGTCTGCCAGAGTTTTCATTGCCACTAAAATATAAATCAACCAACCCATCATTGTTTATATCACCTGCTGCAACACCAGCACCGGTATAAATATTCATGTAGTCAAGTACATTATACTTATCATTCTCTTCCACTTTATTAATAAAATCAATTCCGGTTTGTGAAGAAGGCAATGATTCAAACAAAGTTTTTTTATGTGAACAGGAAACCAAGCCGGTAACAATAAAAAATACTAATATTTTATGACGGAACCACCTCATAGTTTCCCTTGCCGTTTGTTTCCTTTGTTATCGTAAATCATTAAAGACTTTGTTCCTGCCGCAACATTCAACCTTCTGCTGCTTTGTGATAAATAAGAATTCCCAAAATGAAATTCCTCTTTATATGTTTTATCATTTTTATTGGTGATAACGGCATACACATCACCATCAGACAATGGAATTTGTTTTGTTTGCCGGTTAACACGATAGGTTTTTAAAGAGCCTGAGTTACTGCTTACAAGCAATAACCTGCTTCCATCAACAGACTGGATACTACTGATAGCCTTGTTGTCACTAGCTGTATTAAATTCAGTCCTGTCTGCAACAAAACCGCCTTTACCATTGCCTTTCAATATCAGCATACCCTGCGCATCATTACGGCCCGCCTGCACTTCAGGTGCATAGGAATTTCCTGCACACACTACATCGAGATTGCCATCATTATCAAGATCGGTACAAAGCATTCCATAAATAGGCGACAATTGCGCCTCTACCGGCAAGGCATGCATTTCGAATTTTGAAGCTCCTTTGTTTTCAATATATGCACTGGAAAATGTCTGGCACTTTAATACCAGTGCATCTGCAATTTCATCTTTTAAAAAAGCCTTCGTAAAACTTACTTCTGCCCACGTTGTATAATCCCTGAACCTTGCTTTCATCGGCGTCATTTGCAGACTGATATCATCCCTTGCGTGAACGATATACTCAATTCCATCACTGTAATGGCAAAGAATGGGGTCAAGCCTTCCGTTCTTGTCATAATCTTTTGCATACACACAAACTGGTTCAGCAACACTGGCTTTAAGCCAGTTATTTAAACCTGAGTTTCCTGCTATAAAATCCATGTCACCATCATTATCAAAATCCCCTGCAACCAAACTGTTCCACCAACCTTGTGAGTTGTTTATGGTGAGTGGGGAGTTGTTTATGAATTTGCCTTTTTCATTTTTAATAAAAGTAATAGGCATAAATTCTCCGGCAACAACCAAGTCAATCCAACCATTATTATCAAAATCTGTCCACAAAGCAGAAGTAACCATACCCATATTTCCCTGTTGTGGCAATTGAGCAGCACTTACATCAGTAAACTTTGCAGCGCCAGTTGAAACGTCATTTCTCAATAAAAAACTTTTTGGAGACATTGGATATTCACCGGGGCTTACCCTTCCGCAAACAAATAAATCAAGGTCGCCGTCTTTATCATAATCAGCAGCAACAACGCTTGCGCCACTATTATTCATCTCAAGCAATGCATTCACTGACAATGAAAAGTTTCCTTTTCCATCATTAATATAAAGCCTGTCCTGGTAAATTGCATTTCCCTTTTTCTCAGCAGTGGTACCGCCGCTTACTACATACAAATCCAAATCGCCATCCTTGTCTGCATCGAAAAATATTGCACCCATATCATCAGCATGAGTATCGTGAGGGAACGGCTGCTGTAAAAATTTTCCGCTTTTTTGCTGAATAAAAACACTACCATCAGAGCCTGCTGCTGCACCTATGAAGAAATCATCCAAACCATCCCCGTTTATATCACCTGCTGCAAGCCCGGGCCCTTCATGTGAGCAGGTGTGCTGCAAAATAGGTTGTGCTTTAAAGTCGATGTAATCATCTTCTTTGTGCAGGTAATTTATTTGCAATGAAGAATCAACATTTGACAACAATAATGGTTTTACAATATTGCTAAATGGTGTTGCAGATAATACTGCATTTTTATAATCGAGCACCAGCATTTGGTTTACTGATGGATTACTTAAAAGTTGTGTTTTACCATCTGGCCATAAAACTTTGACACTGTCAATGGGTTTATCAGTTAATCCAAAATGAACCATTGCCGGTACGCTTGATAAATATCCCCTTACCGGCGCACAATAACCATACTGCATCATTCCATTCTGCCATAAACATACTTTAGCTTCCAACCCGTCACGGTTACCTGCAGGCCCATTGAATTTTATTTCAAGCCATCCTGCTTTTGGAGTTAGTTTATTGGTTTGGTTTTCGTAAACAAAGGCTGTTTCATCAATATTATTTACAACAAGGTCAAGGTCGCCATCATTATCCAAATCGCCATATGCAGCGCCGTTGGAATAAGACGGTTTGTCGAAACCCCAATTTTCGGAGACATTGGAAAAAGTAAGGTCATGATTATTTTTAAAAACATAATTGTTTACATAGATGCCGGGATAATTATGCAGCATCTTTAATCTTTCTTTGCGGTTGGCTTCGGGAGTACCCATGAACAAAGCCCGTTTGCCATACGTGATAAAATCAAGATTGGTTATATCAGTTTTATAACCGTTGGCAACAAATAGATCTTTCCAGCCATCATTATCAAAATCAGCGAACAAAGGCCCCCAACTCCATTCAGTAGCATTGATACCCGATACCTGTGCAATTTCACTAAAGGTTCCGTCGCCATTATTCAACTGCAAAGTATTACGGACATATTGTGGTGCATAACCAAGATTCACTGAATTATTAAATTCGTCATAGCGGTTACCGGCAATTGTAAGCTTCCATCTTTTATTATCGGGGGGAAGCATATCCACCGTTACAATATCATCATGGCCATCATTATTAAAATCTGCCACATCATTCCCCATAGCATTGTAAGTTTGATGCCTCAAATATTCTTTTGCTTTATTAGTGAACGTGCCGTCATGATTATTTATCCAAACCAAATCGTTGGTGAGAAAATCGTTTGACACGTATACATCAGGCCAGTTATCTTTGTTTATATCGCACACGGCCACCCCTAATCCAAAACCCTCTATCGTAATACCGGCTTCGTTGGAAACATCCGTAAATTGCAAATTACCATCATTGCGGAAAAGATTGTCATTGGTTGACGATGTTTCGATTTTAGACTTTATTTCCCGGGCATTATTTCGATTGTACCTTACAAAGGAATTACGCAAAAGGTACATGTCCAAGTCTCCATCTTTGTCATAATCAAAAAAGGCAGCTTGTACATCGTAGCCATCATCATCCAGTCCCATTTTTGCTGCGGATTCTGTAAATTTATTATTGCCTTTGTTGATGAAAAAATAATTATGCCTTTGTGAAGCCGGTGTATTTTTATTTCCTGATTTACAAATATAAAAATCCTGGTAACCATCCTGGTTAATATCCACCACGGCAATGCCATAACACCAGCCTTCCGTTTTTATTCCGCTCTTTTCAGTAATGTCTTCAAACTTTAAATTGCCTTTGTTGAGATAAAGCCTTGCAGGAACCATATTGCCCGTAAATAAAATATCCTGCAGCCCATCGTTATTAATATCACATAATGCAACACCGGCACCATTGAACATGTATTCAAAATCCAACACTGTAAGAGAATCGGAGTAGGTAAGTGTATTATTAAAATCCACTCCACTCTCAGATGGAATTACTTCCCTAAAAACTGTATTGTGCTTTTTACAGGCTGAAACAGAAAAAAGTATTACAGCCAAAACCGCTATTTTAATTCTTAAACACATAAGCATTTTTAATTTACCTAATGCATAAATCGTTTTATACTATTTAAGCATTAAAACGATTTTGTCATCCTGGCGAAGGCAGGATATGCTGATCAATGCATCCCTGATCGGCAGATGGCTCTTTCGTTGCCAAGACATTTGCAATAAGACAGTTTAATGTAGAATTGGTATTTCCTTTTACAGTTCGTAAATAATCTAGTTTCATTTAACAGCAACAGGCAGATGAAATCTGCCTGTGCATACAAAACAATTTCTTGCTATCGAAAAAAATTATAAACCAAATCCTGGATATTCGCTCTGTTACGGATTTTGTACCAGGCCTCCACGGTTCCTGTCAATCTCATCCTGTGGGAAGGGGAATATTTTAGCGCCCCCTATATTCCATCGTATCATATCAAAATACCTGGCGGGCTCAAAACAAAGTTCTTTTTGTTTTTCTTTTTGAAGTTGAAGTATGGTAGCTCCAGACAAATTACTTAATCCGGCCCTGTTCCTTGTTTTGTTTATACAGGCATCTGCAGTTTGATAAACACTTATCCCTTTAGGCGCACCACCATTTAACAATGCTTCGGCATGTAATAACAATACTTCAGGATACCTTAAAAAGCGCTCATTGTTAAAGGTAACACCATTTCTATAATATGCCGGATCTATGTTCTTGAGGCCCATATATTTTTTTATGGCAAGGCCCGTAGGTGATTGTGAGGTAGGATCTGGAGGAAGAGCCTTAGTAAACACGCCCGGTGTTACACCTCCGCCATCATAGGCGGTATAATCTTCACCCTCTTTATAATACAGAGCTGCATCCAGCCTTTTATCACCCGGCTCTTCATCAAACAAAGCTTTCAATTTTGTGGTGGGCACATACCAGCGTACCCCGCCTCCATTTATACGTGCGTTAAAGAACCAGACACGAGCAGTACCCTGGGTAGATTTAAAGTCTTCATTTCCGTTATCGTCCAATATCCAGCTATTATCGTCTGAATAAGGTCCGCCAAACTGAACTTCAAAAGATTCTATTATTTTCATTCGCTGAAGCAAATACATCTTCGTAATTAGGTAGCACCTCATATCCGCCATTTTTTTCAACATCTTCAAAAGCGTCAACAGCTTCATTCCATTTTTGCATCCATACATTTACTTTTCCTTCGTAGGCCCGTGCTGTCCATTTGGTAGCCCTGCCTGTATTGGCATCGTCCCATGATGGTGGCAAATCTATAGCCGCTGCCTTGAAGTCATCCAGGCTAGCTTGCAAAAGAGCTGTCGGTTCGCTGTTTTTATATGTTTGCTGAAGCGCTTTTGCTGTTTCTGTTACTAATGGAGCTGTTTTCCACATTTGGGCCGCTAAAAAATGAAAAAAACCTCTTATGAATTTTGCCTCTGCAACGATCGCCTTCTTTTCATCATCAGTAAGGTCATTTTTGCCGTTTTCAACCTGCTCCAACACAATATTGGCCCTGTTTATTCCTTCATACGTTTCTGCATATACAGTGAAAATAAACCGGTTGTTTGCTCTTAAATTTAGTGCATCTACATCTTGTGCGTCAGCTACTGTATTGTTCTGAGAAGTATTAAATTCGGCATCATCGCTTGCGAGCATGCTTACTGCCCAAAATGAGCCCCACCCGTTTTTCCCGCCAAAAGAAGTAGCACTGTTTATTGCCCATAGATCCTGCATGGAGGAATACGCTCCAAATAAGCCTCCGTCAAAGTCCGCTTTTTTTGTAAAAAAAGTGGAGGTGGTTGTTTTATCCAGTGGTGTTAAATTGAGTTTATTGCAGGATACAATAATTGCCGAAGCACCAATAACAATAAAAACTACCAAAAGAAACTTTATATAAAATCTTTTTTTCATCATAGTATTATTTAGACGTGTGAATCATTGTTGTACTTTAAAAATTAATTTGCCATCCAAGCTGGAACATTCGTGGTTGCGGCGCATTACCGTTATCATACCCATTTAAAAACTGGTTTTCTCCTCCTGCAAAACTTTGCTGCCTCGTAACTTCAGGATCGTATCCTTTATATTTAGTAAATGTAAAAAGGTTAAATGCCGCTATATAAAACCGGGCGTAAGAAATAACTCCATTGGTCACATTGGAAATTGATTTTATATTATAACCTAATTGCAGGTTTTTTACACGAAGAAATGCCGCGTTTTCTAAAAACCGATCAGTAAAACCATTGTTGGTATTATATCCGCTATTAGCTCGAGGTATGGTATTGCTTTTATTGGTAGGCGACCACCTGTCTAACACGGTTATACTTTGGTTATCAGTTCCGTTCATGCTTTCGAGACCTGCACGGGGACCGTTATAAACTGTATAATCTCCCACTCCTTGTAATACAACTGACAAATCGAACAACTTATAATTAGCACCCAAAGTCATACCATAAAAGAATTTAGCAATAGGGCTGCCTAAAAAAGTTCTGTCGGCATCGGTTAAATTTTTATCTCCATCTATATCCACAAATTTTATATCACCCGCTTTAGCGCCAACGTATCCTTCCGTAGTGGGTACTTCAGCATCGGTTTGGTAGATACCATTGGTTTTAAATCCGTAAAAATAACCCAATGGCCTGCCTAGTGAAATTCGTTTGTCGTTGAGCTGTATATAGTCAATCCCTTCGGGTAGTTTTGTAAACTCATTTTTTACCAGGGTAAAATTGCCACCGATGTTAAAGCCAAAGTCTCCAATTTTTTCTCTATAATTTGCGCTAAACTCAAACCCCTTGTTGGTTAAAGTGCCTGAGTTTAAATCAGCAAACTGGTAAAAACCGGTGGTTAATGCTACGGGTACACTGATCAGCAAATCTTTCGTTGTCCTGCTGAAATAATCAATAGAACCACTAAGCTTGTATTTAAGCAGGCTAAAGTCGAGGCCAATATTTGTTTGAATAGCCGTTTCCCATTTTAAGTCTGGGTTAGCAAACAGCACCGGTGCATAGCCAGTTACAATGGCCTGGTTGCCCTTACCTACTACGTACTTAACAAAGCTGCTGAGCGCAGGAAGGTAGGAGAAATTGGTTCCCGTAAATTGGTTGCCAGACTCTCCCCAACCAGCCCTGATTTTCAAATCATCAAACAGTTTTGAATTTTGTAAAAAGTTCTCTTCGCTAAGCCTCCATCCAACGGAGAAGGAAGGAAAAGTTCCTGTATTGTTTGCGGCAGCAAACCTCGAGGATTTATCCTCCCTGATTGTAGCTGTTACCAGGTACCGATCGTTGTACGAATAGAACAAGCGGGCCAGTTTACCCTGAATATTCCAGTGATCGGCAGTTTCTGATGAACCAAATAAAGCTGATCCGCCCGCCAGCCCTAAAGGAGGGTTGAACAGGCCATTACCCTGCACCCTTAATCTGCGCACTTGATAGCTGGTTTGGTCGTACCCTATTAAAGCAGTTATTTTACTTTTGCCAAATGTTTTATCGTAGGTAAGCGTATTGGTCAAAGTTAGTGTTGCTTCTTTTGGCTGCTCATTTACAATGACTGCAGTTCTAGGGCTGCCAATACCAGTAAAATCTACCGCGTTCTGATAGTACAAGCCTGTTGCTTCATTATAATCAAGTCCCAAGCTGGCTCTGTATTTCAGACCTGCTATGGGTTCAAATTCTGCATACAAGTTCCCTAATATTTTATTACTCCCCAATTTAGTGTAGCCTGCATTAGGATCGGCATTCCAAAGAAAATTTTGGGCTGTAGCGCCGCCTGTAGTAGTGGGATTGATGGTGTTATAATCGCCGTTTGCTTTATAAGGCTGAAAAAAAGGTGCATTTCTTGCAGCACCGGCGCCTGCATTTGAAAATTCCTCTGATTGTACCTGCCTTTCAGTTCTACTTAATAAAAGGGATTCGCCAAATTTTAAATATTTACCAACTTTTACATCCGAAGTTGCTTTTGCGGAGTACCTGGTGAAATTTTGGGCTAATTGAATGCCATTCTGATTAAAATAACCTGCTCCAAAACTATAAGTGGCATTTTGACCTCCTCCAGATATAGTTAGGTTATTAGAGGTTGCATTGCCTTTTTTAAACACTAAATCCTGCCAATCAACCGTTGGCTGTGCAGCAAATGCTGAATAATCGTTATTAAATCCATCTTGTTGGTATTTGATATACTGCTCTGTGTTCAACACGTCAAATAATTTGTTCTTCGGTGCGCCCTGTACACCTACATAACCATCGTAGGTTAGTGTGGCAGCTCCTACTTTGCCCCGCTTCGTAGTTACTAATATGACTCCGTTATTTGCACGGGCGCCATAAATAGCTGTAGCCGAGGCATCTTTTAATACATCAATACTTTCAATATCGCTCGGGTTAATACCAGCTAAAGGGTTCGATTCCGTTTGACTTCCGGTGTTTACTGTTATCGTGCTTGTATTTGTTGCAACGGGTATCCCATCTATTATCCAAAGCGGCTGGTTATTACCAGCGGTGCCAATACCCCGGATCCTAACTTCGATGGGAGCGCCGGGGTCTCCGCTACGATTTGTGACATTAACTCCTGCTATACGGCCAGTCAAAATCTGATCAGGGCTTGTAAAAGGCTTGTTCGCAAAATCCTTTTTCGAAATGGATCCTACAGCGCCGGTTAAATCGGCTTTTCGTTGTGTTCCATAGCCTACTAACACTACTTCATTTAACTTATTTACCTGTGACGTTAAAGTAACATCCACTAAATTTTTTCCTTTTGTGGAGGCCTCACTTGCTGCAAAACCCACAGAAGAAAATAAAAGTATTGCATTTTCAGCAGCATCTAATGAGTAGATTCCTCCAGCATCTGTTTGGGTGGCTAGCTTAGTGCCCTTGACCGTTACTGTTACATTAGCAATCCCATTGCCTGTTTCATCCACTACTTTACCTGCTACCTTCTTACTTTGAGAAAAGGCATTAGCGGTAAAAAACATGAGCAGTGTACTAAAAAGGAATACCCTTAAGGTCTTAAAGCATGGTTTTAAGTTCATAGCATTAATTTCGTTTTGTTAATGATTTT
>JBBJMD010000103.1:0-14153 GCA_037719925.1 Ferruginibacter sp.
GGGCACTTATATGAAAGAAAACCTGCAGTCTTCAGATGTGCAGATCGGGGCCGCGTTTAGCGCATTGGCTATTGCCACCATGATCTCGCCTTTTTTTGTAGGTATGGTTGCCGACAGGTTTTTTGCTGCGCAGCGCATCATTGGCGTGCTTCATTTAGCTGGTGCAGCCCTCTTATTTTTTGCGACCACGATAACCGGGAATACTTCATTCTACTGGATCATCCTTTTTTATTCCTTATTGTATATGCCAACGATCGCTTTAACCAACAGCGTAGCATTTTTTCAAATGAGTGATCCCGGAAAGCAATTTCCATGGATACGCGTATTTGGCACCCTTGGCTGGATCGTCGCCGGAACCCTCATTGGTAATTTAGGAATTGAAAAAAGCCCGGCCACCTTTCAGATTGCCGCAGCCGTTTCCCTTGTATTGGGATTATATAGTTTCGCATTGCCCAATACGCCTCCAAAGGCAAGGGAGGCGGGGGTATCCGCGTCAAAAGCGCTGGGTGCTGAAGCGCTTATTTTGTTTAAAAGTAAACCATACCTCATCTTTTTTATCTCAGCGATATTAATCTGTATCCCCCTGGCGTTTTATTATGGCTTTGCCAACCCTTTCCTGAATGAAATCGGTATGCAAAACGCGGCAGGTAAAATGATCCTCGGGCAGGTTTCGGAAGGGCTGTTTATTATCGCCATCCCTTTTTTGTTTAACAGGATCGGGGTGAAAAATATGCTCCTCCTGGGAATGAGCGCCTGGGTTTTGCGCTATGTGTTTTTTGCCCTTGGTTATACTGATCCGGGAAGCTGGATGTTGTATGCCGGGATCATTCTTCATGGTATTTGTTATGATTTCTTTTTTGTCACCGGGTATATGTATACCGAGAAAAAAGCGGGTGAAAAAATCAAGAGTGCCGCCCAGGGGCTTTTTACCTTTGCCACTTATGGCTTAGGGATGTTTATCGGCACCTGGTTCTCCGGCTTTATTGCAGAACGATACCAGGTTGGACAAGGCCACGACTGGCGGAGCATCTGGCTGGTTCCTGCCGGTATTGCCACAGCTGTATTATTGTATTTTATATTTTTCTTTAAGGAAAAAAGAAATATCGCCGTAGCCGAAAACGACATTTAGCCATAATCACATCTGGTTTTAACCATAACTGCCCCTATTTATTAAATACCACGTTCGAAATAGGAAGTAGGAGTGGAAACAGGTAGTGCAAAGAAGGCTATCATACCGGCAAAGTTACCAGGGAAAAACTCGCCGGTAAACGAGGCTGTTATGATGAAAGCACGGCCCGGATATTTATGAGTGAATTGTAATGACCAGGCTTTTATTCGTCTGAATGGTTTCCGGACTGGTAAATTCCAGTATCAAACCATCCGATGTTTGCTGGTATTGAAACGGAATATTGTTTGTCCCCGACATTGCGGTTATTTTTTTTGCCTCCTGCCCTTTTTCTATTTGTAATCTTATTTTCTTTACGCGGAGCAGCCCGTATTTTATATCAAAGCGGTAACCCTTTTTATTTTGACCTGATTGCTGTGAATAGGAGCCCCAACCTTCCGCAGTCACAAAAGGTGCTTTAAAATCCTGTTGGTTCCATTGAGGTGAAAAAGCAATAAAACCATTAGGCCCATGGTACTCAAACCCACAGGCAGTAATGAATGTGCCATAACTGGCCATTGCTCTCGCATAATGATCACTGCATTCAATTTCGTTAAAAGGATTCCTTTTAACAGCATGATACCGGTCGTGAACTGCCCTGGTTAGTGTCAATGCCTCGTCTGTCATTCCTTCAGCCATCATATGGCTGGCCACCTGGTGCTCAAAACCACTCATACATTCGTGAAAATATCCCAATTGCCAGGTCGTATCCTCTCCATAAGGTTTGGGCTCATTGGAGGGATTTGTATTCATGATCATACCAGACTCGCCGGACAGGGCATACGGGCGGCCGCCGGTATGGGTTTCAATATATGGGCCCACATCTGACTTAAAATTATATTTCCACAACGAGCGTAATGCCGATAAGGTTTTTTCTTTATCCAGTATCCTTCCCAATCCTACCTGGAAAGCCCAGCTCTGCCCATAAACCTGGTCGATATGGCAGGTATTGTACGAGCCCAGCTTTTTTCTCCCTTTTGCTGCGTCGGGCCGGTGAATAAAATATTCACCATTAAATAATTTTTCTTCCATGTTCCTTCGCCCAGCCTGTACGTATTCTTTACACTCCAGGGCAAAAGTAGTATCCTTCATTTCCACCGCCATCATTTCACCTGCTCTCACAGCGGCAAGGCATAACCCAACAATCCAGGCAATTTCACCGTCCCATACCGCATCCAGTGTATTTTCCATGGGCACGTCTTCCATGCCGTCTTTATTTACATCCTGTTTGATAATAAACCGGGTTGCCATTTTTATTTTGGTCCAGTTATCTCTTAAAAAAGTATCATCTCTGCTCATCTGGTGTTCGCGGTATACCCGCAATACGGTGCCTGCCTGTCCGTCAATAGCAGGCCGCTTTTCATATTCACCCCGGAACCAGATACCTCCGTCTTCCATTAATGAAAGGCCAAGGTCTACCCGCTGGCGGTTGTCTTTTTCTATGCCTGGGAATATTCTTCCGGCTGCCTGTGCATATTGCCATACATGCGTGCAGTTTCCCTCGCAAGCGCCAACCCCTTCCCATGCCCAGGAACGGCCTGTCTTGAAACGGTGCGAAGTAGTGGTGGCCAATGCAGAAATATTTGCAAAGGTGCGCTCAAGGAACCACCAGGGTAACGTTGAGTCGTACCATGTTTTCCGCCACAATTTTGTTTGAGATACCAGGTGAGTAAAATTTTGGGCGACATAAGCCGCAACCGCAAGGGCATCCGCAAATTTATTAAGGTAATAATGCCCGCTGGCTGCATCGGGCACATTGATACGTTTACCTACATTGGGGAAATGCCAGCTTACCGCGAATTCCTTTTTTACCGATTTGCCGGGCATCAATGATATTTTGCCGGTAACGATACCGGCTATCGGACTTTCTTTGTCCCCGGCTTCAACTTCCGGGTTTTTATTGAATGGAGAGGTGTGATCAAGGATTGGCATGGCAGTTCCGTTGGTACCGATGAGGGACAGGCACATGGAACCGCTATCCCCTGCTTCTGTAAATTTATTTTTATCGACAGCATCAAACGTGGCATATACAGACACATGTTCCTTTGCCCCGACAACCGTGTTAACCCGCCTTCCATCGTTGTTAGTTGGTGCGGACCATTTATTTACTGCGTTTTCAAGCCACCCCGCTACTGTTATCTCCATATCTTTTTTGCCGGTATTCGTTATTTCAAAAGACTGTATGGTTACCGGGATATTTGAATTGATCTCATCCAGCGGAATGAACGGGGCAAATGCAGTGAGTTTGACCGATACAGGCAAACTATTGTCGATATAATGGATAACCGCTACAGGAAAGGTTGCTTCAAATTTAATCTCACTCCAGTCATCCCAGTGAAATCGCTTAATTGTGGTGGTGCCATTGTACTTAAATTGTATTGCAAATCCCTGCTCCAGGGGGCGGATGTCTTTAGCAGGTTCCACATAACAGGCGCCATCTCTTGAAGCAATCTTTCTTTCTATATGCTGCCCATCGTACCAGGAAATCTTTTTGGGTTCAATGCCTTCCTGGTTTGTATTAAAAATGTCCCAGAGCCACAACCTGCCATCTCCACCCAGGTACACGGTACCGCAATTGATGCCACCCACCGGCATACCGATGTATTGCAATTCATTTTTACTTTTTAAATAAGTAGTAACTGTTCCGCGCTTATACAGACCCCGGCCACTCCGCTCTTCCCTGTTTAGCCGAAAGCATGCTGCCATCGGCGGCCTGGCGTCCAATGTCTCCACCTGCAATTAAAGGGAGCCGGGTGGCAAAATCCTGCCGTGAACATGCCCGTGTTTAAAAGAAATTTCCGGCGCTTGATTTTCATCATAATAACTAATAAGAAAATGGTAGACGGCACAAAGGTGCTTAAAATAAGATGCAGGTCTATTCGAAAGAAAATAACCTTGTTTTTTTTTCAATATTGTACCAAATAAATACGCCGGTAATTCTTTTGAAATTGCATTGTTCCAATAACGGTAAAAATGACCGTACTTAAAATTAAATTAATTTTTATTAAGCACTGCGATGTTCTCTGCACAATATGGATGGTTGAACGAAAGCCTGCAGTAGGACAAAACCTTTATTATGTCTCTAAAACCTTATGCAGGGCTAATACAATAAGACAAAAAGGTACAGTATTTTCCAGGTTAAAATTGATGAAAATGTGGAAATTGATACTCGCTTTTACACCACTGAGAAATATATATCGCCAAACGCTGAACAATACAGTCTACCCTCCTCCGCTGCGGGTTATTATATTTTAATAATAAAAAATATACTTTATTCTAACTTTGCAGTATGAAACCTCATTCTACAGCCATCATAAATTTTATTGAGGATTTCAGCTTAATGAATTCGCAGGGAGTTGTTAATTTCATTGCTGATATTGAATTTAAAGCAGGACAAACAATTTCAAGGTTTAAAAGCGAGGTATTTATTTTAAGCGTCAATCCCAAAAATGTGGATTCAGTTAATTTGCTGAATCCGGAAATCACTGAATTGGATTTCCCGGTAATGTTTCAAAGTGGCAGAGAAGTATTTTCTTATATTGATAATATATGCCTGATGATCATTGGGAACAATGCAGAGAAAGGAGATTATGTGGTATCAGTATTTCCCGATAAAACGCAAACAGAAGCCCGTTCCTAAACCTGTATTACCTGCATCCCCATTGTAACCTTTACAATAATTTTTTAATTAATTAACCCGTATTACTCACTTACTGCCTGATATCTCCTGATCTACAAAGGCCAAAAATCCGTTCCGCGAAGAAGAGTCCGGAATACTTTATTGATACTACCCCAGTTCCTCTCATCAATTCCAAGGATTATCGCAACGACGGCCATCCCGTCCGCATTTGAAACCTGGGATATTATCGGCGGAGATTGCTTTGCGGCTATACAATCACTTTATTGAAGTACGTAATCTAATCATGGCTAGAACTCCGGTAACACCCGCTTAACGGACACTTTAGTGTGTGGCACGGTTTTGTAAACTTTCAGGTATCGTTAACCATTAAACTTATAATTATGTTACGCTGGACAGTTACTTTTTTAATAATCGCAGTTATCGCTGCAATCCTGGGATTTGGAGGCATTGCCGCCGGTGCTGCCGGTATCGCGAAGATTTTATTTTACATTTTTATCGTTTTATTTATTCTTTCTTTCTTTATTGGAAAGCGGTCCGTAGAATAATTCAGTCTTCTTATCGAAAGAAATCAGATGCTTTCCTCCCGTGGGGATCAGCATCTTTTTTTGTTCAGACTTACTCCAAACCCGCACTCATCGCCAGGTTGCAGGATAGCGAAAAATTTATGATTTCTTCTGATTAGGTTAGAAAACGGCAGCGTCTATAAAGTGCTAAGGTAACAAGGCCTTTCTGACAGCGGGTGCCACCCTCGTCGCGAACAATTCTATGGATTGCAGAATTTTGGAATGAGGCATATCTCCAAGGCTCATTTGGGCAAGAAAACGGGTGTTACCAAATAGTTCATGTTCGTATAATATTTTATCGATCACTTGTTGCGGGCTACCTACCATCAGCGCTCCCCTGGCAGAACGGGATACTTCAAATTGTTGGCGGCTAAGGGGCTGCCAGCCTCTTTCTCTGCCGATCCGGTTCATTACGCCTGCATAAGATGGATAAAATTCATCCCCGGCCTTTTGTGAATCTTCCGATACGTACACATGTGAATTAATGCCCAGCCTTACATCTTTGACAGCCATCCCTTCCCCGATGGCCGTATGCCGGTAAAGGTCTGTAAAAGAAACAAATTGTTCGGGAGTACCACCAATGATCGCAAGGGCAAGTGGGAGCCCGAGTTTTGCCGCCCTTACAGCCGAGGAGGGCGTACCACCGGCTGCTATCCATACCGGGAGAGTTGCCTGGTAAGGCCGGGGATAAACGCCCAGCTTTTCAAACGAAGGCCTGAATTTGCCTTTCCAGGACAGGATCTCCTGTTTATTTAGTTCCAGTAATAATTGAACCTTTTCAATGAACAGTTCATTATAATCTTCCAAATTATAGCCAAAGAGCGGAAAGGACTCAATGAATGATCCTCTCCCTACCATGATCTCCGCCCGGCCACCCGAAAGCTGATCAACTGTAGCAAATTCCTGGAATACCCTTACCGGATCATCGGAACTTAAGACAGTTACCGCGCTCGTTAGTTTAATCTTTTTTGTTGTGACCGCCGCTGCGGCAAGGATAATCGCCGGGGAGGAAATCGTATAATCCGGACGGTGATGCTCGCCAATGCCAAATACATCAAGGCCTAGTTCATCAGCCAGTTTGATTTCCTCCATCAGGTTGGTGATGCGCGTGTGTGTAGCCATTGCCTTGCCGGAAGAATCTCCCCGGGCAAGGTCGGCAAATGTATAAAGGCCAAGTTCCATATTTATTTATTTATGCAGCCTGTGGCATGTCCTATTGAACCACAACGGTACCAGTTAACAACTAAGCAACCTCTCAGGGTGTTAACTTCCTGACCTAAAAATAGTAATAAGATTAATATCACTTGATGCCAGCACCTGCACGTACAAAATAGTAGCATTTACCCGGGATAAAATAAATTCCTGCCTGGTTTTATAAAGTATATAATCCGTTGTATCTTCCCATAAACTATGAAACAGCGCATTTAAATACTGCGTAATTACGGCAGGTTCACCGGGCGAAATTATTACCGCTTAGGAAATTTCTAAAGAACTCAAAGCGAGCATCATGTAAAAACAATTCCAGATATTTGATAAAAAAAAGCATCTATGAACCCATCTTTACAAAATAGCAGGCGCAGGTTTTTACGTACCTCGGCAGCGATCATCGCCGGCTTTACCATTGTGCCCCGGCATGTGCTCGGGAGAGGTTATATCCCGCCTAGTGATCAGCTGACAAAAGGTATCATTGGAACAGGCGGTATGGGTATGGGACATATTCCCTATGCGGGAACAAGGGTGGTAGCCATTTGCGATGTCGATAAAACACATCTCCTGGAAGCCGAAAAAGTGATTGGCGGGGGAGTAAAAACATTTCATGATCACCGGGAGCTAATCGCATTACCGGGGGTAGACATTGTACATATTGCGACACCTCCCCATTGGCATGGCATGATGGCTATCGATGCCGCCAGGGCAGGTAAAGATATCTGGTGCGAGAAGCCCATGACCCGTACCATCGGGGAAGGAAAACGGGTAGTGGAAGCCGTAAAGCAATATGGCAGGATGTTTCGTTTAAACACCTGGTTCAGGTTCTCAGATAATTTTTATGGTATGAAAACTACGGTTAAGCCTATAAAAAAACTGGTGGAATCAGGATTACTTGGATGGCCGCTAACCGTAACCGTTAGCAAAACAACCGGGTTCGACTGGAAATTCTTTTGGGTAGGTAAAACGAGGCTTGAAAGCCAGCCTGTACCTCCGGAACTTGACTATGAACGCTGGCTCGGGCCGGCTCCTTACAAACCTTATAACCCGCACCGTGTGCACCAAACCTTCAGGGGCTACTGGGATTACGACGGCGGGGGATTGGGCGATATGGGCCAGCATTATATTGACCCTATTCAATATTTCTTAGGTAAGGATGAAACAAGCCCGGTGCTGGTGGAAGTAGATGCGGAACAGCAACATCCAGATGCATGCGGTACTTTCAGGAAATTAACCTTTACCTATGAAGACGGTTGCAGGATCATTCTTGATGGCGAGGCTACTGATCCCCACGCAGCCTATATTGTTGGACCCAGGGGCAAATTGTTTGCGGGCTTTAAATCGGACATCCCGGATCTTGCGCAAAAACTGGCGATGATGCCGGACCCGGAGCCAATGGTCACCGATTTCCTGGATTCCGTCAGGTACCGCACCCCGTTTGCTTTGAATGAATCAAATGGCTTCAGGTCCTGTACCATCATTAACATGGGAAAGATCGCTCTTGAATTAGGAAGGTCCTTGCGCTTTGACCCGGTAACACAATTATTCATTAATGATGCTGAGGCGAACCGGTTGATCAATCCTCCTATGCGTGCACCATGGAATATTTAACCCTGGTGCGGCTGTGAGAAACAGCGACCGGGTACATACAATTACCGCATTAATAAAATTGATTGTAAGCACCATCCCGTATAGCCCGATAGTGTTGAATAACATCAAAAATTAACTGATGAAAAAAATATATTCTATTGTACTTTGCCTCGCCGTTGCTTTCGTGCAGGTTACTGCCCAGGCTGATGTAGTTGAAACAACTATCCAGGTTTTTCCTTACCAGCATGCATCGGACGCTACTGCTTCATTGACCTCCATGGAGTCATGGGACAAAACCAACTGGAAAACATTTCTGTCCCTCCTCAACGGAACTGATACAACACAGTTGCTCAAGGCCACCTATGCACTAAGCGCTTATGTAAATCATATTGGGCAGGAGGGAACGAAGAAACAACAAGCAGCTACTTATTTGTCGGCTGCCCTGGGTTATGTGAAATCATTTGAAGGCCGGTACCTTATTATTGATCAATTGGGCTTGTTAGGTGATGATGCAGCGGTAAAGTCTCTTGCTAAATTGTTGCGGGATGATAATTATGCAGGCAATGCCGCGCGTGCTCTTGCAGCTATCCGTTCCGAAAGCGCTGTTGAGGTATTAAAAAATGGTTTGGTAAAAGCCAGGGAACCGAATGCAAAACACATACAGGCTGCCCTCGATAATGTGAAAGCTGCATTACCTGAAATCAAGGCTGGTGGAACAATTAAAAAAACATCTCAGAATGAAGTTCAACTACTCCTTGAATTGCAGGACAGGATGGACACCGCTACAAATCACCTGCAAAAAAGGCGAATCCTTTCAGAAGCTGCGCGGATACCAGGCTTCCCTGCTTTAATGTTTGTGAGCCGTTCACTGGAAGATAGTATGATTAAGGAAGATGCCGCAAACGTAATTGCCCGGCTGGCCCTAACTAATAAAGGGCTCAGGGGGAAAGCCGTAAGAAATGTTTTAGAAAAAGCGCTGCCACTTATCAAAGGGGAAGACAGTGCTTTCCTGGCCAGGAACCTCAGTGCTCATCTTACGGGGTTGCCTTATGACAATGGTTTTGTATCTCTTTTTAACGGCAGGGACCTAACGGGCTGGAAGGCGCTTGTAGGCAACCCGGTTACACGGCGAAAAATGACCATTGCAGAACTGGACGCACAACAAAAAGTGGCCAATGATAAAACGAAGGGAGACTGGGTTGTAAAAGACGGCCTGCTGGTTTTTACCGGCCATGGAGATAACCTTGTCACCACTGCTCAATATGGAGATTTCGAAATGTTTGTGGATTGGAAGATCACAGCACAGGGCGATGGAGGAATATACCTTCGGGGATCACCGCAGGTGCAGATCTGGGATACCAGCAGAAGAGATGCCGGTGCGGAAGTAGGCTCCGGTGGCCTTTATAATAATCAGCAAAACCCCAGCAAGCCATTGGTGGTCGCAGATAATAAGATCGGCAAGTGGAATAACTTTCATATCATCATGAAAGGTGAAAAGGTTACGGTATACCTCAACGGGCTGCAGGTAACAGACAATACCATCCTGGAAAATTACTGGGATAAAACGATACCTATTTTTCCTAAAGAGCAAATTGAATTGCAGGCTCATGGAACTTACGTAGCATACAGGAATATCTACCTGAAAGAAATCCTGGCGGAACATAAAACTGCTTTAAACGATTCTGAGAAAAAGCAGGGTTTTACGATGCTTTTTGATGGCGGCAATTTGGAAAATTGGACAGGAGATACAACCAGTTACCGCCTGGAAGAAGGTGTAATTGCTGTGCACCCCCAGAACCACGGGGCGGGTAATTTATACACCAAAGAAGAATACGGGGATTTCGAGTTCCGGTTTGAATTCCAGCTTACACCTGGCGCAAATAACGGGCTTGGGATACGGGCGCCGCTGGAGGGCGATGCGGCATATACCGGGATGGAACTCCAGATACTGGATGACGACGCTCAAAAATATAAGGACCTGCATAACTACCAGTACCATGGTTCGGTTTATGGCGTATTGCCGGCAAAAAAAGGGCACCTCCTTCCAACCGGCCAATGGAATACGGAAGAAGTGCGGGTGAAGGGTTCCAGGGTGAAAGTAACATTAAACGGAACGGTTATCCTGGATGGAGATACCAGGGAAAGTTCTAAAAATGGTACGATGGATAAGAAAGACCATCCGGGGCTGAAAAGAAAGTCAGGCCATATTGGATTTTTGGGCCACGGAGATGTGGTAAGATTCCGAAACATAAGGATCAAAAAATTGTAGGCAAGGCTACCAGGGGCTTATAAAGTCCGTATTCAATTTTTTGATTCCACCTCTTTTACATCCATTCTAAAATCTACTGCCGGATGGTTCATTATTGTTAATACATTTTGAGTCCAAATGGCGGTAAGCTCCCTTTCGCTGTGTGTTATTCTTAATTTCATGCAGGGATGTCTTTTGTTATCGCCAGTGCTTTTCTTCACCCTGTCAATAATTTTTTGTTATCATTTATAAATTGCTCAAATGTTGCAGGTTGCCTGTTAATGATATTCTCAACCGAGTTAGTTGTCTCTGGTTCGTTTTGAAATCTTGGAAAATAGTGAAGCATAATCATTACCAGAATTAACATCACCGGTGTTTTTTGTTTTCTCTTTACCAGGAAGAAACTTATAAGGTTTGGAGATGTAAATTGAATCTCAGTACCTAAATTACTACTTAACGCCATTGCCATTTCCTTAAAGGTCAGCTTATCTTTACAAGTCAGTTCGTACGATTTATTTCTATGTTGCGATATGTTTTCCAGGATAGTTGCTGTAACAGCACCTATGTCACGAACATCTACAAGCGTAAATTTTGCGTTACCAGCAGGTAGATAAATTCGTTTATTATTCACCAGGTCTTTACGCAGGGTTGTCGTAAAGTTTTGCATAAAATATGCTGGTCGCAAGAATGTGTAATTTATTTTGCTATCTACAATCAGCTTTTCAATTTTATGGTGCGGAATTATTTTACTTTTCTCAACTCCCTGAACTGATAAAAAAACAATATGTTTCACACGTTTTTCTTTACAGGTATCAATAATAGGTTTGAAGTATTTTTTTACGCCTGATATTTGTGGAGGTCGTAATAAAAAAAGGATGTCGCAACCATTTAATGCAGTATGGTAAGTATTGATATCTGTGATGTCAAATTTTAAGAATTTGATATTGTAGTTTGCCAATCTAACTTTGTCAGTTTCTATATCTCTTACACCAGCAAAAAGGTCAAGCTGATGGTCAATTTGTTGCAATGACTTTACAATTTCTATTCCTATATTTCCTGTGGCGCCTGTAATTAAAACTTTTGTCATATTATTTTTTAATTCTACCCATAACGGTCTTTTAGCATTGGCGATTCAAACTATTATAGCGTACCACCCAGCTTAAACAATGGAATTCATAAGGCTTTCAGGAGGGTTACCATTAGGATACCAGGATACCAGGAAGGATTCCGCTTGCGCGTCGGTCGAAAGCTTCTTGTGCATAACCTTACCAATGATTTTTTGTAAAGTTTACTGAATATTTTCAGGGTTTAATACCTATTTTAAAAAATAGGCAACTACATTATTTTTAAAAAAGGTAGGCACGTATAAAACGTTTTTAGAAGGATCAAATCCAATATCTGCAGTATTAATCTTTTGCGCCCTTGAATCAAGCAGTATCTCTTTGTTTCCATCAGCTTTTACGTAATAGATTATTCCATTCCAGCAGGATACAATAAAATCTTTAGTATTTGTTTGCACAATTCCATCGGTGCTTTCATCCATACCAGTTGCAATTACACTGAGCATTTTATTTTTGTCTGCTTTCCATAAAGTGTCTTTTACTGCCAGGTATAAATCATCATCCACAGCCAGCAGCCCGTTAACGTTCATTTTATTGTCCATATACTTGCTTACCTGGTTGTTTTTGATCCGGTGAATAATTCCTGTCCGAGAGTCAGAAACGTAAATAGTACCTGTTTTATCAATACTGATATCATTCAGAAAGATAGCACCCGTGATAGGTACCCGGTCAATGGTTTTTGCCGTTTTAATATCGATCACAACCACTTCGTTCAAATCGGCGACGTATAACTTGTTCCCGTATATGCCCATTCCCTTAGGTGCACTAAGATTGATGGCCCAGTTGTGTTCTATGCGTTTTCCATCTAAACTTATCTTGCTGATGGATCCCTTTAGATCTTTTTCGTTTGGCTTTCCATCGATATTGGAAATAAACAATATTTCCTCTTCAGGGGAATAAAGTACACTTTCAGGAACTTTAAATGTTGAATCTGTTTCCCATGCTTTAACCAGGGTATGGTTTTGGGCTTGAGTAAAGAGAGCTGATAATAAAAGGCATTGGCAAAGAATACTTTTGAAGGAGACCATAATTTAGATTTGTTGAGTTTTATGAAAAATCATCAATTATTTAGCCAAAATTATTCATATCTATTAAAAATTTTTAAATAATAGTTGTTATCCTGCAATTTGGATGAATTTTTGAAAAGTAAAATAGGTATTATAAATAAATTTTAAATAATAAATATTATGAAATTTCATTATTGCAAACCCTATATGTTCATCTCCTTTCTTACCCTGTTTACAGTTTTTGCTTCAGGTCAAAATCCACCAACCGGGAGGAAAGATACAGGTTCAAATAAAATGGATCTCCCGAAACCATATGAGACAAAATCCACTGTCAATAACAGTAGGGTAACCGGATGGGGCGAGGGAAAACAACCTGTGGCGCCAGCGGGTTTTGTTGTAAGCAAATTCGCAGATGGCTTTAAAAATCCCCGTTGGATTTATGCAGCGCCAAATGGTGATCTATTCGTTTGTGAATCGTCTACAGAACCCACTAGTGCAAATCAAATTACTATTTTACAAGATACTGATAAGGATGGCAAGTATGATTTGAGGGAAATATTTTTATCTAACCAAAACAAACCATTTGGCATGCTTGTGCTAAACGGCTTCTTTTATGTAGCTAACACAGATGCCCTTATCCGCTATCCATACAAGGTCGGCCAAACAAATATTTCAGCAACAGGTGTAAAAATCCGGGATCTTCCTGCGGGTGGATATAATAACCATTGGACAAGAAACATTATTGCGAGCCCGGATGGAAAAAAAATATTGATTTCTGTTGGTTCTGGTAGTAATAATGGCGAAAACGGTATGGATAAAGAAATACGAAGGGCAAATATTTTAGAGATCAATCCCGATGGTACAGGAGAACAAATATACGCCGGAGGTTTAAGAAATCCTGTAGGTATGGACTATTACCCAGGTACTAATACTTTATGGGCAGCAGTGAATGAGCGGGACGGATTGGGAGATGACCTTGTACCTGATTATATTACCAGCGTGAAACGGAATGGTTTTTATGGTTGGCCCTATGCTTACTTTGGTTCTAACGAAGATCCGCGTATGAAGAGTAAAAGTCCCGATCTTGTAAAAAGCACAATAGTGCCTGATGTAGATTTAGGATCACACACCGCCTCGCTTGGTTTGGCCTTTTATACAAAAAAAGTATTTCCGGATAAATATCATAATGGTGCTTTTGTAACACAGCACGGATCCTGGAACCGAAGTAAATTGTCTGGTTATAAAGTTGTTTTTATTTCTTTTAAAGATGCAGTGCCAAACGGCAAGCCGGAAGATTTTTTGACAGGCTTTATCGCAGATGAAGAGAAAAGCAGGGTGCATGGACGACCTGTTGGCGTTGCTGTTATTAGTGATGGTTCATTGCTGGTAACGGATGATGCAAGTAATGTAATCTGGCAGATAAGTGCTGTAAAATAAATCCAATATAAAGCCTGTCAACAGTAGATTTGATATAATAAATTAAAGAAATGATCAGCCCTGCAACTGCCGGTTAAAGTCATCCCGGGAAAAATAGATTCAGTTGTGGTGTTATGCTGCAAGATGAAGACTATGTAGAAGAAATCTCCCTTACAGTAGTAAATCCAAACCTGGCT
>JBBJMD010000298.1:0-3606 GCA_037719925.1 Ferruginibacter sp.
ATGCTTTCTATCATTAATGGCACGATATTACTTCTTATCTCATCATTAAAATAAGTGGTGATAAATTTCTGTTGCACCCTGTTGAGCTGCTTGTCATTGATGAGAAAGATCTTTTGCTTTTTTAGCTCCCTTAAAATTTCATTCCAGATCCGGTCAAATTCTTTCTGTTGCTCAATAACTTTTTCCTGAATTTCTTCGAGTATTTTACCTGGCGAATCCTCCAGGTGCATATTGCCTTTATTGCCTACGGCTATCATTCGCTTAAGCGTGGCCACCCGCACACGAAAAAATTCATCCAGGTTATTTGAAAAAATACCTAAAAAACGGATCCTTTCGCGCAGAGGGACCGTTTCGTCTGCGGCCTCCTGTAATACCCTGCTGTTAAATGACAGCCAACTGATATCACGTATAATCACCTTTTGTTTCAACAAGCGTACATATTTTAATTATTGGGCGAAATTAAAGGGTTGCCCTTACAAACTAAAGAAACTTACGTTAAGTTTTCTGATTTACTCTGCGCCATGGTCAACTTTTTTGCATGCCTGTTATAATAGGGTAATGCGATCAGTGAAACAAAACCTACCAAGAGGATAATAAAAAATTGAGCAGACCACTGTAACAGGCCATTGGCATAACCAAGACCTTCATCAATACCATATAAGGCCATTACCTTCATGATAAAAACCTGGTAAATACCAATCCCCCCGGGTGTTATGATCATGCCAATACTTCCAAAAGAAAGCACGGGGAAAGTAGCGGCGAAGGGCAGGACCGAAGTTTCGATCATTACAAAAAACCCCAGGTAAGTGCCGCCGGCGTAACAACACCAAATAAAGATGGTGTGCAAAATGAATGTTGTTTTATTCTCCAGTTTTTTTACACTGCTTAATCCTGCGCCAACACCTTTAACAAGCGTTTTTATTTTTTTTATAAAAAGGATATGGGGATATTTTTTAAAAATATATTTGAACACGAAATATATTATTATGAAGGAACCGATAATTATAGAGAGCTTGATTACGGTTGCCTGGATATTTCCTGAGAAATAGGTATTAAACGTTTCTTTCGCGTATCCGCCGATTATATTTACCTGTGTGGCAATGGCGATGATGAATATTACAAATAATGATACCACGTCAATAGCCCTTTCTACCAGGATGGTACCTACTAGTTTATCGGCCGGCACTTTTTCATATTTTGCTAAAATAGTGCATTTTAAAACTTCACCGAGGCGGGGTAAGGCCAGGTTAGCGAGGTAGCCGATCATTACAGCAAAAAAAGTGTTGATTAAACGTGGGTTATAACCCATTGGTTTCATCAGGATCTTCCACCGGTATGCCCTGCTGAGGTGTGCGGCAACGAGGATAAAAAAGACAGGTATAAAAAGAGTATACTTTGCAGACCGGAGGGCAGTTTTACATTCTACCCAGTTTTTATCACCCATTTTATTGATACTCCACCACACCAGGAAGATTCCCAGTCCTAAAAAAAATACGTATTGTAAAATCGTTAACACAGTCTTTTTCATAATGGCCGACAAATTACGAAGTTATGTTGACAATGATCCCCGCTTACCGGTACAGGTGAAACACAGCAGATGAAAAATAAACATTAAACAACTTTGCTTTCTGTAGGTTGATTGTATAAACGACCTATAATAAAATCAGGTCAAAATAATAGCAGCCTATGCGCAACCAATTTTAAAAAAACTAATAAAGCAACAATTATAATGGAGCTGAGTGCTAGTATGTATGGCCAAAAGGTACCTGGTTATTTACCCGGAGCCAGACCTTTAAAAGGTAAATCATTTATCAGGATATTATCAATTAATCTGATTTCGTTCAGGTAGGCTGCAGCTAATGCTACCAGCGGAGTTTGCCCATCCCACGATTGTATAATTTCGAGCGAATCCGCAATGGCAAATTCTATATAATCTACTTTAAAACCATCATGGGCCAACTGTTGCTTTGCCCTGGAGGTTAGGGTCGTTATATCGCCGGCACTGATCTCTTTTTGCAGGGAAAGCAATGCCTTATATATGCCCGGGGCCAGCTTTCTTTCAGTTTCGTTCAGTCTGAGGTTACGGCTGCTCATTGCCAGCCCGTCTGGTTCCCGCTGTGTTTTACAAACAGAAATAGATGTATCGATGCCGAGGATCCCGATCATTTTAGCAAGTACCTTGCATTGTTGAAAATCCTTTTGCCCCAGGTACAATATTGAAGGAACAATTATTTCAAGCAGGCGGTGCACTACCTGGCATACGCCCTGGAAATGTCCGGGACGGTATTGTCCTTCCAGTATTGTTTCCAAATTTCCAAGCTCATAATGTTTCGTCGATTTGAAACCATAGGGGTAAATAGCGGCTACTGTAGGCAAAAATAATATATCACATCCCGATTTTTCCAACAAGTAAATGTCGTTTTCAATTGTACTCGGATATTTCGCAAAATCCTTCGGGTCATTAAACTGTGTAGGATTTACAAAAATACTGCTTATAACAATCTCCGCTTCGGAACGCGCTTTGTTTACCAGTGCAATATGGCCACTATGTAAAGCACCCATCGTTGGTACAAACCCTGTTGTAATTAAATCCTTTTTTTTCGATAAGAGATGCAAGTGAATATCCGCGGTATTTTTAAATATGATCATTCGTAATGTAAGTTATGCTGATAAATATAGTAGGCAGCTCATCCGGGTTTTGGCTGCTGCCTGAACAGGACCAAATGTAGTGTGTAAATTGATTGTAAGAAAATTATTGTAACTTTGCCGCCCTTAGGGAAACTGACCTTTGGACTCAATAATCAAGCGCAAATGTCTACAAAAAAAAGAATTTTATTTATTGCCAACGAAATGTCTCCGTATGTAGAACTTACAGAGTTTGCTGAGATCATCAACAAGCTGGCAATAAAATCAAATGATAGTGGCATGGAAGTGAGGTGCATAATGCCCCGCTTTGGTATCATTAATGAAAGAAGGCATCGTTTGCATGAGGTGGTTCGTTTATCCGGTATCAATGTTTCAATTGATGGAGATGATTACCCCCTTGTGATAAAAGTAGCTTCTCTTCCCAATGCAAGATTACAGGTGTACTTTCTTGATAACGAAGATTTTTTCAAAAGGAAATCCATTTTTACAGATGAGCAGGAAAAGTGGTATGATGATAACGGATTAAGGACCGCGCTTTTTTGTAAAGGCGCCCTGGAAACCGTTAAGAAATTTGGCTGGCCTCCCGATATCATTCATTGCAGTGGCTGGATGACCGGGCTGATTCCAATGTTTATAAAGACAGCTTATAAAAAAGAACCGGTTTTCAGTAATTGTAAAGTTATTTTTACGATCGGTGAAAATACGTTTAAAGAAAAGCTGAGCGCAGATTTCCTGAAGCTTGCCACCATCAATGATAATGTGACTAAAAAGGAACTCGATTTTTTTAAGGATATAAACAATACGGGCATGTTCAGGGGAGGAGCTGCGTATGCAGATGCGGTAACTTTCGGAGCAGAGAACGTGGATAAAAAGCTGGTTGAAGAATTTAGCAAAATAAAAGGGAAGAAGACTTTACCCTTTAACATTGAAAGTGATTTAACAGACTATTTACAATTATAT
>JBBJMD010000299.1:0-3604 GCA_037719925.1 Ferruginibacter sp.
ATATGTCGCAAATTTTACTGAATGTCAGTATCGATTCTATCGTCGCTATCGGCATGATGATCCTCCTTATCTCCGGTAATTTTGACCTGTCGGTCGGATCTGTGGCAGCATTCAGCGGTGGACTTGCAGCGTGGCTCATGTATTTTAAACATACTCCCGTGGGTTTTGCTATTGCTATCGCCCTTGTTTGTTCTCTGCTGATCGGGATCGTAAACGGGTACCTGGTAGCCTACCAGAAAATCAATCCGCTTATTCAAACATTGGCCATGATGGGAATCATACGTGGCTGTGCCTTAATGATAGCAGGCTCAGGCATCCAGGACCTTCCGTATTGGTTTAATGCTATCGGGCAAAGTAAATTGCTTGGGCTCCAGATGCCCGTCTGGTATATGATCGCAGCCATCGGGCTTTTTACCTTCTTGTTTAATAAACGTGCTTTTTTCCGGCGTTATTATTTTATAGGAGGTAATGAAAGAGCCGCTGATCTGAGTGGTATCCAGGTAAACAAGATGAAAGTTTATGCCTTTATTATCAGTGCCTCCCTGGCAGGGATCGCCGGTATTTTGCTTGCCAGCCGCATTGGCGCAGTGACCAGCAGTTTCGGGAGGGGAATGGAACTACGGGTTATTACGGCTGTCATTTTAGGAGGGGCAAGTCTGCAGGGAGGAACAGGAAAAATACCCGGGGCATTATTAGGGTCCTTATTCATGGGACTCGTTGCAAATATCATGGTAATAGCAAGAGTCAGTGGTTATTGGCAGGAAATTATTTTGGGCATCATACTGATTACTGCTGTGTGGATTGATATCAAGGTTAAAAAAAATTCATAGGCACTAACAAGAAGTATTCATGGGTTATTATTGGATAAGTCTCAAATTCAGAATACCCGGCGGTTCGATTTTGCTTACTACAGCCCTTTCTTTAACCTCCTGTAATGCAGGGGAGAAAACCCCGTGATCTTTTTGAAGCACCTGGTGAAATAGGATAGCTCATTAAACCCGGACTCAAAACAAACCTCTGTCACTGAATAATTGGTCTTGCCTAATAATTTACAAGAATAAGATATCCTTACTTCGTTCAGGAACCGGGTAAAACTTTTTAGCGTCCTGGATTTGAAATACCTGCAAAATGAGGTCTCAGTCATATTGGCAACTGTTGCCACATCCCTGATATTTATCTTACCTGCAAAATGTTCATATACATATTGGTTAATTGAGCGCATGCGTTCCTCATCATGCGATGGATTGAAATTATAGCCCTTTGGCGTAATAAATTCATACGCTTTGTTTTCTGCCAGGGCAGTTAAAATATTCAGTAAGGAAAGCAGTTTGCGTGTTTCAGGAAGTTTGTGCATCTGTAATAATTCCGGGACCAGTTCCCTAACAAACGCTTTGTTAAAATGAAGCCCCCTGTTCGCTCTGACAAGCAGATCGTTCACCTCCCTCAATTCAGGTTTAAAGAAAAAATCACTACCGAGAAAATCAGGTGTAAATTGAATGATCATCCCAAATGGTTTACAGTCGGGTTCGGCCTTCGCAAATTCCCGGTCCTCCTGCAGTACATGTGGAAAATTAGAGCCGAGTAAAACAAGGTCATCTTCTTCAAATTGCTGGAACCCGTCGCCGATAACCCCACTGCATTTACCTTTAACAATATAGATCAGCTCAATCTCGGGATGAAAATGCCAGCGGGTTGCCAGGTTGAAAGCTTCCCATTTAAAAACAAAGGATTGATTTGTTGCCGGTGCAATCAATCTATAGGAGGGTTCAGTCATGCGACCAGAATTAGCTGAAATATTTTAATTTCCCTTTAAATTTAGACAAAATAGTCCAAATATGGGATAAATAATTGAGGTGGAAATTAGATTCATTGATTGACTTTTACAGAAATAAACATAGGTGTGTATTTAGGAATAAGTTCATATTCTTTCCCCTGGATGGTAGGCTGCAATGCAACAGGCGGACCGGGGTTGTTAACTGCCAAAAGACTTATCGATTCCGCGCAACTTAACGAGCTTGGTTTTTTACAATTTGGAGACAATCTGCCTTTACATACATTAAATCAAAAGGAATTAATTGAGCTTAAAAACTATGCGGCTGGGGCCGGAGTTCAGCTTGAGGTAGGCACAAGAGGCCTTAACAGGCAAAATATAGAACAGTACCTCCAAATAGCCCGGCAGCTTGGATCTGGGTTTATACGACTTGTGATCGATGATGATGGATTTCATCCGGATGTGAATGAAGTGATAGATATCATTGGATCTGCATTGCCTTTATTATCCGGAGAATGTATTGTGCTGGCGATCGAAAACCATGATCGTTTCAAAGCCCGCACGCTTGAATATATTATAAGGTCGACAGACCCAAACTGGGTAGGCATTTGTTTGGATACCGCTAATTCTATCGGTGCAGGCGAAGGTATACGCGAAGTGGGAGAGATCCTTGCTCCTTACACGGTAAATGTGCATATTAAGGATTTTGAAATAAAGCGGGTAAGCCATAAAATGGGTTTTACTGTGGAAGGGAAACCTTCCGGCGACGGCATGCTTGATATTTCCTGGCTGATCGGTGAGTTGGAAAAGTGGGGCAGGTGCAATACCGCTACACTTGAGCTTTGGATAGAACCAGCATTAACAGTTGAACTAACCCTCGCAAAAGAAAAACAATGGGTCGATAAAAGTTTACAATATCTAAAAACTATCATCAAATGACAAAAATCGCATTGATCGGTGCCGGTGGCAAAATGGGTTGCCGGCTTACGGATAATTTTAAAAAATGCCCTTCCTACCTGTTGGATTTCCTGGAAGTAAGTGAAAAGGGTATTGAAAATCTTAAGGCACGTAACGTTGTCCTTGCCAACCAGGTTGAGGCCGTGCCCGCTGCAGACATTGTCATACTTGCGGTACCCGATGTAACTATCGGAGAGATTTCAACCGATTTGGTTCCCCTTATGAAACCGGGAGCGCTTGTAATGACGCTGGATCCGGCAGCTCCGCTTGATGGGGTAATTTTTCACCGGGATGACCTCGGATATGTAATTACGCATCCTTGTCACCCTTCGGTATTTAACTGGGAAAGTTCTGAAGAAGCTTTCAGAGATTTTTATGGAGGTATTTCTGCAAAGCAGTCGATTGTGGTGGCACTGATGCACGGTAATGAAGAACATTTCACCCTGGGTGAAAAAGTTGCTAAAGATATGTACGGACCAATTAAGGACTCCTACCGGATTACCATGGAGCAAATGGCAATTCTGGAACCGGCCATGGTTGAAACCCTTGCCCAAACATGCATGGAAGTTGTAAAGGAAGGCTATGACCGCATCCTCGAACTCGGGGTTCCTGAAGCGGCGGCACGGGATTTTGTACTTGGCCATCTAAGGATACAGATAGCCGTGTTGTTTAAAGAAGTAAACGGCAGCTTTTCCGATGCCGCCTATAAGATCAGTAAAAGAGCAAAGCCACTTCTTTTTAAAGATGACTGGAAAAAAATTTTTGAAATGGATGATATTAAACAACAAGTGAAGGATATAACGAGGAAATAAATAACTATTAACATCCTAAAAATTATCGTGCCTACGGCAACCAGGTATGAGGAACGGCAGGTAA
>JBBJMD010000300.1:0-3589 GCA_037719925.1 Ferruginibacter sp.
TTTAAATAGTCGTCACGCACTTTCGCTACTGAAATTCTTATTTAAATTAATTTTCCAAAACAGCTTTGCAGACCTATTATTTTGTAATAAAACATTTTATTGGCCATTCCTGACGTAATTTTGTCGTTCCAAAAAATCACTCTTTTTATGACCTGGAAATACTTCTTCGCTTCTTCAATAGGGAAAAAAATTACAATGGGACTTACAGGTTTTTTTCTGATCACTTTTTTAATTGTCCATTGTGGTGTTAATTCCATGATCTTTTTTAATGACGGGGGAGAAACGTTTAATCATTGGGGGCATTTGCTGGGCACCAACCTCATCACCCGCACCATGGAGATCGGTCTTTTTGCCTTCCTGCTCTTACATATTATCCAGGGCCTTATACTCTGGAAACAGAATACAGCCGCACGTCCTGTCAAGTATATCGTCAATGACCGGCAGTCCAACAGCAAATGGTATAGCAGGAGCATGGGTTTGCTTGGCACCCTGATCCTGATTTTTCTTGTGCTGCACCTGTATCATTTCTGGACGCCTTCCAGGTTTGGAGGATTAGCTAATATTCACCCGGTTGAAGAGACCACGCTTGCAACTTATAATAACCAGGGGGTTCATAATTTGTATAGAGAAATGCAACTGGTTTTTCAAAACAATATCATAATAGTGATTGTTTATATTCTGGGTGTGATTTCCTTGTGCTGGCATTTGTTGCATGGGTTTCAAAGCGCCTTCCAGACCTTTGGCCTGAATCACAAAAGATACACGCCAATCATTAAAGCCGCCGGTGTCGGCTATTCATTGATTATATGTCTTCTTTTTGCATTAATGCCCGTGGCTTTCTATTTAAACTGGATAAATTAGGAGCTACTGCACCCGGAATTACTTTAAATAATCATCTAATTAAATATATTATGGCTTTCGATTCAAAAATTCCCCATGGCGAAATGGATAAAAAGTGGAACGATTACAAAGGGCATGTGAAACTGGTGAACCCGGCCAACAAGCGCAAGATCGAAGTTATCGTGGTTGGAACAGGACTGGCAGGAGCCTCGGCGGCTGCCTCATTGGGAGAAATGGGTTATAAGGTAAAAGCCTTTTGTTTCCAGGATAGCCCCCGGAGGGCGCATAGCATTGCAGCGCAGGGTGGAATCAATGCGGCGAAGAATTATCAAAATGACGGCGACTCTGTTTTCCGCCTTTTTTATGACACTGTAAAAGGAGGTGATTACAGGGCCCGGGAAGCCAATGTGCACCGCCTCGCCGAAGTAAGCAATGCGATCATAGACCAGTGCGTGGCGCAGGGCGTACCTTTTGCAAGAGAATATGGCGGTTTACTCAGTAACCGCAGTTTTGGCGGAACGCAGGTACAGCGCACTTTCTATGCTGCCGGCCAAACGGGGCAGCAATTGCTGCTGGGTGCCTACAGCGCGCTGGAAAGGCAGGTTGCATTGGGCAATGTTCTAATGTATACCCGCCATGAAATGCTGGATGTAGTGATGATAGAAGATAAGGCAAGAGGGATCATCGCGCGAAATCTCGTAAACGGGGAACTGGAAAGGCACTTCGGGCATGCGGTACTGTTATGCTCCGGCGGTTATGGGAATGTATTTTATTTGAGTACCAACGCGATGGGATGTAATGTTACCGCCGCATGGAAGGCCCATAAAAAGGGAGCCTTTTTTGGTAATCCCTGCTTCACACAAATTCATCCAACCTGCATTCCCGTTAGCGGCGATTATCAAAGCAAGCTTACCTTAATGAGCGAAAGCTTACGAAACGACGGACGGATCTGGGTGCCTAAACAAAAAGATGACAACCGTAAAGCGGTTGATATACCCGAAGAGGAAAGAGATTATTATTTAGAAAGAAGATACCCTGCTTTTGGTAACCTTGTTCCCCGGGATGTTGCTTCAAGGGCTGCCAAGGAAAGATGCGATGAAGGTTACGGTGTCGGCACCACGAAGCTGGCGGTTTACCTTGATTTTAAAGATGCGATCATCCGTTATGGAAAAATTGAATTGGGAAAGCAGGGTAATACCGGGGCATCAGATCCGGAAATCATCAGGTCAGGTAAAGCTGTGGTAGAAGAAAAATATGGTAACCTCTTCGAAATGTATGAGAAGATAACAGGTGAAAATCCATATGAAATGCCGATGCGGATCTATCCCGCCGTACATTATACGATGGGTGGCCTGTGGGTTGATTATGAATTGCAAACCACTGTGAAGGGACTCTACGCCTTAGGTGAAGCGAATTTTAGCGATCACGGCGCCAACCGGCTTGGAGCCTCTGCTTTAATGCAGGGACTGGCTGATGGATATTTCGTTATTCCATATACGCTGGGAAATTATCTCGCAGATGACATCCGTACCACCGCCATCCCTGTTGATCATCCTGCATTTGTTGAAACGGAAAAAGCGGTAAGTGACCGCCTCACCACATTGATGAATATTAAGGGCCAGCAAACCGTTGAAAGTTTTCACAAAAGACTTGGAAAAATAATGTGGGATAAATGCGGCATGGCGCGCAATGAAAAAGGACTGCAGGAGGCGATTGTTGAAATACGGCAACTGAAAAATGAATTCTGGACAGATGTGCGCATACCCGGTGAGGTTAGTAGCATGAACCCCGAATTAGATAAGGCAGGAAGGGTAGCGGATTTTATAGAATTGGGCGAACTGATGTGCCTGGATGCACTTACAAGAAATGAAAGCTGCGGCGGCCATTTCCGGGAAGAATCCCAGACCGAAGAAGGTGAGGCGAAACGGGATGATGAGAATTTTAGTTTTGTATCGGCATGGGAGTACAAGGGAGAAAGCAACTGGCAGTTAAATAAAGAACAGCTCGAATTTGAAATTGTGAAGCCAACTCAAAGGAGTTATAAATAATTTATCTTATTGTTTGATGATGCCCTCTATTAACAAGCGTTACCAACCAGTCTAAATTTTTCCTGGATAAAAACATGCCATGAAAGTCAGTGGATTCACTTTTGTTAAAAATGCGGTTAAGTATGGCTATCCCGTGGTAGAATCTGTAAAATCAATTTTACCTTTAGTGGATGAAATGGTGATATGCCTTGGAGATTCAGAAGATGAAACGGATAGCCTGGTGGCATCGATCAATGATAAAAAAATTAAAACAATTCATTCTGTTTGGGATAAAAATTTACGGGAAGGAGGTAAGGTGCTGGCAGTGGAAACAGATAAAGCTTTGGATGCAACCTCGGGTGATGCCGACTGGCTCTTTTACATACAGGCAGACGAGGCGGTGCACGAAAAGTATCATGCGCTTATCATTAATGTCATGGAAAAGTATAAGGATGATAACAAGGTTGATGGGATATTATTTCACTACCGGCATTTTTATGGCAGCTATCGTTTTATTGGTGATGGCAGAAGTTGGTATTCCAAAGAGATCAGGGTAATCAGGAATGATAAAAATATAAGAAGCTTCAAAGATGCGCAGGGCTTCAGGTTTAATACGGGCAAAAAATTAAGGGTAAAACTCATCGACGCCTATATTTATCATTATGGCTGGGTACGGAACCCGGTAACCATGTTTCAAAAATTTAAGGATTTCGGGCAGCATT
>JBBJMD010000104.1:0-14024 GCA_037719925.1 Ferruginibacter sp.
TGGAAGTTTTGGAAGAGGCATTTCTTTCGGCAATAGCCAGGATGCCGTTTTGAATTCGAACCTGAACCTGCAATTGAACGGCTTTATCGGTGACAGCCTTGAGCTGACTGCTGCCATTACCGATAATAATATCCCAATTCAGCCCGATGGCAATACACAGGACCTCCGCGATTTTGACAGGGTTTTCTTACAGGTTAAAAAGCGTGGTTGGCAAATAAATTTCGGAGACATAGATATTCGCCAAAGCAAAAATTACTTCCTCAACTTTTATAAGCGACTGCAAGGGGTTTCATTTATAACTGATAACAGGATCGGCAAAAAGACCCATAATTCTTTATTGGTTAGCGGCTCGGTTGCAAAAGGAAAGTTCAACCGTAATATTTTAATTCCGCAGGAAGGAAACCAGGGGCCTTACCGCCTGCAGGGAGCAAACAACGAATTATATTTTACCGTGCTTGCCGGAACAGAACGGGTCTTTATGGATGGCGAATTATTGCAGCGTGGCGAAGACCAGGATTATGTAATTAATTACAATACCGCGGAACTGACATTTACTCCAAAACGAATGGTCACCAAGGATAAGCGGATACAGGTTGAGTTTGAATATGCCGACCGCAATTTTCTGAACTCAAATATCTATATCAATAATGAAATAAATTTTAATAATAAATTACTTGTTAGCGTAGCTGCCTTCTCAAACCAGGATGCAAAAAATTCGGCCATCAATCAAACGCTGGATCTTAACCAAAAGCAGTTTTTGGCAAATGTGGGGGATGGGATCGATACGGCTTTTTACGCGGAAGCTACGCGTGATACGATGGCGGCCGGCAAGATCCTGTACAAAAAAACAGAAGTTTTCTTTAATGTCAGCCAGCGTGATTCCATTTTTGTATATTCAGATAACCTGAGGATACATTGTACAATGTAGCCTTCTCTCCCGGGGCGGGTAAAGGAAATTATGTGCAATTGTTCAATGCTACCAATGGCAAGGTTTTTAAATGGGTGTCGCCTGATGCTAACAATATCCGGCGGGGCGACTGGCAGCCGGTAATTTTATTGGTGACACCAAAGCAACAACGATTGTAACCGTCGGTGCCGAATATACGGTGGTACAAAGACAAAAACAAAAGCTGAATTTGCTTCCAGCAAGTATGATATTAATCTTTTCTCTTCTTTAAGTAAATCCAACGATCAGGCTGTGGCGGCAAAACTGCAGTTTGTAAAAGAGGATCAGCCAATCCGTTTTTTTAAAAAGGACCTGCGATTACAAACCCATGCGGGTTATGAATATGTTCAAAGCAGGTTTAAGCCCCTGGAGCGTTTAAGAAATGTAGAGTTTAACAGGGATTGGAGCCTGCCGTTTTTTATCAGCCCTGCTGACGAGCATTTGTCAAATGCCGGGTTCAGGCTAACAGATAAAGCCGGCAGCCGCATAAAATATGATGTATTTAACTACAACAGGAGTGATAAGTATAATGGCTTTCGTCACCAATTGGATCTTTACACTATGGCGAAGGGCTTCAAGATCACCCAGCTGATCAGCCTCACTACCAACAATACCCCCGTGCAGAATGGCACTTACCTGCGGCCCACCATCGACATTAGCAAGCTCCTGCCAAAATACCGCAATATTCAGGTAGGGGTAAACTATTCGGGTGAGCATAACCGCCAGCATAATAAAGTTACAGATACATTGTCGCCGTTCAGTTTTGCTTTTAATGTTTGGCAGGCTTATATAAAATCCGATGAATTAAAGTTAAATAAATGGGGTATTAGTTACTTTACGAGGAACGACCATTACCCGTTGGCTAAAGCGCTTATAAAAGCCGACAGGAGTGATAACTATAGTTTTTTTACTGAACTCCTGAAAAGCGATAAACGCCAGCTGAAGCTTAATGTGACCTATCGGAAACTGCATATTTTCAATACTCAATTAAGCAGGCAGAAAGCCGATGAAAGCCTCCTGGGAAGGGCAGAGTATTTTGTAAACGAATGGAAGGGGCTTTTAACAGGCAATATTCTTTATGAAGTAGGTGCAGGACAGGAACAAAAAAGAGAGTTTACATTTGTGGAAGTGCCGGCAGGACAGGGAGAGTATACCTGGAATGATTATGACAGCAACGGGGTAAGGGAACTAAATGAATTTGAAATTGCCTTGTTTCCCGATCAGAGAAAGTATATACGGGTAAATACACCCACCAACCAGTTTGTAAAAGCCAATTATGTGCAGTTCAATTATAATGTAGACCTGAGCCCACGGGTGATAATCGATATTGCCAAAGCGAAGGGATTTAAAAAATTATTAAGCCGTTCGAGTTCTTCTTCCTCGTTACAAATTTTAAAAAAGATATCGCTACGGTAATTTTGAATTCAACCCATTTACAAACCGGCTGGTAGATACGACCCTGCTTACGCTGAACTCCTTTTTGACCAATACATTTTTTTCAACCGTACTTCCACTAGATGGGGTATGGATATTACCCATGGCCTTACCAATGGAAAATCATTACTAACCTATGGTGTTGAAAGCAGGAAATTACGTAACCTGGTATTTAAGACACGGTGGAATTTCAGCAGAAAGTTTTCTCTTAATATTGTATTGCGCTCCGCGATCAATGAACTGGGCACCCCCAAATTTGATAACCGCAATTACTTCGTAAAGCAACAGGTAGCTGAACCTTCCTTAAGCTATATCAACGGCACCAATATCAGGGTAACCATTGCCTACAATATAAATGAGAAAAAGAACACCATTGGTTATCTTGAAAGATCCGTTAACAATATGATCAGTACCGAGGTGAAGTATAATGTACTTTCCAGCAGCACGATCAATGCGCGTTTTTCATACAACGCGATTAAGTTCAATTATGCTACCGGCGGATCGCCTAATTCAACGGTGGGTTATATCATGTTAGACGGTCTCTTACCCGGTAATAATTTTTTATGGACAATGGAGTATACTAAACGCCTTGCGGGAAACATAGAAATGACGATACAGTATGATGGAAGAAAAGCCGGTGATGCAAGAACAGTGCACATCGGACGCGCCAGCGTAAGGGCAATCCTCTAAGCCGGCCCGTGGTCAAATTTTCAAAAAAAAAAGCGTCCCGGTTGAGATCGGAACGCATTTTCAATATATACATTTTAATTATCCAAATAAACCACCCTTCTTAAATATCCGAACACCTTCTCCAATCTTAAACCCGTTGTGAAATACCTCAATTTTATAACTGCCTGTGGCAAAATTTGTATTTTGTTTCCAATCAAAACTTACTGTTTGCTTTTGGCCCTGGGTATAATTGATCTCTACTTTATGCGTGAAAAACTTTTCATCGCCATCTCTTGTAGTAAACTTCCCTGAGCCTAATGCTTCCACTGCCAAGGGAGTTCCGTCCGGCGCGGTGATAGATACATAAAGTTCTTTAGGTCCGGAATCAGCAATTCTGTTTTCATCTAAATCGAAAGTGATCCTAAGCTTATCAACCTTTTTGGCGGTAGTGGTTACTTTTTCCTTTCCGCTCTTTTTCTCCTGCACGCCGGCAATATTAAAGTTGGAAACATGCAGGGTGGACCCCACATCTATCAGGTCTTCTTTTTCTTTAATGACAGTTTTAGCTGAATCAAAATTTTTCTCCACGATGATCTTTTCCTGTGTGACGGCTTCCTTTTCTTTGGCAAGCTGTACATTTTGTCCCTTTAATATTTCAACTTGTTCTTTGTACCCCTGTATATCGGCATTCAGAGATGCGATCAGCCGCTTAGCTTCTCGAAGCTCTGCCGTTGTTGCATTTGCTTTTGACAATAAACCTTGAATTCTTGATTTTTTTTCAGCAATCTCTCTATCCTTTGTGGTGATGGTACTGTCTTTTTTTGCATTGGTTGTTTTTAAAAGATCGTACCTGTTGGTGGCTTCATCCAGTAAACTTTGCAACGTGTCTTTTTCCGTCCTTACAGAAAAGAGCTGCGTATCTTTTTGCTGTAAAGTTTCTTTGGTTTTACTTTTATCCCAAATAATATATCCCCAGGTACGAGTAAAGCAACTACCAACCCAATAGATAAGAACGTACGCCAATCTGATTTTTTTGGTTGGGGTGATGTTTGCGGCGCACTTTCTGCCGTTGGGAAATTTTCAAATGCCATGTTGTTTTTTTTATAAAAATAATAATCGAAAATTGAAGTTAATATCGAATGTTCATATGTTAACAAATAAAATTGTCATTTCATCAGCATTAATACTTAAAAATAAGATATTTTCCAAAATCATGCCAAATAGTTATATGTCAATTGGATTTCCATTACTATGTATGCTGCCTTTATGTACATAATTTTGAAGATAATTTAATCACGTAAAACATAACGCCATGGCCAAAATGATACTCCTGCTTCTATTTTCAAATATTTTTATGACGTTTGCCTGGTATGGCCATTTAAAGAATACTTCCATGCCGTTATGGAGAGCTATCCTGATCAGCTGGGGCATCGCCTTCTTTGAATATTGTTTAACGGTGCCCGCAAACCGCTATGGATTTACCCATGGCATTAATGCATTTCAATTAAAGATTTCCCAGGAAGCGATTACCCTGGTAGTATTTGCAGTATTTGCGGTGGTTTATATGAAAGAACCTTTTCACTCGAAATACCTGGTTAGTTTTGCCCTGATTATGGGCGCTGTTTATTTTGCATTTAAGAAATGACGATGATTTAAAAGCGCTCTAGTAATCAGTCAATCTTCCCTGTTTGTATTACAGCTTCTACAGCTCAGCAATAGTGATGTTGGACTGTAGTGGTATAGCTTTCAAAATTTTTAAATTTTTATTTACTGCCATTTAGGGTATATGTCAATCAGGCTGGTAAGAAAACATTAGAAAGCATTTACGCGGGCAACAACATGCTGCAGATAATATAGTTGCCGGTAAACAGCCCTACGCGCATGTTTAAAGCGGGCTTAACTTTCCAATCCTTCCGTTGCCTCCGGCAAAAAAAACAGCCTTGCCGTTCTTTGCCCTTCGGCATACGTGAAAACTTTCCTGGCTAATATATCTCCAGTTATTGCCTTCATCCAGGCTGTAATCAACCCCATTCAGTCCGCAACAAACCCATCTTTTTTTGCCCAGCCATTCCACACAACTCCTGTAACCATGCGGGGGGGTTTGTGGCGGGGTCCAGGAATTGCCTCTATCAGTAGAAATAAAACAATTTTTAGTTGTATCATCCCTTTTGCTAAAATCACCGCCCACGATGATCAGCGTATGTTTCTTTTTCACTGCTACCGAATTTGCCCCGGTAGTTTCCTTTCCCTGGATAATGGGTAATAATATCTTTTTGCCGGGCATCACCAGGTTACTATGTAAGCCACCCGTAACAAATACCGGTGCCTGTTGATCGGGCTTCCTGATATTAGTGCCACTGCTTGCAAAGCAGCCTTCCATGCTGTCTGCTAAGGGATAATTGAACGAGTGGATTTCTTCCCAGGTTCTGCCGCCATCACTGGTAAGTGCTATAAAAAAATTACCATCGATTGGATCACCCACAACGATACCGCTATCAGGGCTCCAAAATTCCATTGCATCGAGGAACATGCTTTTTCGTTTATTTTCGTATACCTGTTCCCACGTCTCGCCGCCATCATTCGTTCTTAAAATATAGGCCGGCTCTGCGATACCGATAATCACAGCTGTAGTTGCATCAAATGCTTCTATATCCCGGAAGTCTGTTTTTTCAAACCCTTTAACTGTCATCCATTTGAATGTATTTCCGCTGTCGGTTGATCTTGCGACGGTACCATTGCTGCCACTTACCCAAACTACGCCGTCATTTACAACACTCAACCCACGAATAGATGTATTGGTACCGGACGTAAGCAGTTTAATTTGTTGTGCCCTCAAAAAATTGTGGAGAGAGAAAACAACCAGTGTTAACATTATTAAGCTGACTTTAGTAATCATTGAAGTGGTTTAGTTTGTAAATTTTTATTTCAGTTTTATTTTGCACCATCCAATTGCCTGAAAAAGTGAGGGCATTACAGTGATTCTCTTTGCCGGCCGGGATAAACTTACACTTTATATCTTTTTATCGTTATTAATTTCCACCTGGCCGTAGTTTTCCTTTCGCCTGTTTTTATATCAAGGGTACCCGCCTTCATTAGTTATTTTCAATTTGAAAGATTTTGATTGGTTTATAATCGTGCTTTCCGAATGTTGCTTTTTAAGCTTTTTTTAAGGCGGCCCGGATCCCCCCGGTAATCTAATTTAACAACTTGCTATAAACAGGCGTAATATGAAAATATGATATGTTGAAAATAAAGACATTTTCCCATCTCCTATATTTTATTATAAATTACACCCAACCTTTTATCTTCTGTTGGAGTACATGATCAAAACAACTTTTATGAAAGGAATGTATCATGTACTCCTGGTGGTTGCTGTGACGGTTATTTCTTTAAAATGTCAAAAGGAATTAAGTGGCGGCAACCCAGTTAAATTGCCGGGTGGCCAGCCGGCTTCATCACCACTAATCTCCACGCTGCAAGGAAATATTTTAGACGAGAACGGCCAGCCTTCAGCCGGTGCTACTATTACCGTGGGAACAAAAACGGCGACTACAAATACCAGGGGCTACTTCCGGATTACCGATGCGGAACTTGATAATAATGTTTCAACGGTTATTGCTGAGCAGCCGGGATACTTTAAAGCGTACCGCTCTTTCAGCGCGACTACAGGTGTAAACCAGGTGGTTATTAAACTGATTAAAAAGCAACTGGAAGGTACGGTAAATTCAACTGCAGGTGGCGAGGTACTTTTGACCAACGGCGCGAAAGTTTCGCTGCCAGCAGGTAGTATCAGCACGGAGGCAGGTGGCGGTTATACAGGAACCGTGCAGGTGTACGCCGCCTACATCGATCCAACTTCAGCCGACATAGGCAAAACTATCCCCGGATCGCTGATGGCCGACGATAAGCATAATATGCGGGTTGTACTTGCATCTTACGGTATGCTTGCCGTTGAACTTCGATCTGCCGAAGGCCTGCCATTACAATTAGCTCCTGGCAAAAAGGCAACCCTCACTACTCCCATACCATCTTCAATTTTATCATCCGCCCCCGTTAGTATCCCTCTATGGTACATTGATGAGCAAAAGGGCATCTGGAAAGAACAGGGAACGGCCCAAAAAAGCGGTAGTAATTACGTCGGCGAGGTAAGTCATTTTTCGTACTGGAACTGCGATTTACCCTTACCGACTGTAAGTTTCTCTGCAACCTTTAAAACTGCTAAGGGATCACCATTAAAAAATATCATTGTAATTATAAAACCCGCCGGCGCTGCTTTAGGCGGATCCGCACATGGATATACTGATTCATTGGGCCAGGCGGCAGGTTTAATACCTTCCGGGATGAACCTGGTACTTGAAATTTATGATGAGTGCGATGTGATTTATACAAAAAATATCGGGCCGTTTAGTGACAATGCGGACCTGGGCACAATCGTTATTCCTTCATCATTACCGTCCCTGGTTACTATAAACGGTACGCTACTAGGCTGCGACAATACACCGGTACCTGGTGGTTATGCAATTCTATACCTGAATAATATGGTTAGCTACCTGCAGGCAGATATGCAAGGCAAATTTTCAACGAATGTTATTGCCTGCCGTGATATTACCCGTTCTTTTGAAGTTATTGGAGTAAATGCTGCATCCCTGCAACAGGGCAACCAACTGACAATTCCCGTGGCCTCACCAGTAACAGAGATAGGCAATATTATCGCCTGTGGTACCTCCTCCTCGCAGTTTTTAAATTATAATATAGATGGTACAGATTACAATATTGGAAAATCGGCGGGAGATTCATTGAATGCGTTTGCCGTTCCTTTTGGTAATTCATTTTACAACTATGTGCAGGGGTACAATGGGACGGAAAATACACTTAACTTTAATTTTTCCGGTGACGCAATACCAGGAATCTATCCTTTAATTTCATTAAGTATAAGTCTTTACAGGGAGCCTATAATTAACAAACCATTCACTGTTATCATTACAGCTTATCCGCAACGCATGGGTGATTTTTATGAAGGAACTTTTTCCGGAAGCTTTATTGATCGTAGCCCGGCACCCGTTACACATAGCATCACGTGTTCCTTTCGTGTAAGAAAGAATTAACCAGGTAAGAAAACGCCTGATTTCAACCTTACCATAACGCAACGTAAAGCAGTAATTTTTTTTGATAAAAGAGGAACAACAACTTGATGAATTAATCGCCGGTTGCAAAATTGGTAACGGCAATGCCCAGGAGAAATTATACAGGCACTTCTACAGGGTGATGATAAATCTATGTCTTCGATATACAAAAAATGACATGGACGCAATGGACGCCTTGAACACAGGTTTTTACAAAGTTTTCAAAAACATACAATGGTACGATCCGGAAAAGGCCTCCCTTTACACCTGGATCCGTACCATTGTCATTAACAGTTGTTTGGACCTGGGCAGGTCAAAAGCAACTATCATTCAGCCATCAGAACTTAAAGATGCTGCCGCCGCAGAAATTGAACCCGAGGTAATTTCAAAACTCTCCGCTGCCCACCTGCTCGAAATAGTCAGGCTATTGCCCCAGGCCACGCAGGCGGTTTTCAATTTATATATAATGGAAGGTTATAGCCATAAAGAAATTGCAGGGCTTTTAAAAATAAGTGAAGGAACAAGTAAATGGCACTTAAGTGATGCAAGGAAAAAATTACAAACTATGTTAAATAAGGAGCAATACTAATGAATGAACATTTACCATATGAGGATGAACTGTTGAAGCGGTTAAAAGAGCTCCCTCTTCCCAATGAGGATGGTGCCTGGGAAGACATGAAACGCAGGCTGAAAAGGGATGATGACGAACCGGTAATACCTCCGGTTTGGAAAGGTTGTGGTATATATGGATTGTTCCTTTTACTGGTTATTGCGGGTTTATTAATTATTGATCCGGCTGGGTGGTTTCATTATAAAAATAACAAAGAGCCGGTTAAAAGCGAAGGCGTTAAAACCATGAATGAAGGAGATACGCGTAAAGTCGGCCGGGATGAAATTTTGCGCTTGAATGATACCGCTATTAACCTGTCTAATTTTAACGATACGCTGTTACATCAAAAAAGCGCTGCTGTTTTAAAGCCTGCAAGCGGTACTGCTGCTGGTATCCCCATTCCGGTTAATAAAAATTTATCTCCGCGCATTAATCATGTATTCCAAAAAGTTCAAAGCACCGGTAAAAAAGCTGTTAACAGAAATTCTTCGTTAAAAGTACGGCAGGATAAGATTGTTAAAAATAATACACCCGTTTCGAACCTGTTAAAAAAGACGGGTGGGAGCATGACGGCATCCGTTTCGGGTGCGGCAGCAGACAGCCTGGAAAACGCACAGCCAACTGTTCGCCCCATCCCCGAACAGCCATCACCTAATGCCGGCGACAGTTTCCCTAAAATAATTTCAAAGGCAGATGCCGTACACGATACCTTAACAAATGAGAATAAAGACACCTTACCCTCCCGGAAAGGTACAGTTGATACTCCAAAGGCAAATAAGATCCTCTATTTTAGCGCGGGTTTGGGTTTGCACCAGTTATTGCCTCTTGCCGGCCAGAAAGCTAACCCCTATAATTCTTTGGGTAGAAAAAATTCATGGGGAGATTATATACCTTCCATCTACTTGCGCATGTATAAAGATAAAAAGTGGTTCGTCCAATCCGAGTTCCGGTACGGGGCGCCGCAATACACGAAAGAAATTCTTTTTACCCAGAAAAAAATTACGGATTCATTGACTTCTTCAATTTCTATAACCAGCAACATTATAAAAAAGACATTCTATCACCAGTTGCCGCTTAGCTTCAATTATTTTTTATTGCCTGGATTTTCTGTAGGAGCCGGAGTTACCTTTAATAAATTCAAGAGTGCTCTTGTGCAACAGGATGTGCACAGAACCAGGTTGTCCGGGGTAGATACGCAAAAAACTTCCGGTTTGGTAAATTGGAAAAAGGGGGACAGCAATTTTGTAACAACCTATATCCAGGGACTGACTGAATTACAATATCAATGGAAACGTTTGTCTGCAGGCGCGCGATATTCCTTTGGGTTGCAGCCATATTTAAAATTTCAATTGCCCCGGGGCGAGCAACGGAAAGAAAAAAATACTTCGCTCCAATTATTTATCCGGTATGAGCTATGGCGGTCGGTAAAGAAATAATTTTTTAATGTTGACAATTCTTGCAGGACGATCAGCATTGCAGCCGGATCCTTTGTTTTTAACGACTCAAATAAAATTAACTGGCTTGGTTCATTCTATAAATATTTTGCCTACATTTATTGCGCTCCTGAGGGCTTTACACAAAAAAATAAAATATGCTGATATGAGTTCACGCCGTGACTTTTTACAAAAATTTACTTCTTCCCTGATAGCTTTCCAGCTTTTACCGGGTTCGGGCACTGCAGGTATTGAAGGTCTTTTCAACGAGTCTTATGATGGGCCTGTGCTACGCGTGGCTATCCTTGGCCTCGGTAGCTACGGTTCCCGTGTTGCTGATGCAATGCAGTCGTGTAAAATGGCAAAATTAACAGGTGCCATCAGTGGCACACCTTCAAAGTTAACAGAGTGGCAAACGAAGTATAATATTCCTGCAGCCCACTGTTATAATTACGAAAATTTTGACAGCATTAAAGATAATAAGGACATTGATGCAGTATATATAATCACGCCGAATGGCTTGCACCGCGAGCAGGCGATCCGGGTGGCAAAAGCCGGCAAGCATGTTATTTGCGAAAAGCCAATGGCCCTTAATGCAAAGGAAGGGCAGGAGATGATCGATGCATGCAAACAGGCGAATGTAAAACTACTGGTGGGATACCGGATGCATTTTGAACCAAAGACGCTGGAAATTGTCAGGATGCGAAAAGAGGGGGAACTGGGAAAAGTTTTGTTTTTCCAGGGTTTATGCGGGTTTAAAATAGGCGATCCAAACCAATGGCGCTTAAAAAAGGAACTGGCGGGAGGCGGGTCGTTGATGGACATCGGTATTTACGCGATCAATGGATCCCGCTATATGGTTGGTGAAGAACCGGTTTGGGTAAGTGCCGAAGAAACCAAGACTGACCATGAAAAGTTTAAAGAAGGAGTAGACGAAACCATCACTTTTCAACTGGGCTTCCCCGGCGGTGCAATCGCTTCGTGTTTATCTACCTATAGCATGGAGAACCTGGACCGCTTTTTTTTAAATGCTGATAAAGGTTTCGCGGAATTGCAGCCTTCCACAGGATACGGCCCCATTAAAGGCCGGACTAATAAAGGCGAGCTTAACCACCCGCACGTTACCCATCAAACAGTTCAGATGGATGAAATGTCGGCCATTATTCTTGGAGGTAAACAACCTGTGGTGCCGGTTGATGGTGAGGAGGCACTGAAGGACCTTAAAATAATTGATGCCATTTACCTGGCCGTTAAAACCGGCAAAAAGGTAGAACTGAAATTATAACTTACAGAGAGGGGGTCTTACTGGCGCCCTTTTTTTCTTTGATCACTTGCGCAAGCTCGTCTACAAACTTATTTGTGAAGATACCTGTTGGATCCAAGGTAGGGTCCAGTATGGTTATTTCAATGCCAACGGCTTTATCGCTGTCAAGTAGTATCCGGAGGATATTTTTTAATTCTTCATAATTCATTCCGCCCTTTTCCCTTGAATCAACAGCGGGCATTATTTCGTCATCCAAAACATCTACGTCAAAATGTATCCAAAATCCATCCAGGTTTTTTTCTTCGGTCATTTTCAAAAATGAATGACAACAACTTTCAATCCCTATCCCGCGCAGGGTATCCAGGTTGAAATAATTAATTTTAGAGTTGTTGATAGCGGCCACATATCGTTCATCATAATCCCTGTTGCCAACACACCACACGTTTTCTTCTTTAACATATGGCGAAAGGCCATGTATACCTGATAGTTTTTCATGCGCGTGACCGGTAACAATTGCCAGGTCCATCCCAGCGGCTCCTTTGGAAGCTGACATCGTGGGCCAGGCAAAATCTGTATGGCCGTCAAGGAAAAATAAAGCGAAACTGCCCATTTGTTTTAACGCAAGTGTATTGCCGATCAGGATGCTGCAATCACCACCCAGGGCTACCACAAAAGATTTTTGGGTTACCAGTTTTTGCAATAACGTAGCCTGTTCCTTTGCATAACTTGAAATAGCATCGGCGTTCCTAACTCCTGATTCATCGTCAATATACATGCTGTAAGGCGGAGCCACAAGCGTGTAAACAGCAGCAGGCTGAAGCTTGCTGTGAAATCCGTATTTCTTTAACCACCCTGGTAACTGGTTCACACCCGGTTGCGCGCCGGCCATCGGTTCTATTAAACCCAGGTTAAAGGGTAATTCAAGGATAGATAAACTGGCCATCGGTTTGCACACTGTTTAAATTGTAATGGTAATTTAATTAATGAACGAGGTAATTTTAAAGGAAACCTCCAGGTGAAACCGGTGAGGTGTATGAACACTGCGGCGTTAACAACAATAGTTCCGGTACGGTAAATATTTGTAATGTTGATAAAGCATCCTATCAATTTTGTGCATCATGAAATATAATCCCCATTGTATGCCTTACCCCTTTGTGCACTTCGCTCACACCATGTTTCATATTTACCCGGTAATAACCTTTGCTTCCTTTTACCGGCCGGAAATTCGTAGTAAAGATCAACATATCTCCCCTGGATGGATTCAAAACAATACCTTTTGATTGCGCCCTGGGCACTTGTTCTGTCAATAAAAATTGTCCCCCCGTAAAATCCTTTCCCGGTTCGTTAAGGAATATCACCACCTGCATGGGAAAAAATATCTCGCCGTAAAGATCCTGGTGCAAGGTATTGAAACCGCCCGCGCCATATTTCAATATCAGCACGGTTGGCTTGGTTTGATCATTTTCATGACAAAGGCTTTGCAGTTCAGCAAACGTAGCGGGAAATTGTTTATCTGTATTCAACATTTTCATCCAGCTATTGGCAATAGGTGAAAGCTGGGGGTACACTTTTTCCCTCAAGGTTTGGATTAAAGCAGGCAACGGGTAATTGAAATACCTGTATTCTCCCAGCCCGAAGCGATACCGTTCCATCACAATAGTTTTACGGTAAAGGCCAGGTTCGTCATATTGGCTTATTTGTTCTGCACATTGCAGAGGAGTTAGCACACCAGGAACCAGCGCATAACCTTTTTTATTCATTGCCGCTGTTACCCCCTGCCAGTTTATGCCAGCAATGAATGACTGTGTATCTTTCATAAATTTATCATTTAATTTTCCAATGCAGTTTTTGCTGCTTCCCACCCGATCATTGCGCTTTTTCTTGTGCTTCCCCAATGATATTGGCCAAAACTTCCATTAGACTGAATAACACGATGACATGGAATTAAAAAAGCGACAGGGTTGCCGGCAATCGCAGACCCAACTGCACGGGACGCTTTTGGATGTTGAATTTGCGTAGCAATATTGCCATAAGTAGATAATTGCCCCACCGGAATACGGAGTAACGTTTCCCAAACCTTTAATTGAAAAACTGTGCATTTCAGGTGTAGTTTTATCTTACCCATATTATTCCAATCATGCGTAAAAATGAACAAGGCATTTTGTTGGATAAGGTCGACTTTCTGCTTGTATATAGCTTTGGGAAAATTTATATGTAACGCTTGCAACGCTTCCTGTTCATTTTCAACAAAAGCCATATGGCAAATACCTTTGGGGGTTGATGCAACCAAAATTTCTCCAAAGGGACTTTCGGCAAAACTGTATTGGATAACCAGGTTTTCACCACCATTCTTAAATTCACCGGGTGTCATCCCCTCGATATTCACGAACAGGTCATGAAGCCTGCCCGTTCCGGAAAGCCCGGATTGAAAAGCAGCGTCAAATAAAGTTGATTGTTTGTCCTTTAGCAAATTTTTCGCGTATTCTACTGTGAGGTATTGCAGGAATTTTTTTGGACTTACACCTGCCCAGTCCGTAAACATTCG
>JBBJMD010000301.1:0-3556 GCA_037719925.1 Ferruginibacter sp.
CATTACCTGCAAGGGCCCGCTTAAGTGGTTCCACTTTGCGTATAAAGCAACAGCCTTTCCTGTTCTCGACAGATTCATAAAATGAATTGGGGCCTTTTACTTCGATAAAGTCTTGTAGTGCGTCGTGGTTGGGATAATATGCTTTAACCTGGGTTTGATAAGTTGCATTGGTGCTGCTCCAAACCGAATACGTTTCGGCGAACATCCGGCCCGTATCCAATGTAAAAATTTTAACAGGTAATTTATTACTCAATATTTCATGGGTAATTGCCTGGTCCTCAAAACTGAAGCTGGAGGAAAAAGTAACCTGCGCCGGGAATTGGTCAGTTAAAACTTTTATAAACGCGGGAATACTTAGTCCATTTGACTGAAGAAGTAATTGATCAATAATATTTTGTGTATGGTTCATTGTATTCGAAACTAAAAGATGGATAAAAAAGTCTGCAAAAAATTTAGCCAACAATTATATTTCTAACAGCAATAAATGACCATACCGATATTCCTGAAATTACACACGGAAGAGAGGATTGGTATCATATAATTTGATAAGTCTATTGTTTTAGTGGACAAATATACTACTGAATAGTGATTCTGACAATTTTTTTATTAGTTCCCCGCCTGCAAGGGATAAAACCGATCTTATAGCAGTGTTAAAAAATCAAAAGCAGGTACCAGTTCCGGCTGATAGGAAGACACCTTTCCTTGTATAGAAATAATGATAGTATTAAGTTGTATAGGACTGTTATTTACCTTTGTGTCTTATGAGCTTGTATATTTTGATAGCGCTCATTAATAAAACGGCGAAAAGCACCAGGCCCGCAATTCCCCAGACCCAGCTCATATTTTGTTTTACAGTAGCCAGCATTACGATAGCGATCAATAAAATCGTAGCTACTTCATTCCAGACACGCAACTGGTTCGAGCTGAAACTAAAAATGCCTTTTATTTCTTCAGTATAAATTCTATGTAACGTAAAATGGTATGCGTATAAAGCCAAAACAAATCCGAGTTTTATCCAAAGCCATTGGGGAAACGGATAATAATAAGTGGCCATCCAGGCACCGAAGATGACTGTTAATACGGCTGAAGGCCATGTAATCCCCAGCCAAAGGCGCCTGATCATGATTGAAAATTGCCCTGTCAGAATACGCTTTTCCATATCCGGCTTTGCCTGTGCCTCTGTATTATAAATAAATAACCGTACCATATAAAACATACCGCTAAACCAGGTAACGATGAAAATAATGTGGAGGGCTTTTATATAAAAAAACATGGAGTTTGTATTGTCGTCTGCTATTTACCCAAAATGTTAACAAGGATACGGCCTTCACTTTATCGGCTTATATAAAGATGACACGTGCGGAAATGCCATGCATCAAATAAACTATACCGTATCCCCGCAATCCATCCGGCCAGCACATTCACCCACAACGAATTTGTATTGAGGCAGGGGATCATTTTATAGGTCTGCCCGCCAGCCTGCATAAATGTCTCTTTTCCCCGCTCCTCGATTTCTTCCAGTGTTTCAAGGCAGTCGCTTACAAAGGCCGGGCAAAGGATGAGCAAATTTTTTATCCCCTCCCTGGGCAATTGCTCTAAACGAACATCAGTAAATGGCTCGAGCCATCCTTTTCCAAGGCGGGATTGAAAGGCGATGCTATATTGATCATTGCGGATACCCAACTCCTCCATCACGAGGCGGGTAGTGGTAAAGACCTGGTGACGGTAACAATACTCATGGGCAGGTGAAGCGGTTTCGCAACAATTTGCCGATTGGAGACAATGGCACCCGGTAACATCGCTCTTCTTAATGTGACGGCCGGGTACGCCATGGTAACTGAATAAGATATGGTCGTGTGGTTGCTGAAGGAACGGCCTGATATTTTCCGCAAGTGCATGAATGTAACCGCGATCATTATAAAACGGCTTAAGAAACTTTAGTTTAAAATTATACCCGTTCTTAGCGTGTATGTCCTTTGCATGTTCCACTGCTGTTTCAAAAGATGACATGGCATAATGCGGGTACAACGGTATAGCCAGCACTTCATCGAGCCCCGGATTTTCCTTTAGCAATTTGTCAAAGGCCGACCCCATTGTTGGATTACCGTATCTCATTGCGATCTCCACCGGCACGCTAACCTGCTGTTGCAAGGCCAGTTGCAATTGCCGGGTTAGTACCACCAGCGGTGATCCTTCTTTTGTCCAGATAGCCTGATAGGCTGCAGCGGATTTCGGTGCTCGGAAGGGAACAATGAGCCAATGGATCAAGGCATACCTTGCCGGGAACGGTATGTCAATAACCCGCCCATCCATTAAAAATTGTTTCAGGTACTTTCTTACATCTTTTACATCCGGCGAATCGGGTGAACCTAGGTTCATTAAGACAATTCCTGTTTTCTTTGCCATAAATTACATGATTTGCAAAGGTAACTTACCTCGCAGCCTAAAAGTTCAATCGTTCATCAAAAACTTGGTATTCACCACTGATACAAAGATGTTACCAGCCCGAGTTTCCCTTTTAACCCTCACAACTGCTCCTGCAAAATGACAATGCGGTGACACTGAAATTAGTTAAACTACAATTACCCAAGTATTTTTGCAGTGTAATTTTATACAATCTTTCCCGATGCTCGGATACAAATTAACGGATCTATCGACTTTTTTCATAGCAGGGATCAATTATAAAAAAACTGACGCCAACCTGAGAGGGCAATATGCAATTAATAATGAGCAATACGCTTGTTTATTCCCTCTGGCATTGTCTTATGGAGTAAACGAATTTTTTGTCCTCTCCACCTGTAACCGTACTGAAATTTATGGCTTTGCCGAAAATCCATCCCCATTGTGTGAATTACTTTGCACGCAAACCCAGGGTTCTGAAAATACTTTTAAAGAAATAGCCTATATAAAGAAAGGTCATAAAGCTATTGAGCATCTTTTTGAGGTGGCCGCAGGGCTCGACTCGCAGATATTAGGAGATTATGAAGTGGTGGGCCAGATCAGGCAGGCGGTTAAATTTTCGAAAGAAAACAATTTCATCGGCGCATACATGGAAAGACTGGTGAACGAGGTATTACAATCTTCCAAGCTGATCCGCACCACCACCGCACTTAGCGGTGGGACTGTTTCGGTTTCCTTCGCTGCAATACAATACATCAAAGAAAAGCTGGGAGATGTTACCAATAAAAAGATCCTTTTGATAGGAACAGGTAAAATTGGCCGTAATACCTGCAAAAATGTGGTTGATTACCTGGGTACAAAAAATATAACCCTTATCAACCGTACAGCCGAAAAAGCGGCTGCGCTTTCATCCACCCTTGGACTAAACTTTGCCCCGATCGAGGAATTACCCAAATATATTGATGACGCCGATATCATACTCGTTGCCACCAACGCAACTGAGCCTGTTGTTTTGTCCTCCCATCTCTTAAATGGCAGAAGTAAACTTATCATCGATCTCTCAATACCATATAATGTTGAAAAATCTGCACAATATCTACCCAATGTAACGCTGGTAAACGTAGACAAGCTTGCAGAAATTAAGGATGAGACCCTT